>JBEBJX010000005.1:0-53179 GCA_040079655.1 Sphingopyxis sp. | reverse complement strand
AGTTGGATGGGCGTAGTGTAATAATCCCTACTGGCGAGATGACCGGTTCTGCTCTGTTTGTTTCTGCGGGGCCTTGCTTATTCACTGAAGCAGCCTGTGTCTCTATACCACCACCTCCTAGGCAGCGTGCAAAATGACCATCGCCCACACCATCAATAGCTCCGCCTGCGCCGTCATTGCGAGCGAAGCGAAGCAATCCAGTGCAAAGTGCGCTGACTCTGGATTGCCGCGTCCCCTTAAACAAGTTCAGGGTCCTCGCAATGACGAAAACGGAATTGTCTCATGAGCCTCACCCAAACCATCAAAGCCTTCACCTTGTGGGAGTTTGTCAAGGCGCACGCACTGACCTTGCGCTATTTCTTCAAGCCAAAGGCGACGATCAACTATCCGTTCGAGAAGAACCCGCTGAGCCCCCGTTTTCGCGGTGAGCATGCGCTGCGTCGCTACCCGAACGGCGAGGAGCGCTGTATCGCGTGCAAGCTGTGCGAGGCGGTGTGTCCGGCGCAGGCGATCACCATCGAGGCGGAGCCGCGCGACGTTGATGATTTGAGCGATCCTCGCTCGGGGGGTTCACGCCGCACCACCCGCTATGACATCGACATGACCAAATGCATCTATTGCGGTTTTTGCCAGGAAGCGTGCCCGGTCGATGCGATTGTCGAGGGGCCGAACTTTGAATATGCGACCGAAACGCGCGAAGAATTGCTCTATGACAAGGCGAAGCTGCTTGCCAATGGCGATAAATGGGAACGCACGATCGCGGCGAACCTTGCCGCCGATGCGGCGTATCGATAATGCGCGGCGCGAACAACTACTACCCGCTCATCCTGAGTAGGGACCGAGCTTATCAAGGGGCCGTATCGAAGGATGTGCTTCGATACACCACTTCGACACGCTCAACGGTTACTCAGCACGAACGGATTTTTATGAGGATTGAGGCCGGAGCCATACAGTCATGATCCAGACCATCGCCTTTTACATGTTCGCCAGCGTGCTTTTGCTATCGGGCGCCATGACCATATTCTCACGCAATCCGGTGCACAGCGTGCTGTGGCTGATCCTCGCCTTTTTCAACGCGGCGGGGCTGATGCTGATCCTTGGGGCTGAATTTATCGCGATGCTGCTGGTGATCGTCTATGTCGGTGCGGTCGCGGTGCTGTTTTTGTTCGTGGTGATGATGCTCGACATCGACTTTGCCGAAATGCGCAGCGGATTTGTCAAATATCTGCCCATCGGGGTGCTGCTGGCCATCGTGCTGGCGGCGGAGCTGATTTTCGCAGCTGGCTCATGGTCGGCGGGGAACATCCAGTTGGCACAGCGCGCCGCGCCAGTGGACCACGCGACCAGCAATATCCAGCAAATCGGCGAACTGCTTTATACCCGCTATATTTTCCTGTTCGAAGCGGCGGGGATCATCCTGCTAGTCGCGATGATCGGGGCGATTGTCCTGACGCATCGCCCGCGCGGCGGGGTCAAGCGGCAGGATGTGGCGGCGCAAAATGCTAGGCGACCTCAGGATGCGGTGCGGCTGGTCAATCAGCAAAGCGGGCAGGGGGTGGAGCTATGATCGGCAAAGCTGCCCCCCCACACGTCACCCTGAACTTGTCTCAGGGTCCATGCTCTGCTCTCACTGACAACGCGGTGCTATCGGCAATGTATGCGCCATGGATGCTGAAACGAGTTCAGCAGGACGATGAAAGAAGGGTGCTCGCATGATCGGAATCGGCCATTATCTGATCGTCAGCTGCATCTTGTTCGTGCTCGGCGTGCTCGGCATTTTCATCAACCGTAAAAATATCATCATCATATTGATGGCGATCGAACTGATCCTGCTCAGCGTCAACATCAACCTGGTGGCGTTTAGCGCATTCCTTGGCGATTTGGCGGGACAGGTATTCGCGATGTTCGTGCTGACCGTCGCGGCGGGCGAGGCGGCGATTGGCCTCGCCATCCTCGTTATCTATTTCCGCACCCGCGGCACCATCGCGGTCGACGACGCCAACCGGATGAAGGGGTGATGATGCGGCTGCATTCACAAAACACCGTTCGCCCTGAGCCTGTCGAAGACCAGGTTACGCGCGCGCCGTTCATACTTCGACAAGCTCAGCACGAACGGCTTCAAAAATGAACGCCATCACTCTCATCGTATTCTTGCCGCTGATCGCCGCGATTGTCGCCGGGCTTGGCGGGCGCTGGCTCGGTAATATTCCGGCCAAGCTGCTGACCACTGGCGCGCTGTTCGCGTCCTGCGCATTGAGCTGGCCGATCTTCCTCAGCTTCGTTGGGGGCGATGCGCAGGCAAGCGTCATTCCCGTGCTCGAATGGGTGCGCTCGGGCGATTTGGTGTTTGATTGGGCGCTGCGCGTTGATGCGCTGACCGCCGTGATGCTGGTCGTCATCACCACCGTCTCGGCGCTCGTCCACCTCTATAGCTGGGGATATATGGCCGAAGACGCTGGGCAACCGCGCTTTTTCGCTTACCTCTCGCTGTTCACCTTTGCGATGCTGATGCTGGTGACGGCGGACAATCTGGTCCAGATGTTTTTTGGCTGGGAAGGGGTGGGGCTTGCGTCCTATTTGCTGATCGGTTTCTGGTATCACAAACCAAGTGCGAACGCCGCCGCGATCAAGGCGTTCGTCGTCAACCGCGTTGGCGACCTTGGCTTCATGCTGGGGATTTTCGGGACATTCCTAGTGTTTGGCACCGTGTCTATCCCCGCAATCCTCGAGGCTGCGCCGGGCATGACGGGCTCGACCATCGGTTTCTTGGGGCTGCGGCTCGATACGATGACGATCCTGTGCATCCTGTTGTTCATCGGCGCGTGCGGCAAGTCGGCGCAACTCGGCCTGCACACTTGGTTGCCCGACGCGATGGAGGGGCCAACCCCGGTCAGCGCGCTTATCCATGCGGCGACGATGGTGACGGCGGGGGTGTTCATGGTCTGCCGCCTGTCGCCGATGTTCGAGGCCGCTCCGGTGGCGCAGGGCGTGGTGATTTTCGTTGGCGCGGCGACTTGTCTGTTCGCCGCAACCGTGGCGACAACACAGCATGATATCAAGCGCGTCATCGCTTATTCAACCTGCTCACAGCTTGGCTATATGTTCGTCGCGGCGGGGGTTGGGGCCTATGGCGCGGCGATGTTCCACCTGTTTACCCACGCCTTTTTCAAGGCACTGCTGTTTTTGGGCGCGGGCAGCGTTATCCACGCGATGCACCATGAGCAGGATATGCGTTATTATGGGGCGCTGCGCCGCCATATTCCGCTGACCTTTTGGGCGATGGTTGCGGGAACGCTGGCGATTACAGGCGTCGGGATTATCGGCCTGTTCGGCTTTGCGGGATTTTATTCGAAAGACGCGATTTTGGAGGCGGCTTTTGCCAGCGGGACAAACGGGCAGGTGGCGTTCGCGGTTGGCGCTTTTGCCGCGCTGCTGACCAGTTTTTACAGCTGGCGACTGATTTTCCTGACCTTTTTCGGGGGCGCGCGCTGGATCAACAGCGAGCATATTCAGCATAGCGTGCACAAGACGCCGGAGCAGGCCGGCAGCGATTTGAGCGGCGGCTATCACCCGCATGAAAGCCCTGCCTCGATGCTGGTGCCGCTGGGCTTGCTTGGGCTGGGCGCGGTGTTTGCGGGCTTCGGCTTTCACGAGCAGTTTGTCGGCGCAGAGCATGGCGCGGATTTCTGGGGCGGCAGCATCGCGTTCGATGCGCACCTGATGCACGCGGCGCACGAGGTGCCGCTGTGGGTCAAGCTGACCCCGGCGGCGGTGATGTTGCTTGGCCTTGGCATTGCCTGGCGAAATTATATTCGCGACCCCGGTGCGCCCGCGCGATTTGTCGCGGCTGTGCCCGATCTTCACCGTTTTCTGTTCAACAAATGGTATTTTGACGAGCTTTACGACGTCATTTTTGTTCGCCCCGCCGCCGCTCTGGGCCGCCTGTTCTGGCATGGCGGCGACGAACAGATCATCGACCGTTTTGGCCCCAATGGCGTTGCCGCCGCAGTAGCGGGGTCTGCACAGGTCGCGTCGCGGATGCAATCGGGCTTCCTCTATTCTTACGCCTTTGTCATGCTGCTCGGCCTCGCCGCGTTGGTGACATGGGCGATGGTGACATTGTCATGACCGCGAATTTACCGATCCTTTCCGCGATGATGGGCTTGTCGATACTGGCCGCCATCGCCTGCCTGTTTGCGCAAGCCCGCGCCGCGCGGTGGATAGCGCTGCTCGCGACGTTGGCAACATTTGCGCTCGGCTGTCTGCTGTGGGCCAGCTTTGATATTGGCGGGCCGCAGTGGCAATTTGTCGAGCATTGGCCGATTATTGGTGCCTTTAACTGGGCGATGGGGATTGATGGCATCGCGCTGATGCTGATCCTGCTGACGGTGTTTTTGATGCCGATCTGTATCGGCGCGAGCTGGACCAGCATCCAGGAGCGCGTTGGCCTCTACATGGCCTGTTTCCTGGTGATGGAAGCGCTGATGATTGGCGTATTCGCTTCGCAAGACCTGATCCTCTTCTATATCTTTTTCGAGGCCGGCCTGATCCCGATGTATCTGATCATCGGCATATGGGGCGGGGCGAGCCGCATCTATGCCAGCTATAAATTCTTCCTCTATACCCTGCTCGGCTCAGTGGTGATGCTGATCGCGATGATCTGGATGATCGGCGCGGCGGGGAGCGCGGACATCCCGACATTGATGCAGACCAATTTTCCGCCGCAAGCGCAGACGTGGCTGTGGCTCGCCTTTTTCGCGAGCTTTGCGGTTAAAATGCCGATGTGGCCGGTGCATACATGGTTGCCCGATGCGCATGTGCAGGCGCCAACGGCTGGGTCGATCATCCTCGCGGGCGTTTTGCTCAAAATGGGGGGCTATGGCTTTTTGCGTTTCTCACTGCCGATGTTCCCAGATGCCAGCGCACAGTTCATGTGGCTGATCTTTGGCCTGTCGATGGTCGCGGTCGTCTATACCAGCCTGGTCGCGCTGGTGCAAAGCGACATGAAGAAGCTGATCGCTTATTCGTCCGTCGCGCACATGGGAATTGTGACAGCGGGGCTGTTTGCGTTTAACCAGCAAGGGGTCGAGGGCGCTCTGGTGGTGATGCTCAGCCACGGCCTGGTCGCGGGCGCGCTGTTCCTGTGCGTCGGCATTATTTACGAGCGGCTGCACACGCGCGAAATTGCGCGATATGGCGGGTTGGCCAACACGATGCCGGGCTATGCGCTGTTGCTGATGCTGTTCACCATGGCGAGCGTAGGCCTGCCGGCCACCAGTGGCTTTGTCGGCGAGTTTTTAAGCCTGATCGGCATATACGAGGCCTCAAGCTGGGTCGCGCTGGTATGCGGCACCGGGGTGATCCTTGGCGCGGGCTATATGCTGTGGCTGTATCGGCGCGTTGTTTTTGGCGCGGCGGCGGGCGATGATACGACGGCGATGCCCGATCTTAACGTGCGCGAATGGGCAATGCTTGTTCCGCTGGCTGCGGTCGTATTGTGGATGGGCGTCTATCCCGAAAGCTTCATCGCGCCGATGCGCGACGATGCGCAAGCGATTGTTGCGCGGATGGCGGCGGCCAAACCCGCTGGTGACGCGCACCTATCTGCGCCGATTGCGACAGCGCCGCGCGGTCATCCTAGCGCAGGGACAGAGACAGGGGCACGGGCAGGGGAGACACATCGATGACCGGCTCTGACCTGATGTTCATCCTGCCCGAACTGATTTTGACGATTGGCGGATTAGCGCTGTTGATGGCTGCGGCCTTTGCGGGCGATCGTGCTGCGCAAGTGATCAACGCCCTGGCGGCGCTGGTGCTGGCCATTGCGATTGTCGCGTTGATGCAGACCCAGGAAAGCCCTGCCACGCTGTTCCACGCGTTGCGGATTGACGCATTTGGCGCCTTTGCCAAATATCTCATCTTTGGCTCGGCCATTGTCGTGCTCGCCATGGCACCGCGTTTTTTCGAACGCGAAGGCTATCGGAGCGAATATCCGCTGCTGGTAGTATTTGCCGCTCTGGGCATGGCGATCATGGTCAGCGCAACCGATTTGATGGCACTCTATATCGGGCTAGAATTGAACAGCCTGGCCGCCTATGTGCTCGCCAGCTTTACGCGGGATGACGCCAGGGCGAGCGAGGCTGGGCTCAAATATTTTGTGCTCGGTGCGCTGGCTTCGGGAATATTGCTGTTCGGCATGTCGCTGCTGTACGGCTTCACTGGCGCGACCGACTTTGCCAGCATCGCGCTCGGCTTTGCCCATGGCCACAATCTGGGGCTGCTGTTTGGGCTGGTGTTCGTTCTTGCGGGACTGGCGTTCAAAATCAGCGCCGTGCCGTTTCACATGTGGACACCCGATGTCTATGAAGGCGCACCAACGCCAGTCACCGCCTTTTTCGCCAGTGCGCCCAAGGCTGCTGGCGTCGCGGTCTTATCGCGCGTCTGTGTTGAAGCCTTTGGCCAAAGCACGTCCGATTGGCAGCAGATCATCGCCTTCATGGCCATTGCGTCGATGCTGTTAGGCGCGGTTGGCGCGGTTGGTCAACGCAACATCAAGCGGCTGTTGGCCTATAGCTCGATCGCCAATGTCGGTTTTATCCTGATTGGCCTTGCCGCCGCAACCCCGGCGGGCATCGCCGCCGTGTTGTTATATTTGACCGTCTATGTCGTGATGACGCTCGGCATGTTCCTTTGCGTCCTGCAATTGCGCAATGCGGATGGCGCGATGGTAGAGGATATTTCGGGGCTTAGCGGATTGTGGAAGCACCGCCCCGGCCTGGCCAGTGCCATCGCGATATTCATGTTCAGCCTGGCCGGCATTCCGCCGCTGTTCGGATTTTGGCCCAAATTGATGGTGTTTCAGGCCGCAATCGGTGCGGGGTTGATGCCGCTGGCGCTGATCGGGGCCATAGCATCGGTGATCGGCGCTTTTTATTATTTGCGGGTCATCAAGGTGATGCTGTTCGATGCGCCAACGGATGTTCGCTTTCCCGTCGCAGGGACGTGGTTTGAACGCGGTTTAATTGCGCTGTGCGCGGCATATGTGAGCATCATTGGCTTCATTGTGATTGGCCCGCTTAGCGCAGCAACGGCGCGCGCCGCAGGGTCACTCCTCTGACACAGCCCAGATTCATCGTTGTTGCTGAAACCGGCTCGACCAATGCTGATTTGTTAGCGCTTATCGCGATGGATGCACCTCCACCACCGGGCACATGGCTGGTTGCGGACAGGCAAACACAGGGGCGCGGCCGACAGGGCCGGGTGTGGCGCGATGGTCATGGCAATTTCATGGGCTCGACGATGGTGCATTTGCGCGCAACAGACCCGCCCGCACACAGCCTTGCGCTTCTCATGGGGCTCTGCGTCATAGAGGCATTGGAAACGTCGTTCACCCCAAGCACAACCCAGCCACGATTGCTGCTGAAATGGCCCAACGACATCCTGGTTGGTGGTGCCAAAATTGCGGGCATATTGCTCGAGCGGCAGGGCGATTATGTCGTCATCGGCGTTGGGGTCAATTTGGCAGTATCGCCCGATATTGCCGATTATCGATCAACGTCGTGCGCGGCCCTGGGGTTGCAATGTTCACGCGATGATTTTGCCGAGCGATTGAGAGCAATCACCATCGCCGCGGTCGATGATTGGCGGACAGGGCAATGGCCGCATATCATCATTGACCAATGGATGGCACGCGCGCACCCCATTGGGACGCCGATCACCCTGACCGAGGGCGGCAATGCGGGATTGACCGGAAGTTTCGATGGATTAGAGCTGGATGGCAGTTTGCGACTGCGGCTATCGGATGGCAGCGCCAAAACCATCCATGCCGGCGAAGTGCGCATTGGCTGAGGCACAATATTGTAAGGGGCGAAACCATGCTGCTCGCTATTGATGCCGGCAACACCAATATCAAATTTGCGCTGTGCGATGGCCGTGAAATCCGTGCGCGCTGGCGTATAGCAACCGATGCGCGCCGCACGGCCGATCAATATGCCGTCTGGCTGATCCAGTTGCTTGAGCTCGAAGGCTATTCCCGTTCGAGCATCAATGCTGTGCTGATCGCTACAGTGGTGCCGCGCGCGCTGCACAATCTGCAGTTGCTAGCCAGCAAATATTTTGGCGTAGAGGCGGGTGTTGCTGGCCGCGCCCCGTTTGATTGGGGCATAGAGCTTGATGTAGCCGAGCCGGAATCGGTTGGCGCTGATCGTGCGGTTAATGCCATCGCCGCGCACGATGCTCATGATGGTGACCTCATCACCATCAGCTTTGGCACCGCGACCACGCTTGATTATATCGATTATCGCGGGGCCTATAAGGGCGGGATAATCGCTCCTGGGCTTAACCTGTCGCTGGATGCGCTGGTCGCGGCCGCGGCCAAATTGCCGCGTATCGCCATTGAGGCTCCGCTCAACGATAGCGTGATTGGCCGGACCACTGAAAGTCAGATGCATATCGGCATTTACTGGGGCTATCTGGCTATGATTGAAGGGCTGCTGGCCAGAATGAAATCTGAAATCGGCCGCCCGGTAAAAATCATCGCGACCGGCGGCCTCGCCACCGTTTTTCAACAGCATAGCCATATTTTCGACGTGGTTGACCCAGACCTGACGCTGCGCGGGATCGCCATACTTCACACTCGTTATCAAGATTGAACAATAACACTATGACAAAGAATGGAAAAGAATTGCTATTTGTCGCCTTGGGCGGGTCTGGCGAAATTGGAATGAACCTCAACCTTTATGGCTGCGATGGCAAATGGCTGATCGTTGATATGGGGGTGACCTTTGGCAATGCCGACTACCCTGGCATCGACATCATCATGCCCGACACGGCCTTTATTGAAGAACGCAAGCGCGACCTCGTTGGCATTTTGCTCACCCATGGCCACGAGGATCATATTGGCGCTGTCGCCTACCTTGCCGCAGATTTGGGCGTTCCGCTATATGCCAACGCCTTCACTGCGGGGCTGGTGTCGCGCAAACTGGCCGAAGAAAAGCTCGATAAAAAGGTCGAATTGAAAATTGTCGGGCTGACTCAGAAATTTGTGCTCGGTCCGTTTGCCATCGAGTTGCTGCCGCTCGCGCACTCGATCCCCGACATGTGCGCCGCCGTCATTTCCACCCCCTATGGCCGTGTTTTTCACACCGGCGATTGGAAACTCGATGACGATCCCGAGCTTGGCTACCCGCATGCAGAGGCGGCGGTGCGCCCGTTTGGCGACAGCGGAATCCTCGCGCTCGTGTGCGATTCAACCAATGTTTTCAATGCTGAACCGTCGGGCAGCGAGGGCAGCGTCCGCGCCGGGCTGTTAGAGGTGATCGGCGAGGCCAAAGGGCGGGTGGTGGTCACCACCTTCGCTTCCAACGCTGGGCGATTGCAGACCTTGGGCGAGGTTGCGAAAGCTTGTGGCCGCGAGCTATGCGTTGCCGGGCGATCTTTTGACCGTATCATCGAGGTGGCGCAGGCGAGCGGGCATCTGAAAAAACTGCCAAGGGTCATCGACTGGGACACGGCGATGAGCCTGCCGCGGCATAAGGTGATGATTGTGGCGACGGGTGGGCAGGGCGAGCCGCGTGCGGCGCTGGCGCGGATTGCCGAGGGCGGCCACCCGATCAAGCTCGAACGCGGTGACCGCGTGGTGTATAGCTCCAAACAGATTCCCGGCAATGAAATCGCGATTGGGCGGATTATGAATCAGCTGGCAGAGCGCGGTATCGAGACGGTGACGGAAAAACAGGCGCATATCCACGTATCCGGCCACCCGGGAAAGCCCGAATTGAAGGCAATGTATGACTGGGTTCGTCCGGCGTTGCTATTGCCCGTCCACGGCGAAATGCGCCATATGCTCGAACAGGCGCGCTGGGGCAAAGCATGCGGCATCCCCGAAACTTTGGTGCAAAAAAATGGCCAGCTCGTGCGGTTGGCCCCTGGCCCAGCAGCCATCATTGGCGAAGTGCAGAGCGGTCGCCTGATCCTTGATGGCGACATGATCGTGCCGGCGGAAGGCGGCGGCATCGCCGAACGCCGCCGATTAAGCCAGACCGGCTATGTCGTGGTCGCTGTGCATGGCAACGAGGCCGATGTGGTGCAGCGCGGCCTTCCGGTCGACGCGGATGATGCCGATGCCTTTATCGCCGAAGCGATTGCGGGGGCCGAAGCGGCCGCCAAAAGCGGGGTTTCAGGAGAAAAGCGCCGCGAGGCCATTCGCCTTGCGGTGCGGCGCATTGCCACCGATTGGACCGGAAAAAAACCGTTGGTCGATGTGCTTTTGTTTGAAACGACCGCATAGCGGATGCTTTGGCAGTCCGCCCTCGCGATATATTTCCTGTTCTGGTTTTTAAGCCTGTTTTTGGTCCTGCCATTTCATGGGCGGCGTAGCGAAGACGAGGCGAGCGAAGGTGAGCAGGGCGAAGTTGGGGCATCCGAAGATAGAGTAAGCGAGGGGGGCAATATGGCTGGGCATGACAGGGGCGCGCCCGCGCATTTTCCCTTCATGCGCGCCGCGCTACAGGTCACATTGCTGTCGGCGTTTTTGTTTACGGTCTATTATACCATATATTCCAGCGGTTTGGTGACACGGGAGACATTCAGCCTCTTTGCCCACCCCCCTCGTTAATTTGCGCCAAAATCGTTGGCTGCGGCCATCCGGCCCCATTTTCAACAAGGGCCGTGACATCAAATAATGTCGCAATATTGCCTGGGGTGATCGCCTGCGCGGGCGCAAGGTCAAACAGCAGTCCCCCATCGCGCATACCCAAGATGCGGTCGGCAAAACGCGCGGCCAGGCCCATATCATGGAGGATGGCAACGACAATTCCGCTCGAATTGGCGTGATTGCGCAAGGATTGCATGATCGTCAGTGCATGACGCGGGTCGAGCGCGGCCACAGGCTCATCGACCAGCAATATCGGCGCCCCGCTGGCCAATGTGCGGGCGATGTGAACGCGCGCGATTTCTCCGCCGGAAAGGCTCGGCATAGTGCGATGCGCGAGCGGCTCCAGCGCGCATTTTGCCATAGCCTCATCAACGGCGCGGCGATCTTCGCTGCTTGGCCTGTCGGGGTGCGAACCATGGGGAAATCGCCCCAGCGCAACGCTGTCCCTGACGGTGATCGGCCATGTCTGTGGCACGATTTGCGGCAGCCAGCCAACGAGGCGCGCGCGATCGGTGGGGCGCATTTTCGACAGCGCCTGGCTCCCCACCTTGGCCACCCCATCAATTTTGGGGCCAATGCCGATGATCGCCTGCAACAGGCTGGATTTGCCCGCACCATTGGGGCCTATAATGACAAGCATTTCGCCGGGCGAGGCAGAGAAGCTAGCACCTTTGACGAGTTCTTGAGCGCCCGCGCTGACACACAGTGATTCAACGACCAAATCAGCCATGCCGCACCGCGCCCATCCGGAAAACCAGCCAAATGAACATGGGCGCACCAATGAGCGCGGCAACGGTTCCCAGATGCAATTCGGCACCCCATGGGAACAGGCGTATGCCGATATCGGCGATCACGGTCAGGATCGCGCCGGCTATTGCAGCAGGGAACAAGGCGGCACCCGCATCATAGCGGACAAGCGCGCGGACGGCATGCGGCGCCACCAGCCCGACAAAGCCGATCATCCCGGCGAGCGCCACCGCGCCGCCCGTCGCCATCCCGGTCCCTATAATGACCATGGCCCGAGTGCGCGATAAATCGACCCCAAGCCCGTGCGCGGCGTCCTCGCCCAAGCCCAAGACCCCAAGCGAGCGACGGGCCATGAGCAATACGCCCGCGCCGCCAGCGATAAAGGGCAGGGCAAGCGCGACATCGCCCCAATCGCGATTAGCGACCGATCCTGCCGTCCAGTTAATAAGGTCTGACAAGGAAAAGGGGTTTGGCGCAAGGTTGATGAACAACGCCATGACCGCGCCCGACAGGGCAGACAAAGCCACCCCAAGCAGGATCAGGCTGGCCACCCCGCGCAGGCGATAGGCGGCTGCGCTGATCAACGCGGTAGCCGCAATCGCGCTCACCAATGACGCCACCGGCACGAGCCAGGGCATGCGCGCCGCAAAACCGAAATAGACCATCGCTGTCGCCGCAGTCGCTGCGCTGGCGCTAACGCCCAACGTGCCTGGTTCAGCCAACGGATTGCGCAACAGGCCCTGTAATGCTGCGCCGCTTATCCCCAGCGCCGCGCCCGCAAGCGCCGCCGCGATGGCCCTAGGCAGGCGTATTTCAAACAATATTACCGTGACTACGGGGTCGCCATGACCGGTGAAGGCGGCGGCAATGTCCGCAATCGCTATCGCCGTAGAGCCGATGCAAAGCGCCGCCAACAACGCAAGTAAGAGCGTGCAGACCAGCGCAAAATGCAACCCGCGCGTCATTTGGTGGTGCTCGCTTGGTTGGTGCCCGCTGGTGCGTTACTCAGCCTGTCGAGTGCACGGCCGCTTAGCCAATTGCCGCACGCAATCTCTCCGCCCGTTATGTCAACGCTGGGACGCTCCGCCAATGCCCGCCCCAGCACCCTGTGCCGCGCGCTGGACCAGTGATCCTGCTCGTTGGCCTTGCTGTCAAAAAAGGCACGCATCACTATACTGGGTGGGTGAGCGGCGATCGCCTCAACAGGCAATCGGTTCCAGCCGGGCCGCGTGTCATAGCTGGCATAGCCCGCCGCGTCGATCAACTGTGCGACGAAGCTGCCCGGCCCGCTGGTCACATCACCCGGCGTCATATAGAGCGCGGTACCACGGCCCCTCGGTTGCGCGCGGGCGCGGGCCAAGCTCCTGCGCCACGCGCCTAGCCGCTCTGCCGCTGCTCTTTCGGCGTGAAGTGCTCGGCCCGATGACGTCATGGCGGCATCGACGTCATTCAGCGTAGTGACATAGGGCAGGGTGTGAACGCGCACTCCGGCCCGGGCCAGCGCTGCCTCCAGCCGCGGCCCACCAGCATAGCTGCGCACCACCATCGTCGGGCGGAGCGCAAGGATGCTCTCCGCATCGGCGCGCACACGCGGCAGGCCGCGCGCCAGCGGCGCGGCATAAGCGGAGTCATTGTCCGCCTCAATCGACACCGCCGCAATTCGCCCGCGCGCTACCAGCCCGAGCAGCATCTGATCGGCGCAATAATCGATGCTGATGATGCGTTCGCCTCGCGCCTTGGGCTGCAAGGGCGCGCAGCCGTATAGCAACAGGCTGGCCACCGCCGCGCAAGCAATGACCAGCCCTGCCTTCACGTCAAAACCGCGCCCGCGCGCCGACACTAAGCGTGCGGCCATAGGTGCCATAGCCCGCGACCGACTGATAATCGGCGTCGAACAGATTTTCGACACGGCCATAGAGTTCGATCGCATCACTCACCGTCACACTGCCGCGCAGGCTCACTAGCGCGTAACCATCGAGCCTGACGCTGTTCGAACGATTGTCGAAACTCGCCCCGACATAGCGCAGATCCGCTCCAAGGGTGAACGCATCGTTCGTGTAATCGGCCGACAGGCTGGCGCTGTGCAACGGACGGCGGGCGAGGCGCTTACCAAAGGAAAAGCTCCCTGTCGCGCGGTCACGCGTTGAAATGAGTGCATAACCGCCAGACAGCGACAACACATCGCTCACTCGCCAACGCGCCTCGGCTTCAACCCCTTCGGCGCGCGCGCGGTCAACATTGGCATAGGTGCCGAACGGCCGCGTGCCAGCGGCGCAGATCGGCGGTGCGCCGGGTCCAGCGCACGACACAAAGTCGATCAGATTGCGGCTGTCGCGGCGATAGGCGGTGAGTGTAGCCGTCAGCTTGCCCAGCCACTTCCGCACGCCGACCTCGACACTGCGGCTGCGTTCGGGGTTGAGAGCAGGGTTGCCGAATGCGCCCGCGCTGGGCGACAATTGGAACAATGTCGGGGCCTTATAGCCTTCGCTATAGGCGGCGTGGAGCGTGGTATCGCCGCTTGTCCACGCGGCATCGCCGGACAGGACGACCGCGCTGCCGAAACGGTCATGATCGTCGTGGCGGATGCCGCCTGTCAATGTCAGACCATCGGCGGGTTGCGCGATCAGGTTAAGATATTCGCCAGTGGTGCGGCTGCGACCCGCATCGCTCGAAAAAGCATCGCCGGTGCGTGATGCTTCGCGGGCATGGTCGACACCAAACACCGCGCGAATGCTATCGAGGTTGAGGTCGCCTTGCCATGCATAGCGCGTCGTGTGCCCGCGCGCGGCGAAGCTGGGAGCAGGGCCAGTGGCGGGGTCGAATGTATCGCGGTTGATGTCGGCCACCGCGACACTCAGGCGGTGGGTGAAGGTGTCGCTCAGATCATGCTCGATTCGCGCGGAAGTGAAGATTTCCTGCGATTCTTGAAACTCCGCAGTGTCGTCAAAACTGAATGTTGGCGGGGCAAAACCATCGAGGTCGAGCCGGCCATCGGCATAGATCAGCGCGGTGGAGAGGCGCAGATTGTCGCCTACATCAAGCGTGACCCGGCCATGGCCAGCGAACTGGCGGAACCCATCACCCTCGCTGCCGACCCGCGCTGAGGATATGCCATCGCTGTCGAACCAGCCGGCGCCAGCGACAATCCCCAGCGCGCCGAATTGCCCACCGACCTGTCCGGTCAAACGCTTGGTGTCGTTACTGCCCACTTCGCCCGAAAAGCGATTGACCTGATAGTCATTGGGCCGCGTAGTTTCGACCAGTACGACCCCGCCTATCGCGTCGCTGCCCCAGGTGACACTATTAGAATTACGCTGTATTTCAACGCGTTCTACTCCATTGTTAAGCAATGATCCGAAGTCAAACCCGCCGCCCGGCGATGATGGATCGCCAACCCGCACGCCGTCTATCACCACCAGCGTCTGCGCCGCATCAGCTCCGCGTATCCGCACACCGGTAAAGCCGCCGACCGGCCCATTGCGGGTGACGGTCACCGATGGGATGCGCGCCAGCGCATCGGATATGACGACGCTTTGCCCGTTCAAAAGCTGCTGTGCAGTGATCCGAACAACGGGCAAAGGGAGAATGCTGAGAGATTGCGCGGCCCCGATGACAACAATGGTCGGCTCAATGAGGTAATCGGCGATGATGATTTCCGGCTCCGCAAGTGCAGGTTCGGTTTCGCTCTGCTCCTGCGCCAGGGCGGGGGCCGGGAACAGGCCAGCGGCCATCATCGCAATCAATGAGAGCTTTGTCTGTGAAATATTTGAAATAGAACGCATAAATCCTCCATAACGGTCAAATTGCCGTTATGCGAGGATGCCCGCGCACTATTGCCCGCGCCCCCACTCCCTTTCGGTGCACCCCGCCCGAAACGAAAACGGCGACACAAGGCAGGTCTCCTGGCTCGCCGGGTCACTGGTTCGGGCCGCCTTCGCAATACCTTGAGCATCAAATGCCTTGGGCATCACTGGCAGTTTGGCCGTCGCCTCTCCGGTCACAGTTGCGGGGGCAGCGCCGGGGTTTAACCGGCTTCCCTCTTGGCACCCCGTAAAGGATGACCCTGCGTCACATCGCGGGCGTTAGGACCAATGCGGCCCTGGCGCAAGGGGTTATGGCCGGCCCCGCTAATGCGTTGCCGTCATGCGCCCCCGCATCCTGGGCGATAACGGATGGCGGGAACGATGAACGGCGCGCCCGTCGCAATCGCGGCACCAGCATAAAGCGCCTCCGCTAACGCTCCCATCTCCTGTCGATAGGCCTCCAGCGTGTGCGGGCCATAAAGCGTCGATGCCCCCTCATAATGCTGCATGTTATATTCTTCATTGGTCGTCACATAACCCGAATAACCATTGGTATAGTTGGAGATAGCAAATCGCATTCCCGCCGCCGCCCCGGCCGCATTCCTCAGGGTCTGCGTCAGTCGCTTGCCAGCCATTGTCGTAAACTCAGCCGGCACCCCGGCGATGATGAATTGCCCGATGCGCAAAACCTGTAGCGGGAGCACGTGCGGCACCAGCGGACAATCCATCGCGTTGCCCCAATCGCTCGCGCCCGTCGCTTTATGCTTGAGCTGCCATAGCCCGACGGGAAACAGGATCGGTTTGACGCCGTGCGGCCCGAAAACCGCAAAGCGCGGGTTGGTGTTTTCGGGGATGAGCTCATCAGGGTTGAGCCATTTCCATGTCCCGCCGCTGCTGGGCTGCGGTGTTTCGACCTTGCTGCCAAAGGCGATTTTCCCGATAGTCCCGAACAACCAGGATGTGCCGCGCGATATGGGCAGTGCCGCCAATAGACCGCCTGAGATGGCCAGAATGGGGACCAGAGCCAATAGCGTGGCGGGGATCCCCGCCGGGCCCAATATCAGGAATGGCGCCAGCGCCAGCAACAGCCCGCCCAACGCCAAAAATGTTGGACCAGAAGCCTCTACGCCGCCCCAATCAAATTCACTCTGGGTCATGCCTTCCTTGATTTTGGCGATGATTGTGACCGAACCCAGATGCACCGCTGCCTCGCTATCCTCGCTGCTGCCCGCGCCAAATGAAACGCCAATGGCCGCGGGCCAGGTTCTGGTGCCCGGATTTGCGTTAATCGCGATGTTCGCCATGTCTTTGAAGGTTGATCGCGCCGCTATCGGCCCAGTCAATTCCTCGGTTGCGCCGTCGAACAACGCAAAAGCCGCGTCGCGCTGGCGCGTGGCAAGCGTGACCATCCGCGCATAATTATCCTGCCACTCCTGTGATGCAGGGTCGCTGCCCAATGGCGCACCAAGGCGGACATTCTCTCGCGTGCCGCCACCCGGGCCGACATTACCCGAAATATCGCCTGCACAGCTATTGGCAAAAGCACCGACGAAATTGGGGTTGCCAGTGCTAATGCCGCGATCCTGCTCGAACGAAGCCGACGCCCACCCCTTGCTATCACCCGATATTTGCGGGTTTTTATAACCAAGGCTGGTCGGGTGGATGGCGTGCCAATTGACCATGCCAATCGCGGTTCGATAGCCGCGGCTATCGACATATTTCTCGAAACGCAGCAATTGCATGGAGCGGTTGACAGCCTTGCCAAGGCCCGCCTCGGCATCAACATTGTTGAGATAGGCGGGCTCGGAGCGGATTTCACCGCAATCCGCCACATCACCTTCGTTGAGCAGGACGCGCCCCGGGGCGGCCGCGCGATGCGCCTGTTGCACCGCCGCAACCATCGCATCGACAATGGTATTGAACACGCGGTTATCAAAGCCGCCAATTGAAAAATTATAGAGGAAATAGTCCGAATATCCGCCGGGAGCCGCGTGGGTATGCGTTCCGGCTATTAACAGCCGATCAGCGGAATAGAGGTTGGGGCCATATTCGGCGGCCAGACGCCGCACAACCGCCGTTTTCAACGCTATTGTGCAGGTCCAAATGTCGGCAATGACGATCGCAACGCGCGACGGGCTGGTGCTATTTGTGTTTTGGGCCACGACAAAGGCCCGCGCAAAAAGCGGCGCGCTTTCGTCAACACCCTTGGCAATCTGTTTTTCATCGGCAAAGCCGGCCAGACGATAGGCGGGGGGCAGGGGGCTTGGCGCGTCGCTGTCCGACATGTTGGTTGGCGCCGGGTCAAACGCAATCGGCGCTTTGCCAACACCAACCAGATAATGGCTAAATCCGCTGTCAAATGTCCGCGTTACCGTGGCAGGGTTGGGCTTGCACGGGTTGCCATTGACGGCGCGCAGGACATAAGACCCGGTCCAGCGGCGCGTGCACGGGACAGCGACCCGCATCGAGTCCATCGACTTAAGTGGTCCCTGAATTGCGGGCAATTCATGGGAGTTTTCCGAACCGGGCTCGCTCTGTGCGACAATTTCAAAACTATCGGCATTTTCAACGCACCATGACAGCGTTACATAGCCGCGCGGGTGGATTGGGCTGCTTTCATCGACCGTGAACCAGCGGATCAGCGGCGCGCCTGCAAAAAGCCAATCGGCATTGCCAGCAGTGCCCTTGCCAACAGGGTCATAATAGAGGTGCGGAGGCCGAAGAGTCGCAATCTGGGTTAGCTTTGTTGATAGCGACGCCCCCGGGAAAAATTGGCCCAATATCCCAGCCGCCTGGTTCAGCAAGGCGCTTGACGATGCGCCGCCCCCCTGAGGTGGAAAATAGATGAATTGGAGTGGGCCGCTTGCGACATCATCAGGCAGCGTCAGTTTGAGCCAGCCGCTGTCTGTCCAATTGCGGGGATCGGTGAAGCCGGGGGCGATGTCATTGATGTCGACATAGGCGCATGTCCCGGGCGCGGTGGGAATGCGCAGGACCAGCCTTGATCCTTTATCCATGGCGGGTGGAGATGCCCCCAACCCTTTATACTCAATGGTGATTGTTGCACCGGCGCAAACACGGTTGGGCTTGATCGCGGTGATTGCGCCCAATACGCGAACACTGGCCCGCCACTCGTCCTCGCTGGCCGCCGCCGCCGCCGCGCGGCCAATCAGCCTGAAAGCGTTCAGTATCTCCATGGAATTGAGAAAGGTCTGAAGCTTTTCCGGAATGGTAAAGGGTAGTTTTTTCTCCTCTGGTTCAAACGGGCGGCGGATTTCCTTTGACGCCAAATTATTGCCAAATGCGCCCTGGATGATCTTCATAAGGATCAGATCATCAACCTTCCCATCGCCCAGTGCCAGCGCCATGGCACCCGCTTCGAGCGCGGCCAGCGATTGTCGCAGAGCCGCATCGCGTGGCGCGGGCTTCATCGCGTCAAAATCGATCAGCGGCATGTTCTGCTCGGTCGCAACGCTTTCGGGTAACCGATCGAACCAGGCCAATGTCGCCTGTGACCCTGCCGGTGCCTGTGGCAATGCTATTGCCTCCACCCGATCTAGCTTGGGCAGGGGCATTTCTCGATAGGCGTCTCTAAACTGGGCTATGTCGCTTGCCATCGCTTTGCCCTCGGGGCTGATAACGAATTGTTTACGCTCAAAATTGAATGACCGGATATCGGCTTTTATCGTGGCGGGGATGATGGGGCTGGGCATGTCATGTTTCTCCAATCAAAGGGCGCGGATGATGGCGTCGGCATAGGCTCTGGCCCCGGCCGCGTTGGGATGGCCAATAGACGCCATCGGGCAAGTCAGGCCGCTGGGGCGCTGGCCATCGTTAAGACAGGCTGTTCCACACAAGACCCCGCGCTCACTCGCGACTGGGTCGGCCGCTGGTATTTGCCCAAAAAGATAGGCTTGCGGGGCAAACACCGCATTGGCGGGGGTCCAATTTGGCATGACAAAGCGGATGCGCGGGTCGTTGCACGCGCTGACATTGGCCAAAAGCGTGCTGTTTGCGGTGTTGGCAAACAGGCTGGAACGATAGATCAGCCGTTGCCTTATAGCCTCGGAGCCAAGCGCTACGGCCGCACTGCCAAACAGGCCGCCCGGCATTCCCGACACCAGGTGCAGGCCTAGCAACAGCCCGAGCACCGCCAACAGATCGGATTGAGCCGAGACAATCGGGTAATAGCCTATGACGATGATGCGGGCATTGGGAAACAAGGCACTGACAGATGTTGCAGGGTCTGTCGGCGACAATATCTGACTGCCCATCAGAGAGCATTTGGCGATGGTCAAGGCTTGCAAGTCGGAATCGAGGCCAAATGGATCGAGGATTTTGGTGACGCCAATGTCGTTTATTCCGCCGTCGATCAGCACCAGGTTGACGCGCGCCCGCACGGCCGGGTCGATAGCCGCCCATTGCGCAATCTGCCCGGCAACGGAGGTTGCGCCGCAATTTTTCTCGCCTTCAAGGTTCTGGGCGACGCCTGGCTGGGCGACATCAAAAATGGTGCCGCTGGCTCCACATGCAAAATCGCTGCCACTTGTTTGAACGATGGACGCGCCGGAATTGGCCGATCGGTCGTGCCTGTACACATTGCAATTGCGCGATAATGTCGCGTTTGCGGCGACTCCCTGCGCGGCGAGTTCGGAAAATTTCTGGCTTTCCAGCAGCCCCTGTCCCCACATCAGCGAATCGCCAAAAGAGATGATCCGATAGGTTTCGAGGATGATGGAGAAGCGCGCAATTTCGCGGCCGGACTCGAAAATAATGACCTCGCATTGCTCGCCATCGGGGTTGGGCGTAGGGGGGTTTTGCCTTGGGTGAAAAGTGGTGACGGCGAGGCTGTTCGGGCTAAGCACCATCAGACGCGCGGCCTCGCCATTCAATGTCGCAGTGAGGTAATTATCGGCGAGGCAAGTGCCCGAAATATGGGCAGCCTCACCAGGATTGACCCGCGGCGTATCAAGCCGCGACACAAGCGACAAAAGCCGAACGCGTAATGGCCGCGAGCGCGCGATGCCGCGCACAATCATGACGCTGAAAACACCGCCAGGCAGGTTGATTGCCGCCAGGTTGGCTTCAATCATGTCGCCATTGACACTGCTTTGCAGCAATGTCTGACCAATCATCAGCATGTCCCCGGGCTTGAGATTTTGCCCCTGTGCCACCAAGGTTTCATGGCCATGCAGTTCGGCTGTGCGTATCGCGACCAAGATAGGCCCGCCGTGGAAGATATTCTTGCCCGTCGAAGGGATGGGCGGATCGGCCATGCGCAAAGCACCATTGGCCAATTGCAATATTGCGCGGGCTGCCCCCGCGGCGGGGCGCCCTAAACAGCTTTCCATCAGCCCGGCAAAGGCGAAAGCATCGCCGACATTGGCCGATGAATAATCATGATCGAGGATGGCGATGGCAATCGGCCCCTCGCCAGTGCCGTGCGGAACAATCGCCGTGATTGCGGTTGATGACCAGCTTTGGATCGTCGCCAACACCAGATTTCCGTCCTGCCCGCTAAAGGCGATATGGCTGTCAGTCGGCTGCCCAGCGGCAAATGTGCCAACAATCGTCACCGTCTCTCCCGTGCAGCCATCGGGTGGGACAATCGACGTAATTCCGCTGGCGTCGAGCGACGACACGCGCGGGCGCAATGCTGGCTGCACAGCGGATATGGCCGCCCCAAGGCCAGCACGCATCATATTGACGCATTCAATATCTTTCGAGCCAATGGAGAATGGCAATTTGGTGTCAGGGAGTTTTGGCAAGTCGCGCCAGACATCAACGTTGTTTTTGAATAGTTTACGCATTTCGATGCTGGCGGCGTCGGCGCTGAAACTGGTGGCGATGAGCGCTTCGGATAAGGCGAGCCGATCGCCTTTGCTCTGTGCTATCGCTACAATCCCGGCCACCAATATGGCGGACGATTGTTCGGCAAGGGTGGGGTCATAGCCTTTTTGTTTTTGGAAGGCGCGAAGCGTGGCCTTGCTGCCGTTCTTGACCCAATCATCACCCGCGCGTGCGGCGGGGTGCTGCATCAACATATTTTCAAACGGGGCTATTTCCAATGCACCGATATGCTTCGCACTGGTTTCCGAATCAATTTTCGCCACATCATCGACGAATTTGCCCATTATTTTGGGGTCATCGGTGATATCCATCGCTTTTGCCCATGATCGGGTTTCGACGACAAAGGGGTCAATGCGCGCGTTAAGGTCGCGTAATGCTTTAATTTCTCGTGCAGTTTGAATAAGGACCGGCATCGCAATTTCCTAACATTTTGTTGTCAGTGCGGTGCGACCCAGCAAAATTATTATTAGCCTCTGCTTGTGGGGCAATTACCTGTCTATTGTGTCAGTAAAAATGATTAAGGTCACTTTTTGTAAAAAAATAAGGCCACCCGCGCTCGCTTGCGAGTGGGAAAGGGAAGGAAACAGAAAGTGGCGGACAGGGTGTCCGACGACGGACGCCATATCTACTTGAATTTACTGCAATAATTGAGGTTCTCGATACCCGTCTTACCGCGTGCCTTACCCTAGAAGGGGCATGGATTTCGTCCACTTCATAGCAAACTTCAGCGAATCAGTGCCAACCCTTTTGCAAAGACTTGATTGCCTTTTCCAGTCGGGCCGCTCGGCTTGCCAAAACCTTTTCGCGTTGCTTCGCTAGAAATTCGGCAGCTTCGCCAGATTCGATTAAATCAAAAGCCTTCAGCTTTGCGTCAACAAGCGTAGCATAATCAACTTTCCCTTTGGCCCCATCCATCGTGATGCGAAAATTGCAATTTGAAGGTGCGATGCAAACTGCGATGCCTTTTCGTTTTATGCGCCATTCAAGGCCATGTTGTTTCCAACGCTTAGATGACAAAAATCGGCCCTTCGCTTCGCGGGCCTTCACATACTTGTCATGATATTCACTTGCTTCAGCGGTCATTGTAAGGCGGTCGCAGCAATCAGTGCCAACTGCCAACGCTCCCCATTTCGGATGGGTAATGGCGAAAACATACCGCAGTTCTGTTCCGCAATACTCACAATTCCCGATTAGGTCGCCAAGGTCATCGGAACCGACTAGCACCCAATCTGCTTGCGGCATGATTATGCCATGTTCCTGCGCGTGGCACCCCTTACAAAGAGTTTCGCACTCGTCATGCCCGTATTGCCAAGGCATGCGTCCCGACACATAAGCTTTATGATGGACTTGCAGAACTACGCCATCGGCGCGGGAGCGATGGCAGTGAACGCACTTGCCACCATCAAGTTTGATGACTTCTTCACGGAACTTTAGCCAATCAATATGCCGATAGGCGTTCATCGCTAGCCTTCTTGGTCTTCTTTATCCAGCCGCTTCCAAACATATGGAGTGGAGTAAATTGCTCCAAGCTTAGAGTCTATCCATGTCATGTGTCCGCTCAATTCACTTCCATTTTCGATGGCTTTCAACAATATAAAGCCCTTACCTGAGAGTGTTTTGCGTGTGGCGGATTCGACGGTGGCGAGCAAATAAGTCCCTCGAATCTCACCCTTTATCTTCCAACGCTTTGTCAACGGCGCTCGCATTTCGGCAGTTGCCCAAATCCAACGGCCAATTTTTTGAACTCTTATCACTTCATCTGCGGCAACAACATCGCCGCCTTTTAAATGAAATTGATACGAACTCTGATAGGTTCCCTTCACATAGGGGAGGTCATGCATCAGCCTATTCCAAATTCCGATTGAAAGATTCTTTATCGGAATAGTCAGTAATCCCAAAGCATACGGAACAGCTTTTGCTGCAATTTCCGTCCATTCCATAGGGCTTCCTTTCTAAACCAAGCGAATGAATATCACTTGCGGTAGTTGGCTGAAAAATTGATGCGCGCTGCATTGTGGGTTTTGTTGTGGGTTAAGTCAAACCTCTGATTTCCGGTCAAACCCCATTCGAGCTTGTGCGAAAAATAGCATGATGGCATGGGTATCGTGCGGCGCGGCTAGTTCCGCCCGTGGGGCGTCGTAACCCCTGCATACGTAGGCCGGTCAAGTTTTCTTGGCCGGGCGGCTGTCGCGTATGTCCAAGGCTTGCCTAAAGGCGGCAGCGCCTTGTGCTACGTGCAGGGTTACGAACGCCCGGCTTAGGCCGGGCAAGCTCCAAACTGAAATGGAGCTATGAAGATGAAATTGCCCACAATCGCAATCGCAGCGTTGACGCTGATTGCTGCAAGCCCGGATACGGGCTTTGATGCCATTTGGCAGGAACACGGAGCTGCGCTTGAAGCGCAAGGCGTTACCCGGCCTATGGCGCACCAAGCTTTCATTTGGACCGAAGGACAATATCACCTTGGCATTTGCCTGCCCTACATATCTGAAAGCGATTTGGCGCATTGGCGGCTATGGTGGCGCAACACCCCGCTGGAAAGTTCGGATTATGGCCGGGCAATGTTGCGCGCAGGCAATGCAAACTATTATGAAGGTGTTGCAGATGGTCGGAGAGGCGGCTTAACCCGCCAACAGTGCCAACGGTTACTGGATAACTGGCAAACTGACATGAAGAATGCGGTTAGTGTGGAAGTGAAGCCGTAACATAGCTACAGCGACACTATGCTTTCAGAAAATGCCAAGACCGTAGCATATGAGCTACGCCTGAGTGTCGGCCCGGATAGCGTGGGCATTGGCCCGGACACAAACGAACTAATCGCCATTTGCGGCGATTTTGATGGCGACGAACTTTTGGCTGCGATTTCTGAATTGCAACGTATGGGCTTCATAAATGTTGACCGGGCAATACCCACATCTGAAAGCTCTTTGCCCAAACCGCTTCGTGGCATTGTTGCCGTATCAGTCCTAGAGCCGCTGCAAGCCTATTTTGATAGGATTGGCATTTAGTCCGGCTGTTGGTCCGTTTGGCGGATATTTTGTCCGCCGATTGCGCCGCATAGTTTGTTGAAATTGCTGGTATTTGTGCTGAAGTATGTGATGGCGTCTTACCTTAGTTATTACTGGCCTTGAAACTGAACCGTATGGTCTCTATATGTTCCTTTTTAACGGAAGTGAGTTCGACAATGCAGAATGGTCTCTATCTGGTGCAATTTGCCGTTCCATCAATACGCGGCCAAGGTTGGGATGGCGCACATGGCGTGGCCTATATCCGTGATGGCAAAGTGCATGGCGGCGATAGCGGCCATTGGTGGCTTGGTGACGTTGTCACTAACATCGATGACACATTTTCCATAGACCTTGCAGTTAAAGTTCACACCACAGGCGGCTCCTCATCTGTCCTTGGCTTTGTTAACGAATTTCAACTCAAAGTGAGCGGAAAATTGAATGGTGACGCATGGCAAGCCGATGGCGAAACCAATGTTGCGCCGGGCCGTCCTATGCAACTTAACTTGCGGCTTTTACAGGCAGATTGAACATGGCTGAAAAGTTAGTTGAACAGTTTGATACGCGCAAAGCCAATGGGCAGGTTGTCAGGCTCTATGTGTATCAGGATATGATTAACGCTGGCACGTCCGATGACCCCCATGCGACGATACCCGGCATGAAGCGTATAGAGACCGGCCAAGGCCAGTATGTGAACTTCATTGATGAAAACACATTCAAAATTGTAGCCACGGATGAAACCCTAGCGCGGTGATTGGTCAACGGCCAAGCCAAGCTGTCTGGTAAAAGTCACTGACTTGCGCCGGTTCAGTTAGGGCGGTATCTGCCACCGGGGCTTCAGGCTCTAGGGCGGACGGTAACGGCTCTTGCACCGCATAGCGCGCAACCATGATGCGAATGCCGCCTAGGGCTGCTCTGGCGCGCACTGCGAAGCTGGCAACGCTTGTTTCTCCACACAGGCGCGGCACGTCCCGCCGAAGGTTGGATAGGCCGATTATCTCACCCCCGCCTTCATCTACATACAATGCGAAAATGATAGGCACCGGCAATCGGCGCAATCTGGCCTTTGCCTCTAGCTTGGCAACAGCCGTGCGAAGCCCGCGCCGCCTCACTTGTTACCGCTTTCGCCAAGCGCCGCGTTCACCCGTTCTTCAAGTTCGCTATCAACCATAAGGTTCGCCAGCATATTCAACAGATACGCCAGCTTGGTTGCATCGGCAGATTTGATGGTTCCGTTGCGGGCCTCAACATAAATCCGCCGCAATTCACGCTTCACATCGGAAACCGTATGCAACCGCATTCGGCGGCTTGCTTTGGCCGGGGAGGGGGTAGGGGTTTCAGGAATTGCAGCATTCGTGCCGGACGGGCGCGCCCCCCAACCGCCAATTGTTGCATCTGAAGCGGGCGGGAAGTCAGGCCAGCCGGTCATTGTTGCGCCCTCATTCACCAAAAATCGTGCCAAGATTGATTTGGTCCAATGCCGCTTTGCGTGCCACTTCAAGAGCGGTTGCACGCGCAAGCGCGTCATTATCCTTATTCCGGGCTATCGCCATTGCCCGGCCACCGACTTCTGCAAGGAACGCCATAACGTCCATTGTGACATTTTCAGGCGGTTGTTCAGATTGCCGCTTCTTTTCAGCTTCAATCTCTTGCCAGATTTTGATTTGAGCGCCGGGCGTTGGCATTGGCACGCCAGAATCACCTTCAGCGAAATTTGGATTATCCCAAGACATTTCAATTGCTCCTTTGCCCACAATGGACAGGGGCCAGCCTCACCAGCCCCGCCATTTCAGCTATCGTGCCAGATTGCTTTCCCGCGCCGCATGGATTGCAGCTTGTTGCGCCCGGACTTTCCAAGCGCCTTCTTCAGTGCCAGCCTGAAGCTGTCCAAACATGATGACGCTCGCATTGGCCGCGTTGTCAGTTCGTTCAATGCAAACTTTCAGACAGTCACGCAATTCAACAGCTTTGGGGTGAACCTTCAAGTAAACTTTCTGCTTGATTGCGTCCCGCTGTTCAGTCGTTAGGCCGGTCAAAAATAGCGGTGCTTCCAACAAGGTTGCCAAGCTGGCATGGTCGCCTTGCTCGATTAGCTCATTGATGGTTTCAACCCGTTGTGCGGGCTTCATGCCATGAAATGCGGCGGTGATAGCGTCAAAATGAAGCGGGGTAGCCTTCAGACCAGATTTGGCTTGAAGGTCGCTTTCAACCCTATTCAGTTCAGCGACAAGGCCAGCCTTTGCCCGGTCAAATTTGTCGAAGAACTTGCTACGCTCGCTTTCAACCTTTTCCCGCACAACGCGGTCATGGGTTGCGGCGCGATGTTCAGGGTTTGGGTTAGCCCTAAGCTCATTTATGGTGTTGCCGACTTCCCAAGCCCCGCCAACGGTATCAGCCATCAACTTGATAGCCGCGTTGTCACCAGCGAATTGGTCACGGTGCAATGCTGAATGGGGCAGATGGAAGGCCTTGGGTAGTTCAGGCACTTCAGCCGGATTGCTAGGCAGTGTAATCATATTCATTTCAGTATTCCTTTGAGTTGGGCGGACGGTTCATCCGCCGATGAATCCATTTACAATGTTGAGAAACATAGCTTTTATGCCATTGTCAGGCTTGGGCCTTACCCTAGGTCTGACCTTTCGATTGCCCACAAGTGGAGGGCTGGAAAGCAGTTCAGCTATAATTTCAGTCATGTTGTCAGTTTTGCTAGTCATACCCTGTCCTTTGAATGGGTTTTAGTGACGCATTAAAATGTAAAAAATGGCAGAAAACCTAGGGTTGCAGATGGTATTTTTTGATTTTTAGTACTTTTAATATGTTCCACCCATGGCACTGCCGAAAATCCCGCGATTTATTTATTCTGGCATTTTTATTTCCTTTCTGACTATTTCCGCTAAAACGCTAAAACCGTTAAAAATGGCAGATTTACGCCGTTTTTGCCTTCAAAGACCGTTCAAAGCCGCTAAAAGCTCACCTTGGTTGACTTCAGGATTGCAGCCGGGTCCGACACCGCGAATGCGCGGGGATGCTTGCCGAACATTTGAACCATTTGGGCAGTTGGGATTTCGCGCAGAATGTCAGCTTCAAGCAGTGACTTCAGCGTACGGGTCAAAGCATCCTTTGCGCCGCGTGCATCATCTTTGAACGCCACCGTTGCCGATAGGCGCTGTTGAATGTGGGCTTGGGTTATCACACCCGCCCGGTGCATATCCTCTGTGCCATGATACTTAGAGCATTCAGCCCAAGGCTTTGTGCAGTATTCAGCAATGACGCGGATTGCTTCGCGTTCCTGCTTGCTCTGATTGCCAGCTTGCACGCCAACGTCACCATTAGCGAATTTAGCGATTAGGGCGTTGGTCTGGTCAACTATCAGCCCGGTTGCCCACATGGTTTCATTGATGGTGACAACCGGGGCAAAGGGGTTGATGCCAACCGCGCATAGTGTGGCGAGCTTCAGGGCCTTCAGATGCGCCCGGTTCCACAATTCGCGTTGCGGTTCAGATGATTGGCCGTTGATTTGGTCAGTTACCCATTGCGCGAACTCGCGGAACTTGGCCTTGGCTTCAGCGTCAGCTTCAACAACGTGAACATCATTGCGGCTGTTGAGCGCCAAGCAGTTCCCGCACAAATCGGCCAAGCTCTGAACCAATTGTGGGCATGGATATGTTGCCTGATATTCGTTTAGCGGCGCACGTTGCCCTTCGGCCTCAATTACTATGAACCGTGGCAACAGCCCGCTTAGAACAACGCCTTCGCTCAACCCTTCATAGACAATGCCGGGCACGCTTTCGCCTAGCAGGGTCAACGCCGGGCTATGGATTAGGCCAGTCTGCTTATCCCGGTCGCTATAGGCCATCGGGTCAAGCACGCTGCCAGCGCCGCTTTTGCCATACAGGTCAAGCAGCGTTGCCTTCAGCATTTGGTCATTGGGGTTGGCTTTGGGGGATGCCAGCCGGTTCAGCATATAGCCGCACTCGCCAGCGACGGTGACAACTGAAGGCTTCTTATCCAGCCACTTAACAAGGCCAGCCGATGACACAAGGGCAGGGCCTTTGAAGTCGCCAGCGGCGGGCACACTTGCTGTCACGGCCTGAAGTAGCTTGGATATTCCGCTTGCTGCCGCTTCCTTACCCAAGCCGGTTGATGCCAATAGCAAAATGTATTGGTTCAACCCGGCATTAGTATATGTGTTATAAGCCCTACCAGTGACGCCAGCTAGCAATGCGATAGCGCCAGACAAGGCAATATCTTTATTTGGATGAGGGGCAGAATCATAGATAAATTGGCGAACCAGTCCAATCAAACCGGGCGGGTTACTCGCTTGCGCGCCAACATCTCCACTGCGATGCCCCTCTTGCAGTTGAGTTTCATAGCTCTTGTCCTTCGGAGGCCCTGCTACGTTTCCCGCTTCACCATTAGCGGGGCTTTCAATCTCATAACTCATTGGCTTGCCCCCTACGCGGCGGCGGGGGTGGCTTCAGCGGTCTTACGCTGAATGAAGCTCTGAATGTCGCTGGCAAGCAAAACGGTCTTGCGGCCTAGCTTGACCTTGCGAAGCTCGCCGCTGTTGAACATGTTGTAAATTGAAGCCGTCGATAGGCACAATTGCGCCTTGGCTTCCTCTATGGTGATAAATCGCTCTGGTTGCATTGAACGGTTCCATTGCTGGCCCGGCGCAACGTAAAGAGGCGGCGGGCATAAATGCCGCCGCCCCTAGGGTTTTCGGATAACTGGCCTTACCAGCTACCGGCGATTTGAATTTAATGCACGTTGAAAATCCGATTATCAAGTATAAAAACGTGCATTTCCATAGAAAGATTATGAAGGCACGCTTATCTTTGTCAAGCCTATCTCAACTACATTATCTTTGCCATTCAGAAATTCAGACCAAGCCTTCATTAATTCAATACGCCGGTCAAAGAACTTGGTTCTTAGATAGGCTGCTTCAGTTTCATTTGGATTTTTATGGTTCAATGCAGCTTCAGCAACTTTATCCGAAAAGTTCGTTGCTTCAGCAACCCAATCCCGAAAGCTTGACCGGGATATACCGTGGGCAGTTATGCCGGGCATGGCCGCGTGAAGCACTTTGTTGATAGCCACGTCACTTAGCAGCCCGCCAGTAGCGCCGGGGAATATCCGGTTTGTATCGGGATGTTTACGTTCAGCCATCGCCTTCAGGATTTGAACGGCTTCAGCACAAAGCGGCACAGAATGGCTTTCCTCATTCTTGGTGCGGTCGCCGGGAATAGTCCAAACGGCATTATCCAAGTCGATTTCATCCCATGTGCCAGCCCGCACTTCAGTTGAGCGCGCCGCCGTAAGGATGCTGAACCGCATAGCCATTGCTGAAACAACATCGGCCTTGGCGCGTAACTTCGCCATGATGCCCGGCACTTCCTGCCAAGGCGGGGCTGCATGTGACTTCAGCTTACCATTGGCCTTGGCAATCTTGCGGGGGTTGGGAAGCAGCTTATCTAAGTTGCCCTTCCAACGTGCCGGATTGCGCCGGTCTATGCCTTCAATGACATAGGCATAATCAATGATGGTTTCGATTCGCTGGCGGACCCGGCTGGCGGTTTCAGTCTTTGTTGCCCACAATGGGAGCAACAGCTTTTGCACGTCGCCAACGGTGATTTCACCGGGCCGCTTCTTTCCAATGTGTGGGTAAGCGTATTCAGCTAGTGTGTTAGGCCATTGTTGGCGATGCTTTGGATTGCGCCAGCCACCTTGGTTCGCCTCAATATACTCAACCGCATATTGCTTGAATGTGGGCAAGCCAGCTTCTTCTTCAGGCTTGAAGCGGTCGCGGGGGTCGCGGTCATTCGCCAAGTCAGAGCGAGCGAGTTCAGCAACGCCGCGTGCATCTGCCAGCGAACGGGCAGGGTATGCGCCAAGCCCCATTTCAACGGGTTTGCCAATTTCGCCAGCCTTAGCCCAACTGGCCTTTTGCGGCATTTTGAAGCGAAAAACCCATGAGCGGCTTTTGCCTCTAACCCGGAAATACAAGTTGCCACCGTCAGCATAAGAGCCATCGGGAAAAGCCTTTAACTGAGTCGCTGATAGTTTATTGATGCCAGCCATAAAGCCACCTTTTACGCCAGATTGCACGCCAGCTTCTTTGTCTTACCCTTGGTCTTACCCTAGGGCTTAGAAACCGTTAGAAAACCGTGGAAAATGGTGGAAACCAGTAGAACCAAAAAGTCAAGGTTTTTCGCGCTAAATGGGCTATTTTTGGCAGTTTTGCGTTATTTAGTGGCGGACAGGGTGGGATTCGAACCCACGGTGAGCTTCCACCCACGACGGTTTTCAAGACCGTTGCCTTAAACCACTCGGCCACCTGTCCACGACGCCCATTTCGCCGCGCCATTCGGGCGCATAGCCGCGCATTATGCAATATGCCAAGCGAGAAGTGAACTCACCTCTATGTTCATGCTAAAATTACTGGCATAGTGGCACCATGATGGTTTCAATATTTCGTTCGATATTACTGTGTATCGCTTTCGCTGGTGCCTTGGCCGCTGCTGTGTTTTCGGGCAGCGGCGGGGCCATAGCCCAATCACCCGCGCTGCCGACTGTGCCTGCGCCTGTGCCCGCAATCAACCCTGAGAATGGCTATCAGGCCTATGTGCGATCACTGCGCCAAAAAGCGCTCGATATGGGGGTCAGGCCCGCGACGTTTGACCGAATCACAGCGACTTTATCGTATAACCCGCGCGTGGTTGAGCTTGATCGCAGCCAGATTGAGGTGCGCGCCAATTCTAATGCGCCAATTTCGCTGTTTGCGCCCTACCGGGTTCGGCATGTTGATGCGGCACGCATTGCGGGCGGGCAGGCGGTCTATGTGCGTGAGCGCGCGCACCTGGCGTCTATTGAGGCGCGCACCGGGGTTCCGGCTGGCATAATATTGGGTATTTACGGTCACGAAACCAATTATGGGCGAATTACCGGCAATTTTGACCTGCTGCGCTCGCTTTCAACGCTGGCTTTTGATGGGCGGCGCAGGAATTTGTTCGAGGCGGAGTTTCTGTCCGCCATGGTCATGATTGAACGGGGCGCACCGCGCGAAGCCCTGATCGGTAGCTGGGCAGGGGCCATCGGCCACCCGCAATTTTTGCCATCGGTTTACCTGCGCCTGGCCCGCGATGGTGATGGTGATGGGGTGGCGGCGATATGGAATAATCAGGCCGATGCTATGGCGTCTATCGCCCATTATCTCCAGGTTGCTGGTTATAAACGTGGTGAGCATTGGGGCTATGCGGTTTCGGTTCCCGGCGGGCTAAACCGTGCCTCGATTGTCAGCCCGATCGTCTCTCCGCGCTGTCCACGCGTGTTTCAGCGGCACTCAAGGTGGCTTACGGCCGATGAATGGCGCGCGCGCGGCGTGGTTTTTAATGGCCGTGCCCCCGATGGTGACGTGATGTTAAGCTTGCTTGAGCCAGATGGCGAGGGGCGCACTGCCTATCTGCTCACCGGCAGTTATCGCGCGATTCTCGACTATAACTGCTCCAATTTTTATGCATTGTCTGTGGGGTTACTGTCCGATGCCATTGTTTCATAAAAACACCGCCTGCATTATGGCGCTGGCCATGCTTGCCGGATGCGCGGGCGGGGAAGAACCCGCAACCCGCGCCGATGCACCAGATCGCTCAACGGCTGATGCCGTAGGCGACGGGCCGACGCGCGTTGGCCCACCCTATGTTATTGGCGGGCGCAGTTATACACCCGTTGACCAGATTGATTATGACGAGGTCGGTTATGCCAGCTGGTATGGTGCGGAGCTCGATGGGCGGCCCACCGCTAGCGGCGAAGAATTTCGCCCCACATGGATTTCCGCCGCTCACCGCACCTTGCCATTGCCCGCCTATGTTGAGGTGACACGGCTTGACACAGGGCGAACGATATTGGTGCGGATCAATGATCGTGGCCCGGCTGATCCCAACCGCTTGATCGATCTGTCGGCGGCGGCGGCAGAACAATTGGGCATTACCGATCAGGGTATGGCACAGGTGCGGGTGCGGCGGGTCAACCCATCGGAAAGCGAGCGGATGACGCTGCGCACCGGACAGGCACCGATGCTTCGCCTTGAAACCCCCAATTCGTTATTGGAAATATTGCGCGAGCGCGCTGCCCGCTTGCCTCGGCCTGCTGGGTATAGCGCACCGCCGCGCGCTGCTGCTGCAACCGTGACCAGAGCGACCACGCCTGCGACCAGGGTCACCGTGCCTTCAGCGCCTGTTTCTGCGGCCCCTCCCGCATCTGCGGGCAATGTCGTCGGTTCCTATATCGTCCAGGTCGCCGCATTTGGTAGCCGCGACCGTGCCGAGGCTTTGGCCCGTCGCCTGGGAGCACAGGTTGTTGCATCGGGCAATATATTCCGCGTTCGCTTTGGTCCCTTTGCAACAGAGGCCGAGGCACAGACGGCTGTTGCGCGAGCGCGCACGCTGGGCCAGCCAGGCGCCGTCATTCAACATGGCCAATGACCCATAAACAACGCGGCAAATTCATCACGCTTGAGGGCGGGGAGGGCGTCGGAAAATCCACGCAGATGGGGCTGCTTGCTGCGGCACTGCGCGCCCATGGGCTGACCATTGTCGTAACGCGCGAGCCAGGCGGAAGCCCCGGCGCCGAAGCAATACGCGAGCTGTTGCTGCATATGAACGCAGATGCATGGTCACCCCAAACCGAAGCGTTGCTATTTGCGGCCGCGCGCAGTGACCATGTCACGCGGGTTATTGCCCCCGCATTGGAGCGCGGTGATTGGGTACTGTGCGACCGCTTTATCGATTCATCGCGCGCCTATCAGGGCGGAGGAGGCGCGCTTTCGGATACCGACATCATGACCCTGCACACCATCGGATGTGGCGGTCTGTTGCCCGACCGAACCTTGCTGTTGAAAACCGAAAACCATGTGGCCAATGCGCGCAGAGGACAGCGCCAGCTCGAGAAGCCCGATCGTTTTGAAGCGCGCCAAGCTTCATTTCATACCCAGGTGGCGGCGGCTTTCGACGCAATGGCCAAACAGGAGCCATCGCGTTTTCATGTCATCAATGCTGATGCTTCGCCAGGCGAGGTTACGGCGCGGCTGATGGCGGCGCTCATCGACATATTGCCATGCTGAATAGCGGCATGTTGATCGGGCACGAGGGCCAGGAAAGCGCGTGGATCAGGGCGCTTGCCTCGGGCCGTATTGCCCATGCCTGGTTGCTGGCGGGGCCGGTTGGGGTTGGCAAGTCGGCTTTTGCCCTGCGCGCCGCCACTTTTCTGATGATGGACGGCGATCAACGCGCCGCCGCTGGTGCTACCAAGATTACGATTGATGGTGACGATTCGGTCGCGCAACAGATTGCTTCAAAGGCGCACCCAGACTTCATCTGGCTTAAACGCGAGGTTCCCGAAGCCAAGCGGCCAAAGGATGGGGCTGCCGGCAAGTCAGACGATGTCGCGCAGTCGATCACGATTGGCCAGGTTCGCGCCATGCTTGCGCGGTTGCGCATGCGCCCCGTCAATGCGCGGTGGCGCGTTGTGGTGATCGACAGTATCGACGATATGGAGCGTGGATCGACCAATGCACTGCTTAAAACGCTCGAAGAACCGCCGGCCAATACGATATTTCTGGTGATTTCGCACGAGCCAGGGCAGTTGCTCCCGACCATCAGGTCGCGATGTCGAATGCTCCATTTTCACGAGCTTTCGCGCGCGGAAATGCGGCAATGGCTTTCGGACAATGTGCCGACGGCTAGCGAAGACCAGCGCGATGCGCTCATCACATTGGCGCAGGGGTCGCCGGGCAGGGCCCAGCTTTTTGCCGGAGCAGATGTTAGCGAAATTGCCGCACTCTTGCGCAATATTGCGCAAACGGGCGATAGCGACAACGCTCTGCGAGCCGAATTGGCGCGCAAAGTCAGCGGTGCGGGTGCGGGCAATGCCATGGCCATCATGCTGGGCCACGCCAATGCCCTGGCCGCCGACAAGGCCCGCCACGCAAGGGGCGATGCGCTGTCCGCCGCTTTGCAAGTGCGGGGGAATATCGCCGCGCTGGCCCAATCCGCTGGATCGACTTCGGCGGACAATGCCACCATCGCCTTTGTGGTGGGAAGCGAATTGGCCGGCCTTGCAGGCCGTAACTAGGGTCAGGGCCCTAGGCAAAGGCGCTGCTCGCGGTTAGAGAGCCTGAATGAACGAGCCCTTTTACATCACCACCGCGATATCCTATCCCAATGGGCGGCCGCATATTGGCCACGCCTACGAGGCGATAGCCGGCGATGCCATTGCGCGCTTTCATCGCCTTTGCGGTCGCGATGTGCGCTTCATAACGGGAACCGACGAGCACGGCCTCAAAATGGTCAAGACGGCGCGCGACGCGGGGCGCGAAACACGCGATTTAGCAGATGAAATGTCGTTATATTTCCGTGAGATGTGCGATATACTTAACATCTCGATTGATGTATTTGTGCGCACAACCGAACCACGCCACCACGCTGCCAGTGCGGCCCTGTGGCGTGCTATGGCCAAAAATGATGACCTGTATCTGGACCGATATGAGGGGTGGTATAGCGTTCGGGACGAGGCTTTTTACGGCGAGGAAGAGCTGGTTACAGGGGAGGGCGGCGAAAAATTATCCCCGCAAAACACTGCTATAGAGTGGACAGTTGAGGAAACTTGGTTCTTTCGCTTGTCCAAATATCAACAGGCTTTGCTCGATCATTTTCGCGATAACCCCGACTTTATACAGCCCGAAAGCCGCCGCAACGAGGTTATTCGCTTTGTTGAGGGCGGATTGCGCGATCTGAGCGTTTCGCGGACCAGCTTTGACTGGGGCGTTCCCGTTCCCGATAGCCCTGGACATGTGATGTATGTCTGGGTTGATGCACTCACAACCTATATGACCGCGCTCGGCTTTCCCGACATGGGCGGCGATTATGCGCGTTTTTGGCCCGCTGACCTGCACCTGATAGGCAAGGATATTGTGCGATTTCACGCAATATACTGGCCAGCCGTCCTGATGAGCGCGGGTCTGCCGCTTCCCAAGCATATTTTTGGCCATGGCTTTGTCCTGGCGCGTGGCGGCGAAAAAATGTCCAAATCTGCGGGTAATAGCGCCGACCCAATGGCGCTGGCCGCGCGCTATGGTGTTGATCAATTGCGCTATTTCCTGCTGCGCGAAATCAGTTTTGGCCAGGACGGCAGCTATAGCGATGAAGCGATTGTGGCGCGCAGCAACGCCGACCTTGCCAACAGTTTTGGCAATTTAGCACAACGGACTTTGAGCCAGATTTTCAAAAATTGTGGTGGCTATCTCCCCGCCATTCACGGCCACAGCGCGGATGATGAGGCATTATTCGCGGCGGTTGGGCGCGTGGTTTCACAGGTCATGCCCGCTGCATATGCGGATTTGGCACTGTCTCAGGCGGCAGAAGCCTGGATCGGTGGCGTTTTTGCCTGCAACGCTTATATCGATGCACAAGCGCCATGGGCGCTGAAAAAAACCGATACGGCGCGCATGGAAACGGTGTTGGCGACGCTTTACATCTGTATTGCCCAGCTGGCGGTGGCGATATTGCCTATCATTCCGTCAAGCGCAACCAAGTTGCTCGACCAGATGGGGTTGGCACCCGATTTGCGGACCTTTGCAGGGATCATCAGCCATTGGTATTCGCCGTTGGTGACAAGCGATTATCGCATTGAACAGCCGCAGGGATTGTTTCCGCGGCTTGACCTTGATCCGGAATAGCGATGTTTATCGACAGCCATTGCCACCTTAATTACCCCGGCATCGTCGAGCAGCAGGCGGCGGTGATTGCGCGCGCACGCGGCGCAGGCGTGGCGGGGATGCTCAATATATCGACTAAGATGAGCGAGTGGGATACCGTTATTGGCCTGGCTCAGCAGCATGATGATATTTGGGCCAGCGTCGGCATCCACCCGCACGACGCCGATCACCATGCCGAGGTTGGCACGCAAAGCCTCCTCAACGCAGCTACGGCGGACAAGGTCGTGGCGATCGGCGAGACCGGCCTCGACTATTATTACGACAAATCCGATCGCGCGCGGCAGCGGGCAAGTTTTCTTGCGCATATCGCAGCGGCAAGGGACAGCGGTCTGCCGATCATTGTGCACACCCGCGATGCCGATGATGATAGTGCCACAATTTTGACCGAAGAGATGGGGAAGGGTGCCTTCATGGGGGTCATCCACTGTTTCACCGCGAGCCAGGATTTTGCCGAACGCGCTTTGGCGCTGGGCCTGTATATTTCTCTGTCGGGAATCGTCACATTCAAAAACGCCCGCGCGCTTCAGGCTGTGGCGCGTATGATTCCGGCGGACCGGCTGTTGATCGAAACCGACTCGCCCTTTTTGGCCCCGGTGCCGCATAGGGGAAAGGCGTGTGAGCCGGCATTTGTTGCCGACACCGCAGATTTCCTGGCGCAGTTGCGCGGGATAAGCCTTGAAGAATTGGCCCAAACGACCACGGCCAATTTTTACCGCCTCTTTAGACGAGCCGCCGCGTGAAAATCCGCCTGCTGGGATCAGGCACCTCGTCTGGCGTTCCGCGGCTGGGGAAAGGCGGCCCTGATTGGGGCGATTGTGACCAAAATGAGCCGAGAAACCGCCGAATGCGCGCGTCGCTCCTGGTTGAAAGCGCCACGACACGGCTGTTGATTGATACCTCGCCCGATATGCGTCAGCAATTGCTGGACGCGGGGAGCCCGCGCATCGACGCCGTGTTGTGGACCCACGAACATGCCGATCATTGTCACGGTATCGATGATTTGCGGCAGGTTTTTATAGCACAGGGCGCACCAGTGCCCTGTTACGCACGACCCGAAGCGTGGCGGCGGCTGACCAATCGATTTTCCTATGCGTGGGCCGGCAATGGCCCCTATCCTGCACTGTTGAGCGGGGGGGCAATAACCGGCCCCATGACCATTGGCGACATCAAGATCGACACGATAGACATGCCGCATGGCGGGATAACCACAGCCGGATTTCGCTTTACATCGAATGATAAAAAATGTGGGTATGCTACTGATTATGCACAATTTACTGGTGCAATGCAGTCGTTTTTTTCGGGGCTTGATCTGTTTGTGATTGACGCCTTGCGTCGCAAGCCGCACCCCACGCATCCGCACCTGGCCATGACGCTCGACGCGCTGGCCCGCACGCAACCAAAGCAGGCGATATTGATGCATATGGACTCGTCGATGGATTATGCGCAATTATGCGCAGAGCTTCCCGCGACCGTGGAGCCAGGTTATGATGGCATGGAGGTCATCCTCTGATGGACAGCAGCAATGGGCCGGCCCTGATCTGGGGCACGATCGTCATCATGTCAGTCATTGGCTCTCTGGCGGCGCGGCAATTGCGCTGGGGGCAGGTCGCGCGCTATACATTGGCTTGGGTCGCGATATTTGCCGTCGTTTATGGCCTGTTCCTCTTTTCTGCCGAGTTGAAACAGCTGTGGGCGCGTGTGACATCCGATCTGTCTGGCACGGCCACGGTCACGCGCTCGGGCGAAACGACCATAGTGCACCGCAACGGCGATGGCCATTTTTGGGCACAAGCTAGCGTCAATGGCCGCACAGCCCAATTTTTGATTGATAGCGGCGCGACGACATCGACAATTTCAGCGGACACGGCTGACACACTGGGCTTGAGCGATCGCCGTGCGGCCATGCCGATGGTTGTTGAAACCGCGAACGGTCTGGCCAACAGCTGGCCGCTGGGTGACGTATCCGTCACTGTGGGCTCGATCACCACCGCCAATGTTGCTTTGCATATGTCGGACCATCGCGACAGCACCAACTTACTCGGAATGAACTGGCTCAATCAGTTGGGAAGCTGGCAAGTGCGCGGTGATGAAATGATATTGACGCCAGTACGGTGACATGAGCTTTTGCGTCATTGATGCGGCGTATTTAACATAATATATATTATCGGACTTGTTCATGCCACTCACGCCACCGCCCCCACCGCACACTATAGAGGCGCTGATCGAGATCATGCGCAATTTACGCGATCCCATCAACGGGTGCCCGTGGGATCGCGAGCAAAGTTTTGCGAGCATCGCCCCTTATACGATCGAAGAAGCCTATGAAGTCGCCGATGCTATTGAACGCGGCAATATGGCGGATATGAAAGATGAGCTTGGCGATTTGCTGTTTCAGGTAATCTATCACGCGCAAATGGCGCACGAGCTGGGCGCATTCGACTTTGCGGATATTGTTCAATCATTATGCAAAAAGATGATCCGCCGACACCCCCATGTCTATGGAATTGCGGCCGAGGGGCGCAGCACCGATCAGGTGGACGCCTGGGAGCGGCAGAAAGCGGCCGAGCGCAATGCACAAGGCGCAACGAGCGCGCTGGATGGTGTGGCGATGGCCTTGCCAGCATTGACCCGCGCCGAAAAATTACAACGCCGCGCCGCGCGGGTCGGCTTTGACTGGCCGGATGCCAACGGGCCGCGGGCAAAAATTGACGAGGAATTGGCCGAGGCGGACGCCGAGCAGGCGCACGGTGACGCCGAGCAGGCGCACGGTGGCGTCGAGCAGGCGCATATCGGCGCCGAACCTGAACATAGTGACGCGCTCCATCATGAGGTAGGCGATGTGCTCTTTTCGGTCGTCAACTGGGCAAGGCACTTGGGGATAGACTCTGAATCAGCGCTGCGCGCCGCAAATGCGCGATTTTTTAATCGCTTTTCGATCGTTGAACATTTGGCGACACAAAAGCTCTCTCAATTGAGCATTGATGAGCTTGAAGTGCTGTGGCAAAGGGCAAAGGAGATTGAGAAGGCGGCGGAACTGGTCGGGGAGGCGGCGCGTTAAATCGTCTCGACCACGTCATCTGCGCATGGACCACCTCACTTGAAATCACTCTAGCATATGGCCCAGTCGGCCATTATTCAGCGCAGATAATTGAACCTGCAATTCCACGCTGCCGTCCTCGTGGCGCCGCTCATCCACGATGATCGCATGTTCATAGAGCCAGGCCCTGATGCGCCCTTCCTCTACCGCCAAATGGAGGCGGCGCTCAATTTGTTGTCCGCCCAAATGCAGCGAGATGGCGTTCAACAGCGCCTCGCTGCCCTCCCCGGTCATCGCTGAAATGGCGATCGCCCCATCTCGCGCCGCCAAAGTCATAATATTCGCGCGCTCATCGGCGTCGAGCAGGTCAATTTTGTTCCATATTTCAATGATCGACGGACCATCGGATTCTGGCCCTGCCCCTAAATCGTCCAAGACTCCAATGACGTCGCCCTTTTGCGCCTTGCTGTCCTGATGATGAATATCGCGAACGTGCAATAACAGATCAGCCGACAGCACTTCTTCTAATGTGGCGCGGAATGCCGCGACCAGCTGGGTCGGTAAATCGGACACAAATCCAACGGTATCCGACAAAATAACCTTGCCAAGCCCGGCTACGGCAATTTGCCGCATGGTCGGGTCCAGCGTCGCAAACAACATATCTTCGGCAACAACTTGGGCCGTTGAAAGCCGGTTAAACAGCGTTGATTTGCCGCTATTAGTATAGCCAACCAATGCCACAATCGGCCATGGGGCGCGTTTGCGACGATGCCTATGCAGCGCGCGTGTGCGGCGCACTTCATCCAGATTGCGGCGAATATTCGCCATTCTATCGCGGATGAGCCGACGGTCGGCTTCGATCTGTGTCTCGCCAGGGCCGCCCAGAAAACCAAATCCGCCCCTCTGCCGCTCCAAATGGGTCCAACTGCGGACCAGCCGCCCTTGCTGATAATCGAGATGGGCAAGCTCAACCTGCATCCGCCCTTCGGCCGTGACCGCGCGTTCGCCAAAAATTTCCAGGATCAGCGCAGTCCGATCAATGACTTTACATGCCCAGGCGCTTTCAAGGTTGCGCTGCTGTATCGGTGTCAGGGCGGCATCGACGACAATCAATTCCACATCATGCACGGCCATCTCGCTGCGAAGTGTATCGACCTGCCCTTTCCCGAGCAAGGTCGCACTATTGGGGGTGCGTACGCTCAGCGGGTATGTCGCAACGATATTGAGCCCAATCGCCAGCGCCAGCCCCTGCGCTTCTTCGATACGGGCCTGGGGATCGCGTTTTTGCGGCCCGCCCAGGTGGCGCACCTCGGGGGCAATGATGGCGGTGTGCGCCCCGCGCGCCAGTTCCTTTCGGTCCGCGGAAAAACTCAAGCCTCTATGGCCTCGCCATCATCGTCCTTCGCATTGAGGTTAATTGGTCCATTAGGCTGAACGGTGGAAATCGCATGTTTATAAACCAGTTGCGCAGCTCGATCACGCTCCAGCATCACGCAAAACAGGTCAAAAGCGGCGACATCACCCTGCAACATCACCCCGTTGACCAGGAACATGGTCACGGGTTGCCCCGATTTTTCGACCGCAGCCAGGAAAATTTCCTGCAACAATCGGGATTTACCAGCAACCTGGGCATAGGCCTCTTTGATAGAGGTCGTATCAAAAGCTGGGCCGGGCATAATCGTTGAAATAGCGTGTTTATACACCAATTGCGATTGGCCGTCGCGGCGCAGCAAGACCGAAAAATTGTCAAACCAGGTGATGATTCCCTGTAGTTTTACCCCTTTAACCAGGAACATGGTCACGGGAGATTTGGAGCGCCGCAACTGGTTTAGAAAAATATCCTGAAGATTGAGGGCCTGTTTGCTCATTGTCTTTCCTTTTTTTGGCCGCTTTATTGTTCAGCAGCGATAAGCCGAAGCGCAACACTTTGGCTGTGATGCAGGGCATAACATTTTGCGCTTGATCAGCAAAGTAAATGCTACGTCCTAATCATGTTCAGGCCGATCATCGCCCAGCCCCAATAATTTGAGTTTACGGTGAAGTGCCGAGCGTTCCATACCGATAAAAGTGGCGGTCCGCGAGACATTGCCGGCAAATCTGCGTATTTGCACGCGCAAATACTCGCGTTCAAAGGATTCGCGAGCGTCACGCAATGGCGCTCCCATCAATATCGAATATTCGCGCGAGGCGCCTTTCTCTGGCCCCCATATCTCGGAGGGCAGCATGTCAATTTCTATCCGGCTCAGCCCCGCCTGCGGTGCCAGGATGAGCACACGCTCAATGACATTGCGCAATTGGCGTACATTGCCCGGCCAATTACAGGCTTGCAGTGCGGCCATGGCATCTTCGGAGATGGATGGCCTTGGAATGCGCCGATCCGCCGCCAAACGATCGAGGAAATGCTGCGCCAAAACTGCGATGTCAGAGCGACGTTCGCAAAGTGCCGGCAGGTGGACCGGAACGACATTCAGCCGATAATAGAGGTCTTCACGAAATTTTTTTGACGCCATTTCCTCGTCCAGGCTGCGCGATGTCGCTGAAATGATGCGGACGTCAACACTTACGGTGCGCGTCCCGCCAATCCGGCTAAAGCTTTGATCCGTCAGGACTCGCAATACCTTCCCTTGTGTTGTCAGAGGCATATCGGCGATTTCATCTAAAAATAACGTGCCGCCATGCGCCCTTTCAAGCAGACCGGAGACAATATGCCCATCGGCCCTTTCACTGCCAAAAAGCTCGGCTTCTATTGTGTCAGGCTCCATCGACGCTGATGCCAGGACGATGAAAGGCGCCTGTGCCCGCCCGCTCCAATTATGAAGCAATCGCGCGGCGACTTCTTTGCCAACCCCCGCCGGGCCGGTGATGAGCACGCGGCTCCCTGTGGAGGCCACGCGCTTGAGCGTCGCTCGCACATTGTTGATCGTCGGGCTGACACCGTGCAGTTCATCGCTCTGGCCAAGCTGATCCTTTAACTGCTGGTTTTCCTGCCGCAGCCGCTCGGTCTCGGTCGCCCTCGCCACCAGATAGAGCAAGCGCTCCGCCTCAAATGGTTTTTCAATAAAATCAGTAGCGCCGCGCCGGATGGCCGCAACAGCGGTGTCGAGGTTCCCGTGACCAGAAATGACCAAAACCGGAATGCTTGGGTCGCGGCGCTTGATTTCGTCAAGCAAGTCCAGCCCGTCAAGCCGCGATGCTTCCAGCCAGACATCGAGCAAAACCAGCGACGGCCGCCGATCAGCGAGGGCGTTGAGCGCGTCATCACTATTGGCGGCGCAGCGCGCGCGATAGCCTTCGTCTTCCAGAACGCCGGCCACAAGCTCGCGAATATCGAGCTCATCATCAACAACTAAAATATCAAGCGCCATTACTGTGCCTTCTCGTGAATATCTGGGGGCGGTATTTGGTCAGGATTCTGCTCATGACGATGGGCTGCAAGTTGGCCTGGCCACAGGGTGATCACAACCTGGGTGCCGCCCCCGGCATTATCGCGAAGCGTCAATTCTCCGGCGTGATCCTCGACAATTTTCTTGACTATCGCGAGGCCCAGGCCTGTTCCGCCCTCCCGCGTCGTGACATAGGGCTCCACAAGATTGGCCCGCTCATCGGGTAAGCCCGCGCCATTATCAACAATCTGTATTGCCAGGCGGTCGTCAATCGGTTCGACTACACCGACGATAGCGCCACCACTTCCCCCTGCTCTATCAATAGCTTCTACTGCATTCTTGATGATATTTGTAAAGGCCTGCGCCAACAGCCGCCTGTCACATATTATGTGCCGCGGGGGATCGGGCAAAAAGGCCTCAAAGTGGATGTCTGGCCGTGAAACCTCATGCAAAAAGAGCGATTGACGCAGCAGCTCGCCAATATTTTCTTCGCGGAATATCGGTTTTGGCATCCTGGCGAAATCTGAAAATTCATCAACCATGCGGCGTATGTCGCCAACTTGCCGGATAATCGTCGAGGTTAACTTTCGGAAAGTGCCGACCTCTTCGCCCTGACTTTCGCCAAATCGGCGCTGCAAACGCTCGGCTGCCAGCTGGATAGGCGTCAACGGGTTTTTGATTTCATGTGCAATCCGGCGCGCAACGTCAGACCAGGCCGCGCGCCGCTGATCAAGCAATTGGCGGGTAATATCCTCAAAGGTAATCACGACACCATGCTCATCGTCCGCCATTTTGACGGTCCACGATTTTGGCTCACCCATGATGGTGAGCGAGAGTTCGGGGTCTATCCCGCCGCTATCCACCCAAGCGGCCAATTCGGGCGCGCTGTCTGCAAGCATGGTCCCAACCAGATTGCGATTATTATCGGCCAGCATGGTCGCTGCTGCCTCGTTGACAAGGCGGATGCGTTTGTCATCGTCGATCGAAATCACGCCCGATGTGACCGCCGACAGCACAGCCTCGATAAAGGCTCTGCGGTTTTCTATCTGATCATTGGCAAACAGCAGGTCGCGCGTCTGTTCGCCTAGTCGTTCAGTCATACCGTTAAAAGCGCTGCCCAGTTCGTCTATTTCATCCGGCTGGCTATCGGGCAATTTGACGCGGGTTTCCAAATCACCAGCCGCAACCCTGCGTGCAGCAACGACCAGTTCGTCAATCGGCCTGACAATGCGATCTGCCAGCAACAGCGCGATGAAGATTGCCAGGCCGATGAGTGTGAGCGAGCCAAGATAAAGTGCGGCAATGAATTGAAATTGCAGCGCCCGTGAACGTGCCAACAGTGCATTGAAATCAGCGAAAACAGAGCGGGCGCGCCGGATATTCTCTATCCCCGTAACCGTAGAGCCACGCGCGGCATAAAGATATATCTGTCGGTCGGGGATCAAGGGCGCGATGGCCTCCACCCCATCATCGGTAACATTGGTGACCAGCGTTTCCCCCGCGCGCAAACGACGCAATGTCTGCGGCGTTATCCTTGTCGCCGCGGGGCGGTTGTTCGGGTCGATAAGCGCGGATGTTCTGGCAATGCCGTCTGCTCCTATCTGGATGATAGCCGATTCGCTCAATTCACGGACCACGACCTGCTGCAGGTAGAATTCGTAAAAGGCATCGCTCTCAATCGATGAGCGCGATAATTGGGCGCGCAAATCGGTGGCGATCGCCAATGTGTTCGCGCCGACATTGCGCTTTTCATTGTCAAAATAATTTTGGGCAACGCTCACCGCGCTCTCAAACATGCCGCGCGAGCGATCGGAAAACCAAAAATCCATTCCCGATTGGAACAGGAAGGACGCAAATATCACCACCAGCATCATCGGCACGGCGGCTGTTACGGAAAAGAGCGCCACCAGCCGCGTGTGCAGCCCTGCCTCGCGCCCGCCATGTCTGTTTACGCGCCGCCTGGCAAAACGGCGGCCGACAAGCACGAGCAAGGCCATTGCCGGCAAGAGATTGGCCACCAGCAGCAGCGCGACAGCGGTCGGCGACAGGAGTTGCCCGCGATCAAGCGCCGGCAGCACAAAAGCCGTCACCACACTCACGACAATGAGCACCGCTATGGTTACTATTTCAGCCGAGGGCGCTAGCTTGCCCAAGGTGAGTGTGCCAAAAGTCAGCTTGCTCAGCGCACGGATGTTGCGGGTCGAATGGCCAGAAACCACATCGCCAGAGGCTTGGCCGTCAGCATCAGAGGCTTGGCCGTCAGCATCAGGGGCTTGGCCGTCAGCATCAGGGGCTTGACCGTCAGCATCAGGGGCTTGACCGTCAGCCGACAGGTTATCAACAGCGATTGCCCCGCTGCCTATAGGCAAATTCCGCTGATTTTTGCTCACTTTATCCTGCGCACTGCCCAACATTGTTGCAATGTTGCATCAATTTTGTTGCAGTGAAAGCACAATTATCAGTTTTCGTTGCAATAATAGGACGAGCCGAGACACGAACTGCGCTTACTGTGCCTCGCCACCTCCCGATCACCATCTGGCTGCGGGTCATCCCGATCGCTATCTGGTTTTGGCCGCCGTTTCACACGCAATGTATTTCGGTTGATGCCCAGTCGGGCCGCCGCCTTGATCTGGTTCCCCGCATTTTGCGCTATCACCGTTTCAATCAGCTCATGCTCGGCCAATGTGATTAGCGATTGGTATAGCGTTCCCGCTTGTGTGGCCTTTTTCCCATCGTCACAGGCAATCCACGCACGCACCGCGTTTTCGAAATCCGCCTGCGATGAGGATGAGGAGGGTGAGGAGGATGAAGTCGCGTGTGGCTGTTCATGGCTATCGCTGTGGGTCAACAGGCGGCGCACATCATCGGCTGTGATTTCATGATGCCGCGATAATAATGTTATCCGCTGGATAGAGTTCGATAATTCGCGGACATTTCCGGGCCAATCATGCCCGCGCAATAAAGCGAGCGCATCTTTGGTGATGGATTTTACGGGTAGGCCGCGCTGACTGCCAAGTTTTAGAAAATGGGTCACAAGCAGCGGAATATCGCTACGTCTTTCGCGGAGGGCGGGCAATTGCAACGGTATGACATTCAACCTATAGAAAAGATCTTCTCTGAAACGGCCATTTTTGACAAGCTCTGACAGGTCTTGATTGGTCGCCGCAAGAATGCGGACATTGGCCTTGCGCGTTTGCGAAGAGCCAACCGGCGAATATTCGCCCGATTGCAAAACGCGCAACAGCCGCGTCTGTGCTTCAAATGGCATATCGCCAATCTCATCGAGGAACAGCGTTCCGCCCTGCGCCTGTTCAAACCGCCCGATTGACCGCGCATGGGCACCTGTGAACGCGCCCTTTTCATGGCCAAATAGTTCGGATTCGATCAATTCCCGCGGGATGGCCGCCATGTTCACCGCAACAAAGCGATGCGATTTGCGCAGGCTATTTTGGTGGATAGCCTCCGCCGCCAATTCTTTGCCCGTCCCCGATTCACCCAAAATCAGCACTGACAAGTCTGTGGGTGCAACCCGCGCCAATGTCCGGTAAACGAGCTGCATCGCAGGATCGCGGCCAATGATAGGCAGCAGGCCCGTATTGAGGTCGGCATCAAGCGCTGGAGCACGCGCATGGCCCTCTGGGGCATAGCTATCCGACAGCGCAACGCGGCTCAGCGCCGAACGGGCGGCTATTATCAGCTCATCCAGGTCAAATGGCTTGGGCAGATATTCAAACGCGCCTTCAGCCTCTGCGCGAACAGCGGTGTCCAGCGTATTTTGCGCCGAAAGCACGATGATTGATAGTGGCTGTGACAGGGCGGACACCAGCGCGGAAAGTTGCGCAAGCCCATTGCCGTCTGGCAGGATGACGTCGGTGATGAGCAGATCATAATGGTGTTCAGCCAGCTTGGCGTTGCGTTCTTTGAGGGTGGATACCGCGTCGAGGCGAGCACCCTCGGCTTCTAACGCCACCCTGATCACCGTCGTGATGGCATGATCGTCCTCAACCAATAATATCCGGCCACCCTGCATCACATTGCCTCACTTTGCGGTGTTGGTTCACTGGGCGATGGAACAAGCGGCAAATGCAGCCTGAACCGGGTCCAGCCATCTGCTCTGTCATGCTCGACAAACCCGCCCATTTCGCGCGTCAACTTTTCAACCAGAGCGAGGCCAAGCCCCTGCCCGTCAGTTTTTGTCGTGACAAAGGGGTCGAACAGGATATCCAAAAGCCCATCCGAAACTCCTGGCCCATTGTCCATGACACTAATCTCAATCGGCAAAGCGCGGCGTTCATGCCCGTCGCTACTGGCCCAGGACAGGCCATGGCGATAAGCCGTGGCTAGCCGCACCATGGGCCGCGACCCGTGCTGCGCCGCCTCACAGGCATTTTTCAATAAATTGAGCAAGATCTGCACGGTGGCATCATGATTGGCATGGGCCAGCGGCAATGACGGGTCAAATAATTCGCTGAAATTGACGTGCGAGCCAAACCCGGTGGCCGCAATGGCTTTGGCCTGAGAAAGCGCCTGATAGATGTTGATCGGTTGGCAAATGGGGGGCGTATCCGTCGTAAACCCCTGCATATTATCGATGAGTTTGGCGATACGATCCACCTCACCTACAATGAGGCTGGACAGTGAAGCAGGATCTCCGACGCCATTGGCTTTCCCCAAAAGCTGTGCGGCGCCGCGGATGCCCGACAAGGGGTTTTTTATCTCGTGCGCCAGCATCGCCGCAGCAGCGCTGGCAGATCGCGATGCGGCACCAGATGGCCGATAGCCGCTTCGCAGCGCCACAGGCACCGGGTGAATAGCCAGCACGCGCAAGCCATGGTCTTGGCTCGGGCCAATGCTGATGTCCGCGACTATGGCTTTGCTCTCCGCCAGGCCAATATCAATGGCATAGGCAAAAAGGCTTTTTTCAGGGTTTTCGATGAAAGAGGTCAAGAGTTCGGTGGAGAACCAGGAGATCAATTTGCCCAGCGGCTTGGCAACCAGCGCGGGTAGCCCTTGGTTGAAAAGCGATTCCAACGCCTGGTTCGCGTCAATGATCGCCATTTGGCTGTCGAGCAGTAAAGTTGGCACTGGGTGTTTGTTCAATGCCGAGCGCAAACCAGGGTCTATCATAGTTGCTGGCAGACTGGCTGTCTTGGTGGCCGGATCATGGCGGAGCGTCACGCCGCTTCCCGCGTTAAAAATGGTTCGTAAAAACGCGCCAGGGCATCGAGCACAAGCTCTGGGTCGTTGATCTGGTTGGCCCTGTTGCGAAACTCAGCAGAGCCATGAAGCCCGCGCGTATACCAGCCTATATGTTTGCGCGCGATAGGGACTGCCGTGATCGGGCCATAATGCTCCATCATCGCGCGATAATGTTCGACGATCAGCGCATATTGCTCGTCTATCGACGGCTCTGGCATGAGATTGGGCATATCAATGCCGCCTTGCAGCCCGCGCATGATTTGCCCCAACAGCCACGGTTTGCCATAGCAGCCGCGACCCACCATCACGCCATCGGCCCCGCTTTGGCACAGCGCGGCGCGCGCATCCTCAACCGAGCAAATGTCACCATTGACAATCACAGGCACCGACACCGCCTGTTTCACCCTGGCGACAAAAGCCCAATCCGCCGCTCCGCTATACAGCTGGTTGCGCGTTCGCCCATGGACGGTGATCATCTGTGCGCCCAAATCTTCGGCAATGCGCGCCAGCTCGGGCGCGTTCAGGCTGGCATGGTCCCATCCCATCCGCATTTTCACGGTCACGGGCACGCTAACCGCCTTTACCGTTGCCGCAATCAGCGACGCGGCGAGCGGCAGGTCGCGCATCAGCGCAGACCCGGCATCGCCGTTGACAATTTTCTTGACCGGACAGCCCATATTGATGTCGATAATCGCCGCGCCGCGATCTTCATTGAACTTTGCGGCTTCGGCCATTTCTTGCGGGTTACATCCCGCTAGTTGCAGTGAAATCGGCTCCTCGACCGGATCCCATGCCGATTTTTGCATCGATTGGCGCGTCTGGCGGATCATCGCCGGGCTGGCGATCATTTCTGTAACATTGAGCCCAGACCCATAGCGGCGAACCAATGTCCGAAACGGCATATCGGTAACGCCCGTCATCGGCGCCAGGATAACTGGCGTCTCGATATGCACCGGACCGATGGTGATGGGGCTGAGGCGAGGCATAGCTTGCTCTGGGGCTCTTCTGGCTAAAGTGGACGACAGGCGCGCCTCTATGCCTTAAAATTAGGCAAGTTTCCAGCTGTGATTGCTGCGTCGCACAAAATAACGCGATTTTGCCACTCCGCGCCATAACAGAGCTTTCGCTCAATGCGCGGAATGCCTATGCATCACATTGTGTCATTACAGTCGCCATTTTACGCCATAGTCCTTGCCGGCGGGCAAGGTTCGCGCGCCGGATATGCTGTGCCCAAACAATATGCGCCGCTGGCTGGAAAGCCGATTTTGGCGTGGAGCGTCGATAGTTTTCTAACGCACCCTGCCTGTCGCGCCGTCATTGTCGTGGTGCCGAGTGGCGATGATGCACGCGCTGAGGCCGCGCTGGCTGGCCGCGACATAGTGTGGGCTGTTGGCGGCTCAACGCGGCAGCAATCGGTTGCTGCGGGCCTGTTGAAGCTGCCAGTCGAGGCTTTGGGCGATGCTATCGTCATGATCCATGATGCGGCGCGTCCGGGGTTGGATCATGCGATGATCGACAGGCTGTTGATAGTGTTTAACGACAACGAGATCAGCGGGGCGGTGCCCGCAATCTCGGTTGCGGATACGCTGGCCAGAGCGGACGGACAGCTGGGTGGTGTGGTGCAGCGCGAGGGATTGGTGAGGGTCCAGACCCCGCAGGCATTCAAAATAGCGGCTATCACGGATGCCCACACAGCGTGGCGCGGCGAGCCGGCGAGCGATGACGCACAAATGGTGCGCGCGCTTGGCGCAAAAGTGGCTATTGTCGATGGGTCAGAGCATTTAGCAAAAGTGACATATGCTGATGATATAGCCGCGATGGAGCGGAGTATAATGCTAGAAAAAATACATAATATCATGTTGATGCAAACGATAGTTGGCATGGGTTATGATGTGCATAAACTCATCCCTGGCGACGGATTATGGCTTGGTGGAGTCAGGATTGCGCATGATCAGTCGCTTGAGGGGCATAGCGATGCAGATGTGCTGCTCCACGCTGTGACAGACGCACTATTGGGTGCGCTTGCCGATGGCGACATCGGGGCGCATTTCCCGCCCAGCGACCCGCAATGGCGCGGCGCAACCTCTGATCAATTTTTGACCTTTGCTGCCAAGCGGCTCTCGCAGCGCTCAGGCGTGGTTGTGCATATTGACTGCACGATCATCTGTGAGGATCCTAAAATCGGCCCGCACCGCGACGCTATTCGCAACAGAATTGCGGCTATCCTCGGGCTTTCGGTCGCGCGGATCAGCGTCAAAGCCACGACCAGCGAGAAATTGGGCTTTACCGGTCGCAAAGAAGGGATTGCCGCACAGGCGGTTGCCACAATAGAAATACCAAGGGATGCGCACAGCCATGAATAAGGCACAGCATAATGAACAAACCGACGCCATAACCCAGCTTGCGGCGCGTGTTATCGCCACAAATAGCGCGGCGGGGCGGACAATCGTTATCGCAGAAAGCTGTACCGGGGGGATGGTGTCCGCAGCGTTGACCGATATTCCCGGCAGCTCAGCCGCCTTTTCAGCGGGGTTTGTCACCTATTCCAACCAGGCTAAACAAGATATCCTTGGTGTCAGCAGTGAAATTCTTGAGACTTTTGGCGCGGTGTCGATTGCCTGTGTCTGGGCGATGGCCGTCGGCGCGCTGGAACGGAGCGGGGCGGATATTGCGGTCGCGGTTTCGGGCATTGCCGGCCCAGATGGCGGCACAGCAGCCAAGCCGGTTGGAACAGTCGTGTTTTCGCGCGTGTTAAAGGGCCAAAGCTTCGATCAGGCCTATGGCGTTCAGCGCAATTTTGAACAGGGTCTAGGCCGCGCCGCAATCCGCCATCAGGCAACTGTATTTGCACTTGAATTGTTATTGCCGACCAACGGCGATGCGGCCTGATCGCCATAAAGGTCATCGGCGCGCTGCTTGAAAGCCGCAATCATCCGCCGCAACGCCTTGTCGAACATCTGCCCCGCAAGGCGTTCAAACAGGCTCGATCGAAAAGCGAAATCGACCGTAAAATCGACCGCACAGCCGCCCTGATCGAGCGCGTGAAAGTGCCATTCATTGCTGAGATGTTTCAGAGGCCCATCGAGATAATCAACGCGGATATGGTTGGGGCGATGCTTGTGCACGCGCGAAGTAAATTGCTCTCGGAGCCCCTTAAACCCGACGATAAGATCGGCGATCATCTCGCTGTCGCTGTCTGAACGGACACGGACCGCCGCCACCCATGGCAGAAACTCGCCATATCGGGCAACATCGGCAACCATGTCGAACATCTGCTCAGGCCCATAGGGTAGATGCGCAATTTCGTGGTGGCGCGGCATGGGAATCAGCCCTTTTGGCTCGCCAGTTTTGCTTCGCGCGCGGCGCGCATAGCGGCAAAATCGTCACCGGCATGATAGCTTGACCGCGTCAGTGGCGAGGATGCGACCTGAAGGAACCCCTTGGCCCGTGCAATCTGGGCATAGGCATCAAAAGCCTGCGGGGTAACAAAATCAATCACGCTAGCGTGGCGCGGGGTTGGCTGGAGATATTGGCCCATGGTCAAAAAGTCGATGTCGGCGCTGCGCATGTCATCCATCACCTGATGCACCTCTTGCCGGCCCTCGCCCAACCCCATCATCACGCCCGATTTGGTAAAGATGGTGGGATCAAGCCGTTTGACCGTTTCTAGCAAGCGCAGCGAAGCATAATAGCGCGCACCTGGGCGAATAGTCGGGTAAAGCCGCGGCACCGTTTCGAGGTTATGGTTATAGACATCGGGACGCGCCGCGACGATGGCGGCAATGGCGCTGTCGGGCTTGTTGCGGAAATCGGGTGTCAATATTTCGATGGTCGTCGCGGGGCTGGTGCGGCGGATGGCCTCGATCACCCGGACGAATTGCCCTGCACCGCCATCGGGCAAGTCATCGCGATCAACCGAGGTGATGACAATGTGCGACAGGCCCATCGTCTGCGCCACAGTGGCGACATGGTCCGGCTCCATCGGGTCCACCGCGCGCGGCATACCGGTTTTGACATTGCAAAAAGCACAGGCCCTGGTGCAGGTATCCCCCAATATCATCACCGTTGCGTGTTTTTTGGTCCAGCATTCGCCGATATTAGGGCACGCCGCCTCTTCGCACACCGTGGTAAGGCTGAGATCGCGCATCAGACGCCGTGTCTCGGCAAAGCCCGGGCTGGTTGGGGCCTTGACCCTTATCCAGTCGGGCTTGCGAGTGCGGTGGATTGGATCGGCTTCGGACATGCGGCTGCCATAGTCCGGCACGCGGCGACTTGCCACCCCTTATGCGATGCGGCATGGGCAAAGCATGCAGGGACTCGCTTCACTCATCGCTGGCTACCGCCGTTTTCGCCTGGCAAATTACGACAAGGAGCATGAGCGCTGGCGGCAATTACGCGACGGGCAACAGCCGCGCACGATGATCATTGCCTGCTCCGACAGCCGCGTTGACCCGGCACAGATTTTTGACACCCACCCGGGTGAAATGTTCGTTGTTCGCAATGTCGCGGCATTGGTTCCCCCGTTCGAGCCGACACCTGGCCAGCATGGCGTATCAGCAGCGCTCGAGTTTGCGGTGCAATTCCTTGGCGTCGAGGACATCATCGTGCTGGGTCATGGCCTGTGCGGCGGGTGTAACGCCGCCTTTACGCAGCGCATGCGCGGGGCCGAGCCTGGGGAAGGCGGTTTCATTGCGCAATGGATCGCGATGCTCGACGATGCGCGCGACGCGGTGATCGCGGCCCATGGAGGGGAGGCCACCCGCCCTGCCCTTCGCGCCATGGAGCAAGCGGCGGTAAAGGTCAGCCTCGCCAATTTACGCACATTCCCGTGCATCCGCGCCAAGGAGCGCAAGGGCACGCTGCAACTGCACGGTGCCTATTTCGCGATCAGCGACGGCGCGCTGCATCTGCTCGATGAGGGCAGCGGGGTGTTTTCGCCTGTGGCGTAAAATGCTGTGCTCCGGCGCAGGCCGGAGTCGTGGGGGATTAAGAAACAGTCTGGTTCTCAAGCGCCAACGGCTCCGGCCTGCGCCGGAGCACGACGGCAATTCAATCAGATGCCATCCTACCCTCTTGCCGTGTTTTCCAAGCCGTTCGGTGATTAACCTCACTCGAAAACACTCTTACCGCGTCAGTTTCTTATAGCTCATGCGGTGCGGGCGGGTGGCTTCGTCGCCAAGGCGGCGGATCTTGTCGGCTTCATAGGCTTCGAAATTGCCCTCGAACCACTCGACATGGCTGTCGCCCTCGAACGCGAGGATATGCGTCGCCAGACGATCGAGGAAAAAGCGGTCATGGCTGATGACCACCGCACAACCGGCAAAGCTTTCCAGCGCTTCTTCGAGCGCGCGCAGGGTTTCGACATCCAGATCATTGGTAGGTTCATCGAGCAGCAACACATTGCCGCCCTCTTTTAACATTTTAGCCAAATGAACGCGGTTGCGCTCGCCGCCTGAGAGTTGCCCAACTTTCTTCTGTTGGTCTGTCCCCTTGAAATTGAATGCGCCAACATAGGCGCGGGTTGGCACATCATTTTTGCCAAGTTTGAACATGTCGAGGCCGTCGGAAATTTCTTCCCACACATTTTTATTGGGGTCGAGGTCATCGCGGCTCTGATCAACATAACCGAGCTTGACCGTGCTGCCGATGTCAATGCTGCCGCTGTCGGGCTGTTCAGCGCCGGTGATGAGTTTGAACAGCGTTGTCTTGCCCGCGCCATTGGGGCCGATGA
>JBEBJX010000004.1:0-53497 GCA_040079655.1 Sphingopyxis sp. | reverse complement strand
CATCGCTTTGCCCGCCCATAGCATCGCTATACAGAGCGCGGCCAGCCCATTTACCTTGAATGCTCTGAGGCCTCGCCATATGGAAGGCGCCAAGGGGAAGCATTCAAATGCACAGCATGTCCATCAATGAAGTGTTTCTGATTGCGATGCTGCTGATCTTCACCGTCCCCTATCTGGTGTGGCGGCTGGGGCGAACTGATTATATCGCGCCGCTCGTCGTCGTGCAGATCATCGGCGGCATATTGCTCGGCCCCGGCGTATTGGGGGCAGCCTTTCCCGATTATTACGCGTTCGTCTTTCGCCCCGATGTTATCACCATGCTCAATGGTGTCGCGATATGGGCGGTGATGATTTTTGTGTGGATTGCGGGGATAGAGCTTGACCTGTCCGAAGCATGGGCCAGGCGCTTTGAGACCGGCGTGACGGCGGGGTTCGCGCTCGGCGTGCCGCTGGCGTTCGGATGCGCTGCCGCCGCCATCATGCTGCAATGGGACGGTTGGCGCGGGGCCAGCGGAGCGACCTGGCAGGTGACGCTAGGCATTGGTATGGCCTGCGCGGTTACCGCGCTGCCTATCCTCGTGCTGCTGATGGAAAAGCTCGAGATATTGCGCAAGCCGCTGGGCCAGCGGATTTTGCGCTATGCCAGCCTCGATGATGTCGCAATATGGGGTGTTCTCGCGGTCATCCTGCTCGATTGGGAACGGATGGGGCGGCAGATCGCCTTCCTCGCCGCCTTTGCGGTGGCGGCTATATTGATCCGCAAGCTGATGGTTCGCATCAATGAGCGCGACCGCTGGTATCTCAGTCTCGCCTGGCTGGCGCTGTGCGGGCTTGGCGCCGATTGGTCAGGGTTGCATTTCATGGTCGGCGCGTTCCTTTCGGGCGCGGTGCTCGACAGCAAATGGTTCGACCGCGAGGCTATGGACCGTTTCCGCCACAACATATTGCTCGCCATCATGCCGGTGTTCTTCCTCTCGACCGGCCTTCGCACACAATGGGATGTCGGCGGGGTGGCGGTTTTTGCCGCCGCCGCACTGCTCCTGCTCGCCTCGGTCACGGGCAAGCTTGCTGGCGTTCACCTGGCGGGACGGATGCTCAAATGGGAGCGCGGCGAAGCATCGGTCATCGGCTGGCTGCTCCAGACCAAGGCGTTGATCATGATCATCTTCGTCAACATCTTGCTCGACAAACATATCATCAGCAACACCGCCTTTACCGCGCTATTGCTGATGGCGGTGGGCAGCACCATGCTGACCGTGCCGATTGTGGCCCCAAAATTGCGCAAACTTGCCGGGCTAATCGACCGATCAAGTTAACCGAGCTAATCGAGATTAGGCCGCAGCCAACGCCGCGCGGTGTCGAGGTCAATGCCGCGCCGCGCCGCATAATCCACCAGTTGTTCCTCGCCCACCCGCGCTACGCCAAAATAGGCGGCATCAGGGTGGCCAAAATAAAAGCCACTGACCGCCGCCGTGGGCAGCATCGCAAAGCTTTCGGTCAGCGAGAGGCCCACATTTTGCGGCGCATCGAGCAGATCGAACAAGATGGGTTTCAGGCTGTGATCGGGACAGGCAGGATAACCAGGTGCCGGGCGAATGCCGCGATAATCCTCGTGGATCAGCGCCTCATTGCTGAGTTGCTCGCCCGGCGCATAGCCCCACAGCGCCTTGCGCACATGCGCGTGCAGCCGTTCAGCGAACGCTTCGGCCAGCCGATCAGCCAATGCTTTCAGCAAAATATCCGAATAATCGTCATGTGCGGCGCGGAACCGCTCCAGATGCGGCTCCAGCCCGTGTATTCCAACCGCAAATCCGCCGATCCAGTCGCCGTCGTGGTCGATAAAGTCGGCCAGGCACATATTGGCACGCCCCGCGCGCTTGACGATTTGTTGCCGCAAAAAGGGGATGCGGATATGATCTTCATCGCCGCGATGAACGATCACATCGTCGCCCTCTCGCCTGCACGGCCACAGCCCGGCAACCCCGCGCGCGATCAGCCATTTTTCTTGCGTAAGCTGGGTCAACATCGCCTGCGCATCAGCAAACAGCGCGCGCGCGCTTTCCCCGACCACCGCGTCATCGAGAATGGCCGGATAGTTACCCGCCAGTTCCCACGCACGGAAAAACGGTGTCCAGTCGATCACCGCAGCCAGATCGGCCAGATCCCAATCATCATAGACGTGCACACCCGGCCGCTCGGGTGGCGGCGGTTTGATGTGCATATCGGCGACGAAGGCGTTGGCCCGCGCATCGGCTAGGCTGGCAAGCATGCTCTGCCCCTTGCCAGCGCGCACATCGCGAACGTGCGCATAATCCGCAGCAATGGCCCCGACATAATCGGCGACCCCCGTATCACTGACCAGCGCCGTCGCCACGCCGACCGCGCGGCTGGCGTCGAGCACATGGATGACCGGCCCGTCATAGGCGGGGTCGATGCGCAGCGCGGTGTGGACCTTGCTGGTGGTCGCCCCACCGATCAGCAACGGCATGGTCATGCCCAGTCGCTGCATTTCCTCGGCCACTGTCACCATTTCATCGAGACTGGGGGTAATCAGGCCGGAAAGGCCGATAATGTCGGCATCATGCTCGCGCGCCGCCTCTAATATTGCACTCCAAGCCACCATGACGCCCAGGTCGATAACCTCATAGCCATTGCATTGCAGCACGACGCCAACGATATTTTTGCCAATGTCGTGGACGTCGCCCTTGACCGTCGCCATGATGATCCGGCCTTTGGCGCGCGCGCCCTCGCCCTTTTCCGCCTCGATAAACGGGATCAGGTGCGCCACCGCTTTTTTCATCACGCGCGCCGATTTGACGACTTGCGGCAGGAACATTTTGCCCGACCCGAACAGATCGCCGACAACGTTCATCCCGTCCATCAACGGCCCCTCGATCACCTCTATCGGTCGCCCGCCCCTGTCTGATGCCGCTGCCCGCGCCTCCTCAGTATCTTCAACCACATAGGCGTCGATGCCCTTGACCAGCGCATGTTCGAGCCGCTTGGTCACAGGCCAGCCGCGCCATTCCTCGGCGGCCTTTTCGGCTTCGGGCGAGGTGCCTTTGAACCGCTCAGCAAGCGCGATAAGGCGGTCCGTCGCGTCTGCCCTGCGATTGAGCACCACATCCTCGCACGCATCGCGCAATTCGGGGTCGATCGTGTCATAAACATCGAGCTGCCCAGCATTGACGATGGCCATGTCGAGCCCGGCGGGGATAGCGTGGAACAGGAACACACTGTGCATCGCGCGGCGCACGGGCTCGTTGCCGCGAAAGCTGAACGACAAGTTGGATAGCCCGCCCGAAATATGCACATGCGGACAGGCGGCCTTAATCTCCCGCACCGCCTCGATGAAATCAACGGCGTAATTGTTGTGCTCCTCAATCCCGGTCGCCACCGCAAAGATATTGGGGTCAAAGATGATGTCCTCGGGTGGAAAGCCGATACCCGTCAACAACGCATAGGCACGGCTGCATATTGCAACCTTGCGCGCGCGGGTGTCGGCCTGTCCCACCTCGTCGAACGCCATCACGACAACGGCGGCACCATAGGCCATGCACAGGCGCGCATGATGCAGGAACGCCTCTTCGCCCTCTTTCATCGAAATCGAATTGACGATCGGTTTGCCAGACACGCATTTGAGGCCGGCCTCAATCACGCTCCATTTCGACGAGTCGATCATGAACGGGACGCGGGCGATGTCTGGCTCGGCGGCGATCAGTTTGACGAACGTCTCCATCGCCACCAGGCTGTCGAGCAGCCCCTCGTCCATGTTGATGTCGATGATTTGCGCGCCATTTTCCACTTGGCTGCGCGCAACCTCGACCGCACGCGCATAATCGCTCGCCATGATGAGCCGCTTGAACGCCGCGCTACCGGTAACATTGGTGCGCTCGCCAATATTGACGAAGGTTGCCGTGGTAATGGCCGTGGATTTTTGAGCTATGGTCATCGTGTTCCAAAATAAATAGGAATAAATAGGCATAAATAGGGACAGTCCCTATTTATCATTGCGCGATCACCATCGGCTCCAGCCCCGCGAGCCGCGTTTGCACCACGAGCTGCGGCACCGCGCGCGCTGGTAACCCCGCAACCGCCTTGGCCATTGCTGCGATATGCGCTGGGGTCGATCCGCAACATCCGCCGAGGATATTGACCTGCCCCGCATCAGCCCATTCACGCACCAGCGCCGCTGTCTCGTCGGGCAATTCGTCATATTCGCCAAGCTCGTTGGGCAGGCCAGCATTGGGATAAACCATCACCAGCGTGTCGGCGATAGCGCTCAATGATCGGACGTGCGGGCGCAGTTGCTGCGCGCCAAAGCTGCAATTGAGGCCAATCGTCACGGGCCGCGCATGGCGCACCGCGTGCCAAAACGCCTCGACAGTGTGGCCAGACAGATTGCGTCCCGACAGGTCGGTCAGCGTCATCGACAGCATCAACGGCACGTCCGCGCCGCGCGCCAAGCCCGCCTCGATCACCGCCATGATCCCGGCCTTGGCATTCAATGTGTCGAACACCGTTTCGATCAGGATAAAATCGACTCCGCCATCGAGCAGCGCATCAGTCTGTTCGCGATACACATCTTTCAATGTGTCAAAATCAATCTCGCGGTATCCCGGGTCGTTGACGTCGGGCGATAGCGACAGTGTCTTGTTGGTCGGGCCAATCGCACCCGCAACAAAACGGGGGCGGCCATCCTTTGCAGCAAAATCATCCGCCGCCCCCCGCGCAATCCGCGCCGATGCGAGGTTGATGTCGCGCACCAGTGCCTCCGCACCATAATCGGCCTGGCTGATGCGATTGGCCGAAAATGTATTGGTCGAAACAATGTCCGACCCGGCCGCCAAATAGGCGCGGGTGATCGTGTCCGGCACATCGGGCAGGGTCAGCGCCAAAATGTCGTTATTGCCCTTTTGATCGTGGGCAAGGCCGAGCGAGCCCGCATATTGGCCTTCGGTCAATTTCCAGTTCTGAATCTCGGTGCCGAATGCCCCATCAGTAATCAGAATGCGCTTCGCCGCTTCGGCTAGAAAAGTCTGCCGAACACTCATGGCAGCGCTCTGCTCGTTAAATAGGGACAGTCCCTATTTATTGCGCCCTGCGTTTGATAATCCATCACTATTCTCCGGTCAGCAGTTAATAGGCGTTTAATAGGGACTGTCCCTATTAAACATCGTCATGGCTTTATCGCCCCAGTTTGGGGCCTCATTCCCAGCATATGGCAAATAGCGTAGGAAAGCTCCGCACGGTTGAGCGTATAGAAATGAAAGTCGCGCACACCCCCGGCATAAAGCCGGCGGCACATTTCGGCCGATGTCGTCGCCGCGACCAATTGCCGCGCGGCGGGCAAATCGTCCAGCCCATCGAACAGATGCGCAAACCATGGCGGAACGCGCGTCGCGCACATCGCCGCCATCCGCGTGATGCTGGCAAAATTGCTGACCGGCATGATGCCCGGCACAATCGGCGCGGTGATGCCCGCCGCCGCCGCCGCATCGCGAAAGCGGAAAAACGTATCGGCCTCAAAGAAAAATTGCGTGATCGCGCGGCTCGCCCCCGCATCCAGCTTGCGTTTCAGATTGTCGAGGTCGCTTTGCGCACATGGCGCGTCGGGATGCGTTTCGGGGTAGGCGGCGACCGATATTTCGAACGGCGCTATCGCTTTCAATCCCGCGACCAGTTCCGCCGCGCCAGCATAGCCCTGTGGGTGCGGAGCAAAGGGCGTGCCCGCCACCGGTGAGTCGCCGCGCAGCGCAACGATATGTCGCACGCCCGCATCCCAATAACTCTGTGCCACTTCGGCAATCTCGTCCTTCGTTGCCTCGACACAGGTTAGATGCGCCGCCGCCGGAATACTCGTCTCGCGCGCAATCCGTGCCACGGTGGCGTGGGTCCGCTCACGCGTTGTGCCACCCGCACCATAAGTAACCGAGACAAACCTGGGGGCGAGCGGCGTCAAGGTCGTCATTGATTCCCACAGCGTCTCGTTCATCCGTTCGGTTTTTGGTGGGAAAAACTCAAAACTGACGGCGATGTCACCCGACAGATCGGCAAATAGAGGTGACGCAACAGCACGGCGCGCCTCCGATAACGAAGGCAATTCTCTTGTCATACCCTGGTCTTTCCTTGGACATTAGATCTTTGGATATTCGATTCGCCAATTTTTATTGCGTCACTGCGTCGGCGACCCAGCCATATTTTCACCGTCAATTCTCCACCTGTCAGCGCTTCAGTCGTTTCGAGGATCAGCCCCGATGCCGCAAACCAGCCACGAATTTGCCCATCGGAAAAACCCAACCGTGCATGCGCTGCATCGCGGCGCAGCTCTTCGCGGTCATGAGAAGCAAAATCGACTATAATCAAATGCCCGCTGGGGCGCAGCACCCGCGCTGCCTCGGCGATCACGCCGCCTGGCGCCGCCGCATAATGCAGCGCCTGATGCATGATGATCGAATCAACGCTATCTGGCTCAAGCGGCAATGCGGTGAAATCGCCTTGCACCAATTCCACCGGAACACTTGCCCCCGCCAGTCGCCCGCGCGCGATGCGCAGCATTTCAGGGCTTCGATCGAGAGCCGTCACGCGCGTCGCCGCCGTGCCCATGACCACCGCCATCCGCCCCGTGCCCGTGCCAATGTCAAGCAGATGGCCGAGCCGGCGATTGCGCATCAGTTTCAGAATCGATTGTTCCACCTCTTCTTCGGCCACATGCAAAGAGCGTATCGCATCCCACTCGCTCGCATGTGCCGCGAAATAGCGCGATGCCGCCGCTTCACGCTCTTCATGAACGGCAACCAGCCGCAGACGATCGAGCGCCCCAACCCGCTCCTCAACTGGCGAGAGGCTGATCTGATCAGCAAATTGCATCAACGCCGCGACTGTTGGCCTCTTAGCCAATCGGACGAATACCCAGCTACCTTCTCTGCGACGTTCAACCAGGAACGCTTCCTCCAATATGCGAATATGCCGTGAAACGCGCGGCTGGCTCTGTTCGAGCAATTGTGCGATTTCGCCGACTGCAAGCTCCGCATGGGTGAGCAATGCCAATATCCGTAATCGTGATGGGTCGCCCATTGCGCGGAACAATTCCAGCAAAGTGGCGCGATTCTCACCCGCTATTGCGGCGTGTGACAGGCTCTCATTCAGCTTTGAGTTGGTCTTTACTCGGGTCGCCATAAGCATCATATAAAGAAATCTTTATATGTGGTCAATGGCAATAGCGAAGGCTAAACACTACTAAATTGCTAGAAAATAGCCGCGCACACCCAATCACGGGCACAGAAAAAATGGCATATTGAAAAAATATGACGCCATGGTCACGATTTCCGTTGCACAGAGAAAATCGAATCACTAAATCCCACCTCGTTGGCGGAGGTTTTGCGCAATGGTTGCGTGCGCCCCACCAGCCAAAGATTTGCTCTAGAGGGAATACCCACATGAAGAAGATTGCTCTGTCGCTCGTTCTCGTTTCTGGTTTGGCTCTTGCTGCTTGCTCGAAGCCAGCTGAAGAAGCAGCTCCTGCTGCTGACGCTGCTGTTCCAGCTGAAGACGCAATGGCTCCTGCTGACGCTGCTGCTCCTGCCGCTGACGCTGCTGCGCCTGCCGCTGACGCTGCTGCTCCTGCTGCAGACGCTGCTGCTCCTGCTGCAGACGCTGCTGCTCCTGCCGAAGCTGCTAAGTAAGCACTTCGCGCTATAGCGCTACTATTTGAAAGGGTCGTCACCTTGCGGGGTGGCGACCTTTTCTTTTGCATGCCCGCCTTTTGGGTGGCATGGGGTCAAAACCCATGAACAAACGCGGCACATATATCCTCATCGGCATCCTATTGGCTCCTGGACTTGGCGCCTGCAGCCGCGCAGACAGCGACCCTGCGGCTGGAGGGCTGACTGTGGGCGAAGCAGAGGTGTTGGAACGCGCAGCTGACCGACTCGATAGCCGCGCTTCAAGCCCGGCGGCTGTGGAGTCGCAGGCGCTCGAACAGGATATTCGCGCCAGACTTGACGCTGAAATAGCCAAAAAAGCGCCTAATAACAATTAACTACTATTACAGACTGAATCCCACTTGCCTTGACGTGCGGTGGTGCTAAATCTCGCGATGAAGGGGAAAGCGGGCGGCCTTCGTCCGACCCTTTCGCCTGAAATAAACCTGTGGGGATTTTGCCATGAAGAAAATGATTATTGCTGTCGCTGCCGCTGGCCTTGCGCTGTCGGCTTGCTCCAAAACTCAAGACGCCGCTGCTGACACAGCGGCTGCAGCTGCTGATGAAGCTGCTGCTGCAACTGATGCCGCTGCTAGTGTTGCTACGGACGCTGCTGGCGCGGCTACGGACACTGCTGCTGGTGCCGCCGGTGCGGCGACTGATGCTGCCGCTGGTGCCGCTGGCGCCGCAACCACAGCTGCTGGCGATGCCGTTGCTGCTGGTGGCGAAGCCATGCAGGCTGCTGGCGAAGAAATGAAGAAGTAAGCGTCAACCTGCGTTTTGCGAGTCGTCGCATGATCCGCCAGGCCTGCCTGGGGGAAGGCTATAAAAAGCCTATGTGACTTCAAAACGCTCTGAGCTTATTTTCATGTGGGGGGCCGCTGTCCGATGGGATGGCGGCCCTTTCGCATGCCTGCCTTGCGTGATAGTTCCTCCGCATGACCCAGCCCATCCACATCGTCTTTCCGATCTTCCCCCAGATCACCCAACTCGATTTTACCGGACCATTGCAATTTCTGTCGCGATTGCCCGATGCGCACGTCCATGTCGCCGCAGCCTCGCGTGACCCCATAACCACCGATTGCGGTTTTGCCATCGTCCCCACCACCACATTCGCCGATTGCCCGCAGGCAGACATCATCTGCGTCCCCGGTGGCCACGGCGTCACCAAGGCATTGCATGATGGCGCGACCGTGCCGTTCATCACCGCGCAGGCCAAGGACGCCCAATGGATCACCAGCGTCTGCACCGGCGCATTCCTGCTGGGTGGCGCAGGGCTGCTAAGCGGTAAGCGCGCGACCACGCACTGGGCCTATACCCACCTTCTGCCCCTCGTCGGCGCGATTGAAACTGCGGGCCGCGTGGTCGAGGACGGCAACATCGTCACAGCGGGCGGGGTGACGAGCGGCATCGACTTTGCTCTCACCCTCATCGCGCGGATCGCAGGGGATGACATTGCCAAGGCGATCCAACTCTCCCTCGAATATGACCCGGCCCCGCCCTTTTCTAGCGGCCATCCGTCCAGCGCCGACCCCGCAACGCTCAGCGCCTTAAAAGCACGCGCCTATGATGCCGCCGCCGCGCGGATGAAGGCGGCGCTCTCACCCCGATGAAGCGCGCGGAGCCATGAGCCGCGCAGAGAAAAGGGCCGGGAGGATTGCTCCTTCCGACCCCATTCCTCGTTATCAGCAAGGCGCTGAACGGCGGATTTAGAAATCCATACCGCCCATGCCGCCCATGCCGCCGCCACCGCCGCCCATCGGCATCGCTGGCTTGTCTTCTGGGGTTTCGGCAATGGCTGCTTCGGTGGTGATGAGCAGACCAGCAACCGACGCCGCGTCCTGCAATGCCGTGCGCACGACCTTGGTTGGGTCGATAACGCCCGCTGCGACGAGGTTTTCATAAACATCGGTTGCAGCGTTAAAGCCCATCGTCTCGTCATTTTCGCGCAGCAGATTGCCAGCAACCACAGCGCCGTCAACGCCCGCATTTTGCGCGATCTGGCGCAGAGGCGCTTCGATGGCTTTACGGATGATGTCGATGCCGCGGGTCTGGTCGTCGTTCGCGCCCTTGAGGCCATCCAATGCCTTGATGGCATAAAGCAGCGCGGTGCCGCCGCCAGGGACGATCCCTTCTTCAACAGCAGCGCGCGTGGCGTGGAGCGCATCGTCAACGCGGTCCTTGCGTTCCTTAACCTCTACCTCGGTGGCACCGCCAACCTTGATAACCGCAACCCCGCCAGCCAGCTTGGCCAGGCGTTCTTGCAGCTTTTCACGGTCATAATCGCTGGTCGTGGTTTCGATTTGCGCGCGGATCTGCTCGACCCGGCCCTTGATCGTGTCATGGTCGCCCGCGCCATCGACGATGGTGGTGTTGTCCTTGTCGATGGTGACGCGCTTGGCCTGGCCCAGCATGGCGAGCGTGACGCTCTCCAGCTTGATGCCGAGGTCTTCGCTGATCATCTCGCCTTGGGTCAGGATAGCGATGTCTTGCAACATGGCCTTACGACGATCGCCAAAGCCCGGGGCCTTGACCGCCGCAACCTTGAGCCCGCCACGCAGACGGTTGACCACCAACGTCGCCAGCGCTTCGCCTTCGATGTCTTCGGCGATAATCAGCAGCGGACGGCCCGATTGAACGACAGCTTCCAAAATCGGCAGCATCGCCTGCAGGTTCGACAGCTTCTTTTCGTGGATCAGGATATAAGGATCGGCCAGCTCGACCGTCATCTTGTCGGGGTTGGTGATGAAATATGGCGAGAGATACCCGCGGTCAAACTGCATGCCCTCAACAACATCCAGCTCAAAATCCAATCCCTTGGCTTCCTCAACGGTGATGACACCTTCTTTGCCAACCTTTTCCATCGCTTCGGCGATTTTTTGACCGACCACGGTGTCGCCATTAGCCGAAATGATCCCGACCTGAGCGATTTCGGCGGTGCCTGCAACCGGCTTGGAGCGCTTGACCAGGTCGTCAACAACCTTGGCAACCGCAATGTCAACGCCGCGTTTTAGGTCCATCGGGTTCATGCCAGCGGCAACCGACTTCATGCCTTCGCGGACGATGGCTTGCGCCAGCACGGTCGCCGTGGTGGTGCCGTCGCCGGCGATGTCATTGGTCTTGGATGCGACTTCGCGCACCATCTGCGCACCCATATTTTCGAACTTGTCCTTCAGCTCGATTTCCTTGGCGACGGTAACGCCGTCCTTGGTGATGCGTGGTGCGCCGTAGCTTTTGTCGATGACGACGTTGCGGCCCTTTGGCCCCAGCGTGACTTTTACAGCGTCGGCGAGGATATCAACGCCGCGCAAAATGCGCTCACGCGCGTCGCGGCCAAATTTTACGTCTTTAGCAGCCATGGGCTTACTCCTTCATAAATGGGGTGGGGAGGCGATCAGGCGAGGATGCCCAAAATGTCGCTTTCCTTCATGATGATGAGGTCTTCGCCATTGACCTTTACCTCGGTGCCCGACCATTTGCCGAACAGGATCTTGTCGCCAGCCTTGACATCAAGCGGTGTCACTTTGCCATCTTCGGCCTTGGTGCCGTTGCCAGCGGCGACAACTTCGCCTTCCTGTGGCTTTTCCTGGGCGGTGTCGGGGATGATGATGCCGCCAGCGGTTTTCTGTTCAGCTTCGACACGGCGGACCAGCACGCGATCGTGCAGGGGACGGAATTGCATGTTTTTTCCCTTCTCTCATTGGCCCCAAGCGCCCGCAAACGGGGCAGTGGGAAACCATGATGCTATTGTGGTTTGGCACTCATATCGCCTGAGTGCCAACATAGTTCCATTTGGCGACGCGCTGACAAAGGTCAAGGGGTATGAGCGCAATTTTATCTAAATTGCAGGCAACAGGCCCCAACATTCGCGCCTGTTCCAGCGCCATAGTAGCAGCGCAGACACCACAACAAGCCCAGCGGCCAGCCCCATCCAGACGCCAACCCCGGCAAGCGGTGTCCAAAGCCCAAGGGCAACAGCCAGCCCAAAGCCGATGATCCAATATCCGCCGAGCGCGATGGCCAGCGGTACCCGCGTGTCTTGCAGCCCGCGCAAAGCCCCAGCCGACACAGCCTGCGCGCCGTCGAACAGTTGAAACGCCGCCGCAATGCTCAGATATTGCAAGGCAAACCCGATCATCGCCAGATTTGCAGGGTCATCCACATCGACATAGATTGACAGGATGGCGCGTGGGAATAGCCAAATCACGCCTGCGGTCACGCTCATGAAGCCGATGCCGAGCACAATCGCGCTCCACCCGGCCCGCGCTATCGCCTGCGCATCACGCGCACCATAAGCTAGGCCGACGCGGATTGTCGCCGCCTGGGCGACGCCATAGGGCACCTGAAACGCCAGCGCGGCAATTTGCAATGCCACGCTATGCCCGGCCAGCTCTGCCTCGCCGATCCGGCCCATCAGGAATGCCGCGCTGCTGAACAGTCCGCCCTCGGCGATGATCGTTCCCGCAATCGGCAGGCCAACGCGCAGCAACTGGCCAAAGCGTTGGCTATCAAACCGCCACCAGCGGCCAAGCAGCGCATAGCGGCGAAAGTGCCTGTCCGCCGCTATCACCAGCGCATAAGCCGCGACCATCGCCACATTGGTGATGATGCTGGCCCAGGCCGAGCCCATCAGCCCCAGTCGCGGCATTCCCAAATGGCCATAGATCAGGGCCCAATTGCCGATCGCATTGACGATCAGCGCCAACAGCGTGATCGCGGTGCCGATGCCGGCACGGCCCAAAGTTGACACAAACACGCGCAGCAAATTGGCAAAAGCAACCGGGATGATGCACCACATCAACAACCGGACAAATTGCCCCGCCGCACTTGTTACCTCGGCGTCCTGCCCGGTCGCGCGCATCAACGGCTCGGCAAGCAGGCACAGCCCCATCGCGCCCACCCCAAACACCAACGCCAGCCACCCGCCCATCCGCATCGTGCGGCGCACTTCGCGCAAGGCGTGGCGCTTGTGCCCAAGCTCTGCGGCGATCAGCGCGGACGCGGCGCTGGTCAGTCCGGTCAGGCTCCAGCCAATCAGCATCACAATTGTCACCGCCAGCGTCGATGCCGCCAGCGAAGCCGGGCCCAGCCGCGCGACAAAGATAACATCGGTGGTGAAAATCGCCATCTGCAACAGGTTACCCGCCGCCAGCGGCGCTGCGAGTGCTATCATCGCGCGCATTTCGCCACTCCAGGTTGCGGGCGGTCGGGCGTTCAGAGGTTGCGATTGCGAGTGAGAAACAACAGACATGGCCGCCGCGATAGCCGCTGCTGCCCAGAGGCGCCACCCCAACTGTGCGATGCGCGCACATAGTTTACGTTTACACACACAGTGATTTGTTGTAGCAACACAGCTATGATCGAAACCATAGCCCCCACACATGCGCCCGCCGCGCCCGCAACACGCTATACCACAGGCCAAGTCCTCTCGGGCTTTTGGCGCGTGTTGGTTGGCATAAAGGACGCATTGGCGCTCGGCTTTCTGCTGCTGTTCTTCATCGCGCTGTTCGGCATATTGTCGGGAACGCCCAATCCGCAAGCCTTCGTCAGCGATGGCGCACTATTGCTACGGCTTGATGGTGTGATAAGCGAGCAGCCCGCTCCGGTTGACCCATTTGCATTATTGGGCGGCGGCACCCCGATGCGCGAATTTCGCCGAGCCGATGTGGTTCATGCGCTGGAAACAGCGGCGAGCGACGACCGTATTAAAGCGGTGGTGCTTGACCTCGACCATTTCATGGGCGGTGGGCAGGTCGCGCTCGGCGATGTTGCGGCGGCAATCGACACGGTTCGCGCCGCGCACAAGCCGGTGCTGGCCTATGCCACCGGCTATGGCGATGATGCCTATCAACTGGCCGCACACGCCAGCGAGGTTTGGACCGAAAACGGCGGCGGCGTTTTCATCGCTGGCCCTGGCGGTTCGCATATGTATTACAAGGGCTTAATCGACAGACTTGGCATTAATGCTCATGTGTACCGCGTCGGCGCTTTCAAAAGTTTTGTCGAGCCATTTACCCGCACCGATCAATCACCCGAATCGCGCGAAGCCACGCTCGCTTACACCAATGTCCTGTGGGAACAGTGGCAGCAACAGGTTGGCCGCGCCCGCCCGCGTGCCACGCTGAGCGCCTATATCGCCGACCCAGCCGCCGCCATGCGCGCCGCGAATAATGACTTCGCGCTCGCCGCCAAAAATGCTGGTCTGGTTGATCGCATCGGCACTCGGCAACAGTTTGAACGCCGCATAGCCGCCATCGCGGGGGTGCGCGATGATGACCGCCCATGGACCTATAACCGCATCAAATTGGATGATTGGGTCAGGGCCAATCCTGTTGAGGAGAATGGGGAGCGCATCGCCATCGTCCCCGTCGTCGGCAATATTGTTGATGGCCGTGCTGACGCTGGCCAATCGGGCGGCGAAAGCATCGCCCAGCACATCCTCGATGCCGTCGCCGATGACGATGTGAAGGCCATCGTGCTGCGCGTGGATTCGCCCGGCGGTTCGGTGATGGCGTCCGAACGTATCCGCTCGGCCCTGCTGGAGGCAAAGGCACGCCGCCTGCCGATTGTGGTGTCGATGGCCAATGTCGCGGCATCGGGCGGCTATTGGGTTTCGACCCCGGCTGACCGTATTTTCGCAGAGCCTGATACGATCACCGGATCAATCGGCGTTTTTGCCATCATCCCCAGTTTTGAACGCACATTGGGCAATATCGGCATCACCGCAGATGGCATCACCACCACGCCGTTCTCTGGGCAGCCAGACATAGCCGGCGGGGTAAGCCCCGCTTTTGACACATTGGCCCAGGCCAGTGTTGAGCAAATCTATGGCCGTTTTACAGGGTTGGTCGCCGCGTCGCGGCATCTTCCGCTCGCGCGGGTGCAGGAAATCGCCGAAGGGCGCGTGTGGGCCGGTGCGACGGCGCGACAACTGGGTCTGGTCGATCAATTCGGCGGGTTGGAGGACGCAATCCGCGAGGCCGCGAAATTGGCGCACCTTGACCCCGCCAACGTTTACCCAAGCTATTATGAGGATGGGCCAGACCCCTTCGCCGAGATGATTGCCGCTTTTTCTTCGCCCAACGAAGAAGATGAAGGTGTCGCTCCGGCAGGTTGGCTGGCGCAATCTGCGTGGTTGCGCGATGCGCGGCTGGGCGATCTGATCGGCGACTTGCGCCATCTGATGGGTGCCAATGGCGCACAGGTCGCCTGTGTGGAATGTGGCGCAGCCTTGGCACCGCGCGCTCCCGCAGCGCAGGACCGCGCCACCATCGCCCGCTGGTTGGGGCTATAGGGGCTGGAGCTATAGGGGTTGGGGGGCTGTGACACGCGCCTTTCTGCGTCGGAACAATAGAATAAATCCGATCAGACACGATGGAAAGGCGAGCGCGGCGGCGATAATCAGCAACGGATGATGCGTGTCCTCTCGCCCCACCGGATCGAGGATATGCAGCCCCCACATCACATCAAACCAGCGCCATTGGTTTGATCGCACCGCCAGCACTTCGCCGCTCAGCGTATCGACATAGACATGCAGGCCATCGGCATAGGCGACCTGCCACGAGGCACGTTCGCGCCGCAGGTCGAGCGGCGCAGCGTCGGCAGTAAAGGCACGGACGCTGGCCACCTGTCCCGGGTGAGCCAGCGCAGCATCGGCGATCCGCCGGGCGAGCGCGGCATCGACATCGGGTAAAATCTGCCCCGTCGCGGTGCTGGCGGCGCGCCTGTCCCCGCCCGCAAAGGCGACGATCCATATCGGCCCATCGGCACGGCTGACCAGTTCGACTTTCTCTACGTTGCGGCCATCGAACCGTGGCAGAACAGGCGATGCGGCAAATATCAACGGCGCGGCTTCGTTTCGCAAATCGGTGCCGCGCACCTCCTCTATCGGCCTTGCGACCATCCACAGGCCGGTAAAGGTCCATAGCAATATCGGCACCGCAACCAGCCAGCCAAGCCAGATGTGCCAGCGCGCCAATTGCCGCATTGTTGATGCCATTTTCATCCTTCACCCTCCCCCACAGGCGTCGCTGATACCATCGCCAGAGCCAGCCCGAAGCCCAGGACCGTGCTCGCACCATAGCCGAGCAGCGGCACAGGGAAATGGCCAATCAGGCTGGCGACGAGCAAACCGCCCCACAGGCCGATGAGGGCAAGCGCTGGCAATCGGCCAGTGCTGCTGTTCCACGCGGTGAGCAGGAGCGCTGTTGGTAAGGCGGATGCACCGAATATGGCGAGTGGCCCGGTCCACCCCGCTATCAACCAGCTATCACTCAACACATGTTCGACCATGGTCACGGTTGCAGTGGGTCGGGGCGGATGAAGGTCAGCACCACGGCCGCGAACGAAGCGGCGAGCGGCAGCCAATCCTGTCGATCTCGCCGCCACAGAACGACGGGCAACTGGCCAAGGAATAGTCCAAGTGCAGTGCCCAAGTCAGGTTGAAGGCCAATAACAACAGCGCAGGCGATCAACGACAGGGCGGCAAAACGGCTGTCCCCGCGTGCATGGATGAGTATGAGCGTGGGCAGCAGTAATAACCCGATGTGAAGACGCATCGGCCCGACGTTGAGCCAGCGGTGGACGCCCTCAAGGCCCGGATCGAGCAGCAACGTCGCGACAAGGGTGAAGGGGGTTGCCAGCACAAGCGCTGGGGCAATGTGCGGCAAATGGCGGCGTAATGGTGGGGTGAACAAAGTCAGGGCGACCAGCGCCGCGCCACTCTGCACCGCCAACCACAGCGTCGATGCGCCCCCTTCGGCGAGCAGCACCAGACCACAGGCGATGGTCAGGCCAAAGCCAATGCTGGCGGCGATATTGCCGGAGAGGCGCTGTGTCGCAATCAAATATGAATTGCCTTGCCCGTCACCGCCATCGCGGCTTCCTTCAGCGCCTCGCTGTGCGTCGGGTGCGCGTGGCAGGTATAGGCGATGTCTTCCGACGTCGCACCAAATTCCATCGCCTGCGCCGCCTGTGCGATCATCGTTCCGGCGACGCTGGCGATGATCCACACGCCGAGCACGCGGTCGGTGCCCGCGTCGGCAATGACCTTGACCAACCCCTCGCCCTCGCGGTTGGTCTTGGCGCGGCTGTTGGCCATCATCGGAAATTTGCCGACCTTGACCGCGTGGCCCGCCGCTTTCGCCGCTTCTTCGGTGAGGCCGACACCCGCGATTTCGGGGAAAGTGTAAACCACGCTGGGGATGACATCATGGTTCACAATGCCCGTTTGCCCCGCAATATTTTCGGCGACCGCAATCCCCTCATCCTCGGCCTTGTGCGCGAGCATCGGCCCGGGTGTAACATCGCCAATCGCCCATATACCGGGAACCGATGTGGCAAAGTCATGCCCGACTTCGATCTGCCCGCGCGCGTTGAGGCTTAGCCCAGCCTTGTCGAGCGCCAGGCCATCGGTATTGGGCTTGCGCCCAATCGCGACCAGCACGACGTCGGCGCTGAGCACCTCCGCCGCGCTCGCTTGCGAGTGGGAAAGGCCAGATGAAGATTCGCCGCCTGACGCAGGTTCGACGGTCACACTCGCCTTCTTGCCCTTCACCGCAGCTCCCGTCACCTTGGTGCTGGTGCGGATGGTAAAGCCCTGTTTCTTAAACAGTTTATTGGCTTCCTTGCGGATATCATCGTCCATGCCCGGCAATATCTGGTCGAGATATTCGACCACCGTCACGCTCGCGCCCAGCCGCTTCCACACGCTGCCCAGCTCCATCCCGATCACCCCGCCGCCTATCACCACCATATGGCCGGGCACTTTGTCGAGCGCGAGGGCGCCCGTGGAATCGACCACCACCCCCGCCACATTATCAACCACCACGCCCGGCAACGGTGTGACCGACGATCCGGTGGCGATGACGATATTGCGCGCGCGGATGGCCTTGCCCGCCCGTTCATCCTGAGCCTGTCGAAGGACGACCGTATCGGCCGCAGTGAAGGCCGCGTGGCCCTTGATCCATGTCACCTTGTTCTTTTTGAACAGATAGTCGATGCCGCCGGTCAGCTCACCAACCGCCTTGGCCTTTTCAGCCTGCATAGTCGCGACGTCGATGCTGACCTTGCCAAGCTGAACCCCGAACTTGGCCATCGCGCCCGAATGCGCTTCCTCATACAACTCGGATGCGTGGAGCAGCGCCTTGGAGGGGATACAGCCGACATTGAGGCAGGTGCCGCCCAGCGTCTCGCGGCTCTCCACGCACGCGGTCTTGAGGCCAAGCTGCGCCGCACGGATCGCCGCGACATAACCGCCCGGCCCCGCACCAATCACCAAAACGTCAAAATCATAATCCGCCATATTCGCAGTCCTCATAAATCAATCAACAGCCGCGTTGGATCCTCAATCGCTTCCTTGACGCGAACGAGAAAGGTCACCGCCTCGCGCCCGTCGATCAGGCGGTGATCATAGGACAATGCGAGATACATCATCGGCCGCACCACCACCGCGCCGTCGCGCACCACGGGCCTGTCCTCGATCCGATGGAGGCCGAGAACCGCCGATTGCGGCGGATTGATGATCGGGGTTGACATCAGGCTGCCGAACACCCCGCCGTTGGAAATGGTGAAGGTGCCGCCGCTCATATCCGCCATCGTCAGGCTGCCCGCCTTGGCCCGCGCGCCGAATTCACCAATCGCCTTTTCAATTGCGGCAAAGCTCATCGTGTCGGCGTTACGGATGACGGGGACGACCAAGCCATTCGGCGCGCTGACCGCGACCGAGACATCGAGGTAATTGTGATAGACGATCTCGTCGCCGTCGATCCGCGCGTTGACGGCCGGAACATCGCGCGCCGCCAGCGCCACCGCGCGCGTGAAAAATCCCATGAAGCCGAGCCGCACGCCGTGTTTTTTCTCGAACAAATCCTTATATTTGGCGCGCGCCGCGATCACCGCCGACATATCGACATCGTTGAATGTCGTCAGCAGCGCTGCCGTATTCTGTGCCTCCTTCAGCCGCTTGGCGACGGTTTGGCGAAGGCGCGTCATCTTGACCCGCTCCTCGGCGCGGCCAGGTGTGGCGGCGACAGGCAAAGCCTCAGCCACAGGCGCGGCAGCAACCGAAGCCGCAGGCGCATCGCCCGCGCGCTTGGCGGCCTCGATCACATCTTCCTTGGTCAGGCGGCCATCCTTGCCGGTGCCGGTTATTTTGGCGGGGTCGATACCATGCTCCAGCACCGCACGGCGCACAGCAGGCGAGAGCACCGAAGTCTCGGCTGAGACCGATGAAGCAGGGGCGGCGCTGGCCGCAGCAGCGGCAGGTGCTGAAGCCGCCACAGCTGCACCGCCGCTCTCGATTATCGCGATCACCGCGCCAACCGCGACCGTATCACCTTCCTTGGCCAGTTGCGCCCCCATCACGCCCGCAATCGGGCTGGGCACTTCAACCGCGACCTTGTCGGTTTCCAGGCTGGCGATCGGTTCATCAATCGCAACCGCGTCGCCCGGCTGTTTGAGCCACTGGCCGACGCTCGCCTCGCTCACGCTTTCGCCCAATATGGGGACTTTGACTTCGCTCGACATTATACTAACCCTTCTTTTTGGTGCGGCGGATTTCGGCGCGAACCGAAAGCCCCAGCGCATCGGCAACCAGCGCCGCCTGTTCGGTCTGGTGGCGCGACATCAGGCCCGTCGCGGGGGATGCCGCCGCAGCACGGCCGGCATAGCGCGCGCGCATGCCCGCCTTTCCAGCGGCCTTCAATGTATCCTCAAGATAGGGCTCAACAAAGCTCCAGGCACCATTGTTGCGCGGCTCTTCTTGCGCCCAAACCACCTCTTTCAACGCGGTCATCCGCGACAGGCGAAGCGATAATGGCTCGGCTGGGAAAGGGTATATCTGTTCGATGCGGATGACGGTGGTATCGCTTAGGCCGGCTGCGTCGCGCGCCTCCATCAGGTCATAGCCGACTTTGCCCGAACACAGCACAACACGTTTAATCGCCGCATCATCGGGCGGGGTGCGGTCGGACATGATCCGGCGAAAATGGCTTTCACCGATGAAATCTGCACGCTCTGAAACCGCCAACTTATGCCGTAACAGCGACTTTGGCGTCATGATAATCAGCGGTTTACGGAATGGGCGCAGCATTTGGCGGCGCAGCACGTGGAAATAATTGGACGGGGTGGTGATGTTGCATACCTGGATATTGTCGCCCGCACACAGTTGCAGGAAACGCTCCAGCCGTGCCGAGCTATGCTCAGGCCCCTGCCCTTCATAGCCGTGCGGCAACAGCATGACGAGGCCATTGGCGCGCAGCCACTTCGCCTCACCTGCCGCGATGAACTGATCGATCATGATCTGAGCACCGTTCATGAAATCGCCAAATTGCGCCTCCCACAAAACCAGCGCCTTTGGGTCGGCCATGGCATAGCCATATTCAAACCCCAGCACGCCATATTCGCTCAAGGGGCTGTCGAGCACCTCAAACCGACCATGCGGCACGGTGGCAAGCGGGATATATTTCGCCTCGCAATTCTGGTCGCACCACACCGCATGACGCTGGCTAAAGGTGCCGCGCCCGCTGTCCTGCCCCGACAGGCGCACCTGATACCCCTCGGACAGCAAGGTGCCAAAGGCCAGCGCCTCTGCCGTTGCCCAGTCGAATATCTCGCCCGTGCCCGCAAACATCGCGGCGCGCGAGTCAATCACGCGGCGCAGCGTTTTATGCGCTTCGAGCCCATCGGGGATGGTAGTGATGATCCGCCCGATGCCGTCGAACAATTTGTCGGCAACCCCGGTCGGGATATTGCGCCGCGCGCCTTCGGGGTCGGCTGGCATATGCAGGCCGGTCCACCGTCCGGCGAACCAATCGGCCTTGTTCGGCTTATAGGTTTTGGCGCCGGAAAAATCGCCCTCAAGCCGTGCGACAAAGGCACCGCGCAGACCATCACCCTCTCCCGCTGCTATGATGCCCTGCTCTTCCAACCGCGCCTGGTAAATCGACGACACCGGCGGGTGCGCACGAATTTTCGCATACATCAGCGGTTGGGTAAAGCTCGGCTCATCGCCCTCATTATGGCCAAAGCGTCGATAACACCACATGTCGATCACCACATCGCGGTGAAACCGTTGGCGAAAATCGATGGCCAGCTTGCACGCAAAGGTTACTGCTTCGGGGTCGTCGCCATTGACGTGAAGGATCGGTGCCTGCACCCCCTTGGCCACATCGGACGGATAGGGCGACGAGCGCGCAAATTGCGGGCTGGTGGTAAAACCGATCTGGTTGTTGACGATGAAGTGGATGCAACCCCCGGTATTATAGCCGCGAATGCCCGAAAATCCCAGGCATTCCCAAACAATCCCCTGCCCCGCGAACGCCGCATCGCCGTGGATGAGGACGGGCAACACCTGTTCATGCTTGGCCAGGTCGTCGCGCATCACTTGCTGGGCGCGCACCTTGCCCAGCACGACCGGGTCGACCGCCTCCAGATGTGATGGATTGGGGAGCAGCGACATATGGACGCTAACCCCGTCAAACTCGCGGTCGGTTGAGGTGCCGAGGTGATATTTGACATCGCCCGAACCGCCGACATCATCGGGGTTGGACGAGCCGCCCGAAAACTCATGAAAGATGATTTTATACGGCTTGGCCATAACATTGGCGAGGACGTTCAATCGCCCGCGATGCGCCATGCCATAGACGATCTCGCGCACGCCATATTGACTGCCATATTTGATGATCGCCTCCAGTGCCGGGACCATCGATTCGCCGCCGTCGAGCCCGAAACGCTTGGTCCCGACATATTTACGCGCAAGGAACTTTTCCCACTCCTCGGCTTCGATCACCTTGCCAAGAATCGCTTTCTTGCCCTCGGGTGAAAAATGGATGGCCTTGTCCGCGCCCTCCATCCGCTCTTGCAAAAAGCGCCGTTCCTCGACGTCATTGATGTGCATATACTCAAGGCCAACCCGCCCGCAATAATTGGCGCGCAATATCGCCACCAGTTCACGCACCGACGCTTTTTCAAGCCCCAAGACACCGCCAAGATAGGCGGGCGTGTCGAGGTCAGCGCCGCTGAACCCATGATATTCGGGGGTCAGATCGGCGGGAATATCCTGTTTCTGTAGCCCTAGAGGGTCGAGATCGGCCGCAAGATGCCCGCGCACGCGGTATGTCCGCACCAGCATCATCGCGCGGATCGATGCCCCTGCCGCAGCGGCAATCTCCGCTTCGGAGAGCGGCGCGCCCGCCCCCAATACGCCGCGCGCCACCGCTGCTTTGACAGCAACAGCCATCTGGGTCGGATCGAGCGCCGCCGTCAGGTCATCTGCCACATCCAGCGGCCAGCCCGCGCGCTGCCAGCTGGGGCCGGTTTCAGGTTCTAACGCTGTGTCAAATGTCATCTGCTACCTTCCGGGGGAAAGAGTGGCATGGAGAAGTTATTACCCCTTCAACACATCAACCAAAGTGGTGCCAAGCTCGCTTGGTGACGCAGCAACACGGATACCCGCCGCCTCCATCGCCGAAATCTTACTGTCCGCGCCGCCCTGTCCGCCCGAAACGATCGCACCGGCATGGCCCATACGGCGGCCCGGCGGGGCGGTGCGTCCGGCGATAAAGCCCGCCATCGGCTTGCTGCGCCCGCGCTTGGCTTCGTCGATCAAAAACTGCGCCGCGTCTTCCTCGGCCGACCCGCCAATCTCGCCAATCATGATGATCGATTTGGTGGCATCATCGGCCAGAAACAGTTCAAGAACGTCGATGAAATTGGTGCCGTTCACGGGGTCTCCTCCGATGCCCACGGCGGTCGTTTGACCCAACCCCACGTTGGTCGTCTGGAACACCGCTTCATAGGTCAGCGTGCCCGAGCGCGAGACAACCCCGACGCTGCCTTTGGAAAAAATGCTGCCGGGCATGATGCCGATCTTGCACTCATTTGGCGTCAGCACGCCGGGGCAATTGGGACCGATCAGGCGCGATTTGCTGCCCGCCAGCCGCGCCTTGACCTTGACCATGTCGAGCACCGGAATCCCCTCGGTGATACAGACGATCAGCGGCATTTCCGCCTCAATCGCTTCGAGTATCGCGGCGGCGGCGAAGGGGGGCGGCACATAAATGCACGATGCGTCCGCGCCCGTCGTGGCCATCCCCTCGGCCACAGTATTGAACATCGGCAGACCGATGTGCACCTGGCCGCCCTTGCCCGGTGTTACGCCGCCAACCATTTGCGTGCCATAGGCCAGCGCCTGCTGCGTATGGAATGTTCCGGTCGCGCCGGTCATCCCTTGGGTCAGGACTTTGGTATGTTTGTTAACGAGGATCGACATTGCCTATCATTCTTCCTTTCGTCATCCCGACGAAGGTCGGGACCCAGAACCTAAAAAAGGGCCTCATACAGATCATTCCAATCCGGATTAGCCTCTTCAATCACCCGCAACTTCCACAACCGCTTCCATTCCTTCATCTGCTTTTCGCGCACGATGGCCTGTTCAATCTCGTCAAAATGCTCAAACCACACCAGCATTTTGCAACCGTATTTCTTCGTAAATCCATCCGCCACCCCTTCTTTGTGCTGCCACACTCGCCCGGGCAGATCGCTGGTTACGCCGATATAGAGCGTGCCGTTGCGCTGGCTCGCCACGATGTAAACCCAGCCACCTTTAGCTCTCATAGCTCTCACTATCCCGCCGCCCCATCGCCATTCCGGCGTATGCCGGAATCCAGACACCACGCCCGAACTGGGCCCCGACCTTGGTCGGGGTGACGGATGTGTTTGTTAACGAGGATGGACATTAATTTGCCTCTTGATTGCTAATTTTACCTCTTGCTAGCCGACGCATCTCGTAGCCCAGAATGCTGGCCACTGCGGAAGAAACGGCGACCACTGCCGACGCAAATATGGAAATCCACATCCACAAGAAGGCTGCCCGCCCCGGATATTGCACCGCTCCCATGATCATTAGCGCAGCCAAAAAAACCAAAACAAACCGCATCCACGCAGTCGGATTACCTTGATAAGCCGCCACAACCGGAGCCAACGCTAACACTGCGAGTCCTAGGCCCACAATAAATAGGATTGCGTAATCCAGCATTAAACGAGACTCGGCTCAATCGCCTTGCACGCAACCAGCAATTCCTTGACCGCATCGACCGACACTTGCAGACCCGCCTTGTCAGCATCATCGAGCGCGATTTCGATGATCTGCTCGGCCCCGCCCGCGCCGATCCTCACCGGAACGCCAACATAAAGCCCGTCCAAGCCATATTGGCCGTTCACATAAGCGGCGCAGGGCAGGATGCGCTTCTGGTCACCCAGATAGGCTTCGGCCATCGCGATACCGCTGGCGGCGGGCGCGTAGAATGCCGAGCCGGTGCCGAGCAGCGCGACAATCTCTCCGCCGCCGCCGCGGGTGCGCTTGACGATCGCGTCGATTGCGTCCTGAGTCGAGAGGCCCATGGCAACGAGGTCGGGCACCGGAATGCCGTTGACCGTCGAATAGCGCACCACGGGCACCATCGTGTCGCCATGGCCGCCGAGCACAAATGTGTTCACATCGCGCACCGACACGGCAAATTCATCGGCGATGAAGTGGCTGAAGCGCGCGCTGTCGAGCACCCCCGCCATGCCGACGACCATATGATGCGGCAGGCCGCTGAATTCGCGCAGCGCCCACACCATCGCGTCCAAGGGATTGGTGATGCAGATGACGAACGCGCCCGGCGCATGCGCCTTGATCCCCTCACCCACCGCCTTCATGACCTTGAGATTGATACCGAGCAGATCATCGCGGCTCATCCCCGGCTTGCGCGCAACGCCAGCGGTGACGATGATGACGTCCGCGCCCGCAATGTCGGCATAATCATTCGATCCGGTGATTTTGGCGTCAAACCCCTCCACCGGGCCGCATTGCGACAAGTCGAGCGCCTTGCCCTGTGGCACGCCTTCCATGATGTCGAACAGGACGATGTCGCCCAATTCCTTTTGCGCGGCGAGGTGGGCGAGCGTGCCGCCAATGTTACCAGCGCCGATCAGCGCGATTTTCTTGCGGGCCATGCCAATAGTCTCCTGCAAAAAGGCCGCCATCAATCTGGCGCATAAACAATCTGGCGGTTTCTTTGCTTGTGCGCTGCCCCGCAATAACCCGTTCAGCGCCGATTGCAAGGCGATAAAGGTCCAAAAACAATGCGTTTAACGCGATTGGTTCGCAATATCAATTACTCGCGCCGCGCGCTGCCGATAATGGTCGGCCAGCACGCCAAAGGCCAGCTTGCGCTCCCCAGTTTCGCTCACCAGCCCCTTGCGGTTCCAGCCGCGCTGAAATGTTGGGTGCTGGCGGCGCGGCGAGCGAAAATCCTTGAGAATCCAAGGGCTCATCCCCGCGAGGAAGGGAATGCGGTCCGCCATCGCCAATGTCTGGCGGTAATAGTCCGCCTGATATTCCTCTGAAAATTTGCGCGGGTCCGCGCCCATATCGTGGAGGCCAGCCAGCGCATCGGCACCAAATTCCGACAAGATAAGCGGCTTTCCGCTATCCGATGCCCAGTCGAAATCGGGCAACGCCGCCAACCGATCATCGCTATACCAGCCATTATAGGTGTTGACCGCCAGCACGTCCAAATCATCAACAAGCGGATCGTCGATCACCATCGTTACGCGCCCAGCGCGCATCTCGCGCCGATTGAGCAACGCCGCCGTTACCAGCCGGCTGTCATCGAGGCCACGGACATCGGCGATGAGGGTACGCAAAAAGGCGTTGCGCGCGTCGCTGACGGGCGTTTCATTGCCGACGCTCCACAGTGCGATAGAGGCGCGGTTTCGGTCGCGCAGGATATTTTCGGCCAGCATCCGCCGCGCTGCGCGCAACGTATCACCATTATCCCACGCCACCAGCCAGTAAACGGGTATCTCGCTCCACACAATCAGCCCCATCTCGTCGGCCATCCGTGTCATCACCTCGCTATGTGGGTAGTGCGCGAGGCGGACGAAATTGCCATGCAAGCCATGTTTGACCAGCGACAGCAGGTCGCGCGCCGCTTGCGGGGTGATGGTCCGCGACGGGTCGGCCCCCAATTCCTCCTCGTGGAGGCTGATACCGCGCAAAAATATCGGTTGGCCGTTGAGCAAAATCTGGCTGCCGCGCACCGCGATGGTGCGCAAACCAATGCGGTCGTTCAAAATATCCGCGCCCGCGCGCGCCTCAACATCATAGAGCGTCGGCGCATCTGGCGACCAGCGGCGCAGGGCTCCAGGCGCTGCCACGCTGCCGCTCCAATTCCCTTGCCCGTCGGTCCTGCCACGCATCGTCAGGCCCAACGCGCCAATCCGAACCGCCACCCGCGCCCCCGCAGCGTGATCACCAACAAGCCGCAGCGTCGCCTTGATCCGCCCGTCATCGGTCAGGCGCACCCAGGCATCATCGATATAGGTTTCGGGAACCTCGATCAGGCTCACCGCACGGGTGATGCCGCCATAATTCTCCCAATCAGTGACGCTTGGCGGGATGGTGTCGGCACGCGCCGTCGAATCGACGCCAACGGTGATGCGGTTGGCCCCTGCCCGAAGCTGCGCGGTCACATCGAACGCGAATGGGGCAAAGCCGCCCTCGTGCCGCCCGACCAGCGCGCCATTGACATAGACGGCGGCGGCATAGTTGACCGCACCAAAGCGAAGGAACGTGCGCGTGCCGACGCGCGGGTGCACATCGATGATGCGGTGATACCACATCAGTCCCTGATAATGGCGCAGCAATGGACTGTGGGTAAGCCACGACGATGGGAGCATTGCTGTCGGCGCGCGGTCCATATCATATTCGATCAGCGCACGCGGATTGGCGCGCACCGCGCCCTCGACATCCATGTCATCATAACGCCGCGAGCCATAGCCCGCTTCGCCGCCGTGAAATCCGCTCACCCCGACGCGGTAAGGGTCAATCGACCAGTTCCACGGGCCGGATAGGTCGATATGCGGCCGCAAATCTGCGGCGGTCAGAACGGGTGGTGGGGGTGCGGGCGATGCCTGTGCAGCGCCGGACAGCAGGGCCAAATAAACACTGACAATCAATGTCATGAATTGCCAAAACTTAGCTTTCATTCGCCCACCCCATGACCCTGATTCAACCAATCGTCGGACAGCATTTCGTTGAGGCGACTGGCTGTGCGTTCAAACTCAAAGGCCCCATCGCCCTTGATGTATAAATCATCGGGAAGCGCGTCGGCACTGACAAGCAATTTGACGCGATATTCGTAGAGCGCATCAATCAGCATCACAAATCGCGCGGCTTCGTTGCGGTTTTCGGGGCCAAGCGACGGAACGCCCACCAATATGACGGTGTGATAGGCCATAGCAAGCCCAAGGTAATCGGCCGCGCCGCGTGCCTCAAAGCACAACCGTTTGAAACTGAACACCGCCACACCCTTCAGGCTCTTGGGCACATGCAGCGTGCGGCCCCCGCCCCCATCCCCGCCAACGTCAATCTCTGCTGATGGCACATGCGCGCGATCCTCGACCGGATAATCGGTTAGCCGGAAAAATGCTTGCGACAGGGCGGCGGTCGCGATCGCGCCACCTGGCACATGCCAGCGCGTCACCCCAGACAGCCGATCGCGTCGATAATCATTGGGCCCGTTGAGCGGAACAACATCCATCTGCGTCTCGATCAGTGCGATGAACGGCAAGAAATGCTCGCGATTGAGGCCGTCTTTATAGAGGTCATGCGGTGGACGGTTGCTCGTCGCCACCAAGGTCACACCACTCTCTATCAACGCAGTGAACAGCCGCGACATGATCATCGCATCGGCGCTGTTATTCACAACCATCTCATCAAAGCATAGCAGGCGCTGTTCAGCCGACATTGCCCGCGCCACGGCGACGACCGGGTCGCCCTGTTCGTTCAAACGTGCGGCCCGCAGCCGTTGGTGAACGTCGAGCATGAAGGCATGAAAATGGACGCGGCGTTTGAGCGCGACAGCCACACTATCATGGAATAGGTCCATCAACATGGTCTTGCCGCGGCCAACCCCGCCCCACAGATAGACGCCGCGCGGTGTCTCTGCCTTGCGCCCCATCATCCGCCACAAAATAGAGCCGCGTTCGGGTATCGCCTCTAACGCCAACTGCAACTGACTGAGCATCGTCGCCGCTGCACGCTGTTCGGGATCGACGCGCAATTCGCCCGCCGAGGCGAGTGTATCATATCGGGCCAGAGTAGATGTCACCGCCCGCTTGTCAGACAGCCCGCTCGACCATCATCTTCTTCACTTCGGCAATCGCCCGTGCGGGGGAAAGCCCCTTAGGGCATGCGTTCGAGCAATTCATGATGGTGTGACAACGATAAAGCCTGAACGGGTCTTCCAACTCGTCAAGCCGCTCACCCGTCATTTCATCGCGGCTATCGGCCAGCCAACGATAGGCCTGAAGCAGGATTGCCGGGCCCAAAAATTTGTCACTATTCCACCAATAGCTTGGGCAACTTGTCGAGCAACAGGCGCATAAAATACATTCGTACAAGCCATCAAGCTCGGCGCGATCTTCGGGCGATTGGAGGCGCTCCTTGCCCGATGGTGTTGGTGTCTTGCTTTTCAACCACGGCTCTATCGACGCATATTGCGCATAGAAATGTGTAAAATCTGGCACCAGATCCTTGATAACTTCCATGTGTGGCAGGGGCGTAATCGTGACCTCGCCTTTGCAATCTTCGATCGCGGTGGTGCATGCTAAACCATTTTTGCCATTGATGTTCATCGAGCAAGAGCCACAAATCCCCTCGCGGCACGAACGGCGAAAGGCGAGCGTCGAATCCTGCTCGGTCTTCATCTTGATCAGCGCATCGAGCACCATCGGCCCGCAACCGTCCAAATCGACCTCAAACGTGTCCATCCGCGGGTTTTCGCCCTTGTCAGGGTCATAGCGATAGACTTTGAAGCTCTTGGGCGATTTCGCTCCAGGCGCCCGGTGCACAGCACCAGCTTTGCGGACCTTGCTGTTTTTAGGCAGGGAAAATTCGGCCATGGTGCGCGCATCCTGTTTGGACAAGTGAGTTAATGCCCAACCCTAGTCTGACAATAAAGGCGACACAAGGGCATTGGCGCGCGCCTTCAACAAGGATTCTGCCTGTTGATGATCGAGCAGCTTATCCACATCAATCGCCGCCATAGGGTCAGCCATAGCAACCAATCGCACCCGCATTCCCAGCTTATTTCCCGCAAGATTCAGCGCATGGGCAAGGCCAATCGTCCGCGTGATGGCGCGCAATGCCAGGCTCAGCCCAAAATGGCTGAACAACCGCCAGGGTCGCTTGCGATCGGCCTCCGCCTCTGCCCAAAGGCGCAGTGCAGGCAAAGCCTCCGGCCCCATAAGGGCAAAGAGGTTAGCGCCTGACCATGCACCATCCGCAAAACGCAACCAGGTGCGCCGCGCCCCGGGAAATTGCGCAATCATCGTCTTGCGCGCAACCATCGCCACCGCAACATCCGCATCAACCGACTGCGCGATAAACGCCTCGACCATCGCCCTCGTCAGCAACGGATGGTCGGCGGTCGTCACCAACAATGGCCATGGTGCATCATCGCTGCCTGCAACACTTAATATGCTCTGCGATATGCCCGATTGGCTGACCATGAGTGTTGCATGCCCGCCAGCCGCGACAGCCGGCGCCATAATGTCAGGCTGCTGAGCCAAAACAATGATGCGGCCTATCACCACAACACTGGAGAGTGTCCGCACGACATGCGTCACCATAGGCTCACCAGCAATGGGGATCAGCGCTTTATACGTCTCACCAAAATGCGCGGCGAGCGGGTCTGTGCCAGGCCGCTGCCCAGCCAATATGACCGCAGTCCATCGCTGGGTCATACCGCTCACTGACGCTCCGTCATCGACGCGGTTGAAACGGGTTGCGGCGATGTCACGCGCCTTGCGAAAGCGACCACATCCGCCAGCAATGAACTGTCACTACGGTAATAGAGCGACAGCGGCTTGACCGTTCCATTATGATCCGCGCCAGGGTAAATGCGCAATTCGGCCTGTCCGCCCGCATCCGTAACGGCTGTCAACAGATGTTGTGAATTGCGCAGACGAACCAGCGTGTCTGCATCTCCATGCCCCAGCCACAGCGGCGGCGCATCGGCTCTGGCGAAATGGATGGGCTGCGAAAGCTCCTTGTTAGCCAGATGATGAAAGGCTGCCTCTGCCGCACCGCCTGGCTCGAATGGCAGAAAGTCCGCAGGGCCCGCGAGACTAATCACACCGCGAATAGCGCCGCCAGGCCGCACCATATCGCCAAGCCCCGCACCTTCGAGCCACTGCGTGTCGAGCCCGCTCATCAAGGCGATATGCGCGCCCGCGCTATGCCCCGCCAGCACGATGCGTTCCGGGTCGCCGCCATAGCGCGCGGCATTGGCATGGGTCCAGGCAATGGCCGCAGCCGCATCTTGCATGAAAATGGGGAAGCGGCCGTCCGCGCCTAAACGATAGCCAGCAACAACGGTGATGAAACCTTCCGCAGCAAAGGCGCGACCGACAAATCCATATTGTTCGCGCCCGCCATTGCGCCAACCACCGCCATGAAAAAATACAATGGCAGGCAATTTATCTGGCCCGTTAGCGCGATGGCCCTGTGGCGCATAAACATCGACGCTTTGCATCACATTGGCCACAGAATTGGCACCATAGGGCACAGCCGTCGCTACGCGCTCCCCCGCCGCACCCGGCGTCAAGGCATCAACAACATTGAGCAATCCCGGCATCGACCAGTGCGCCGCATACCCCGTTCCAAGCCCCACAATAATAAGCAGCGGGGCAAGCCCCAAAAGTAGCATTCTCATCATATCCGTGTCTCCTCTCGTTTGAGTCTGCCGCCCAATCGAACATGGCTTTGCAAAGTCGCGCCGCTATGGCAAGCGCCAGTTATGGGCAGCATCACCATCTTTCACGCAAGTGACCTTCATTTCGGGGCAGAAGATCAATCGGCGTTAGACTGGTTTGCTGGCCAAGTCGCGATGGCGTGCCCCGACGCCGTGTTCATCACGGGGGACATCACCATGCGCGCGCGGCATAGCGAATTTGCGGCCGCCGCAGAATGGCTCCATGCGCTGGGGCGGCCATTGCGCATCGAAATTGGCAATCACGACATGCCCTATTTCAACCCGATCGAGCGTTTCACCAACCCCTATCGCCGATATCATAGCATGGCTGCGTTGGCCGCGCGCTCCAATAGCATGGCAGGGGCTGAGTTGCCGGGCATTGCCATGGCGTCACTTCTCACCACCGCACCCGCGCAATGGCGTCTCAACTGGTCCAAGGGGGTGGTGCGGCGTAAAGCGCTTGCATCGACTGTGGCCAATCTTTCCAATCAACCATCGGCCCCCATAGTCCTGGTGACGGCGCATCACCCGCTGGTTGAGACCGGAACGCACGGAACGGCGCTAACCAAAGGTGGCAGCCATGCGCTGGAAACCCTCACCAAAGCAGGGGTAACCGCCATCCTTTCGGGGCATGTTCACGACCCTTTCGACCTTGTCCACGATAATGATCATGGCACTATCCGCATGATCGGCGCGGGGACCTTGAGCGAGCGACTGCGCTCGACTCCGCCCAGTTTCAACAAGTTAACTATCAACCATGGTCAATTGACCGTTCAGCCCCAATTTATGCGCTGACTATTGGGTGAAATGGCCTTTTCACACGCGCAATAGCGCGCTATCTCACGGCTATGGATCAAATCATCATTCGCGGTGGCAACCGCCTGTCGGGCCGCATTCCCATCTCCGGTGCCAAGAATAGCGCGCTGACCCTGCTTCCCTGCGCACTGTTGACCGACGAGCCGCTGACGCTGCGCAATTTGCCGCGGCTCGCCGACATTGACGGGTTCGGCCATTTACTCAATCAGCTTGGCTGCTCGACCACGATCGAGGGGTCACGGCCCGAAGATTTTGGCCGGGTCATGACCGCGCGCGCGACCACCATCACCGCGACCATCGCCCCCTATGACATTGTCCGCAAAATGCGCGCCTCCATCCTCGTGCTCGGCCCGCTGTTGGCGCGAACTGGCGAAGCCACCGTCTCGCTGCCCGGCGGCTGTGCCATTGGCAACCGCCCGATTGACCTTCACCTGAAAGCGCTCGAAGCCTTTGGCGCGGAAATGGAAATGGCGTCTGGTTATGTCAAGGCCAAGGCGCCGGGCGGGCGATTGCCCGGCGGTAAAATCCATTTTCCGGTCGTATCCGTGGGTGCAACCGAAAATGCGTTGATGGCCGCGTCGCGCGCCAGAGGCACCTGTGTCATCGGCAATGCCGCGCGCGAGCCTGAAATTATCGACCTTTGTAATTGCCTCGTTGCGATGGGCGTAAAAATCGACGGTATCGGCACAGAAACACTGACGATTGAGGGCGTCGATAGGCTGCACGGCGCGACTTACCGCGTCATGGCCGATCGCATCGAAGCGGGCTCATATGCCTGCGCGGTGATGGCAGCGGGCGGGGAGGTTGATCTGGTCGGGGCCAATGCAGCTGAAATGGCGGCGACGATCGACGCGCTTGAGCGAGCGGGAGCCAGCGTCGCCCCCTATGCGGGCGGCATCAAAGTCGCATACGAAGGGCGGCCAAAGGGCATCACCCTATCGACCGCGCCCTACCCTGGCTTTGCCACCGACATGCAGGCGCAATTCATGGCGATGTTGGCGCTGGCCGATGGCACCAGTGTGCTGACCGAAACCATCTTCGAAAACCGCTATATGCACGTGCCAGAATTGGCGCGGATGGGCGCTGACATCACGGTGAACGGACGCAGCGCTGTGGTGCGCGGGGTCGATGCACTGGTTGGTGCGCCGGTGATGGCGACCGATTTGCGCGCGTCGATGAGCCTGATCATCGCGGGGCTGGCGGCGCGCGGCGAAACCCAGGTTTCGCGCATCTATCACCTCGATCGCGGTTACGAACGGCTGGAAGAAAAACTTGCCGCCGTCGGCGCAGATATCGAACGCGTCAGCCTTGGCTGAGAGGCGTCAGATAGAACGCGTCAGCCTTGGCTGAGAGGCGTCAGATAGAACGCGTCAGCCTTGGCTGAGAGGCGTCAGATAGAACGCGTCAGCCTTGGCTGAGAGGCGTCAAACAAAGCCGTCAGCAATTGAAATTGTTTGCAATATGGGTGAACCTTGCTAGACCTGCGCTCATGAAACGCCGCACTCTTCTCGCGATTATGGCTCTTGGGTTCATCGCGGCCACTATGGTCGGCCCTACCGGGCGACTGGCCATCCAGACCCACGACTTGACCGACCCTAGCCCGCACAGGGTCGAGGCGACGATCGCGCTCGGTAAAGCCGCGCTGACGCTGCTCGTTACATGGACCAGCCACATCCGCTAGCATTGGCCGCTAGCATTGGCCGCTAACATTGGCCGCTAGCATTGGCCGCTAGCATTGCCTTTCGCCGCTATTTTTTCCCGCAAACCTTCACGGTTAAAACCTGCTCGACATTTATAATTGATATGGTATCACATACCAATTGAGGAAAGGAATATACAGCAAGCACAAACTTGAAAGGGAGAAAAGATCATGGCTATGGCCCAGAAGCTTTGCGGAGCCGCAACATTGACGCGCGGCACCGAAGCACCGATGCACGACCTCAACACGACGCCGCTGATCGATGTTATGCTGTGCCTGCTGGTGATGATGATCTTGTCGATCCCCGCCCAAACGCATTCGGTGAAGGTGGAGTTGCCATTCGGCGGCGAGAATTTGGAAATATTACCCATCAACACTATCACCATCACCCGCGACGGCGTGGTGCTATGGAATGCTGCGCCCGTCACCTACGCCCAGCTCCAGCGCAACCTTGGCACGGCGCAGGCCATGTTGCCCAGCCCCGAGCTGCAATTCGAACCCGACGCAGAGGCCCGCTATGTCATCGTCGATACGGTGCTGGCGATGATACGCCGTTCGGGCGCGGAGAATATGGGCTTTGTTGGCAACGAGGCCTACGCCCGCGAATTTTGAGTGCACTGGCTTGCTATCGCGCACCAGTTCCTGCTACGTTCTCCTCGAATCATCCCCCCAGAAGACCCGAGGAGCAACGCCATGGTCGCCGCCATCCAATTTTACACCAACCCGATGTCGCGCGGGCAGATCGCGCGCTGGATGCTGGAGGAGGTCGGCGCGCCCTATGACCAGCATCTGCTCGATTATGGCACGACGATGAAGGCACCGGACTATCTCAGCATCAACCCGATGGGCAAGGTGCCCGCGATCACCCACAACGGCCATGTGGTGACCGAATGCGCGGCGATATGCGCCTATCTTGCCGATGCCTTCCCCGACGCGGGGTTAGCGCCAGCACCCACGCACCGCGCCGATTATTATCGCTGGCTGTTCTTTGCCGCCGGGCCGCTCGAACAGGCGATCACCAACAAATCGCTTGGCTTTGTCGTGCCAGCGGAGAAGGCGATGATGGCTGGCTATGGCAATTTTGACGCGGCAATGGACGGGCTGGAGGCCGCAGTTGCGGGCAAGACCTATATCGCGGGCGATGCGTTCAGCGCCGCCGACGTTTATGTTGGGTCGCAAATCGGCTGGGGCCTGCAATTTGGCAGCATCGAAAAGCGTAGCGCGTTCGAAGCCTATTGGGCCGGAATTTGCGAGCGGCCTGCCTATTTACGCGGCAAGGCGATCGACAATGCACTGATCGCCGAGGCAAAGGCGTAAGGCGTAAGGCCAGGGCCCTAGAGAAAACCCCGGCGGATCGCTCCACCGGGGTTGTCGTTTCTGTATCATCGCGAAGGATTATTCGCGGCTGCCGAACAGGTTGAGCAGCATCATGAACATGTTCACAAAGTCGAGATAGAGGTTGAGCGCACCCATAATCACCGCTTTGCCGGCAAAATCGGTGCCCATCACCTCATAATATTGGTTCTTGATCATCTGCGTATCATAAGCGGTGAGGCCTGCAAAAATCAGCACGCCGATCACGCTGATAGCCAGGCCCATCACCCCCGACTGAAAGAAGAAGGCGTTGAGCAGCATCGCCACGATCAACCCGACTAGCCCCATCAACAGGAAGGTGCCAAAGCCCGATAGGTTACGTTTGGTGGTATAGCCAAACAAGCTAAGCCCGACGAACGCCGCCGATGTCGAGAAAAAGGCCGTCGCCACCGATTCGCCGGTGAAACGCAGGAAGATGGTGGACATCGACAGGCCCATGGCCACCGCAAACGCCCAAAACAGCGCCTGCATCGCCACAGTCGATAGGCGGTTAATGCCGAAGCTCATCACCAGGATGAACGCCAGCGGCGCCAATTTGATGACCCAAGCCATCGGCCCGCCGGCAATGATGAATTGCGCAGCCAGCGACGTCGCCCCGCCCTGGGCAAACAGCATCGCGACGATACCGCTCAAGAGCACGCCCGACGCCATATAATTATAGACTTTGAGCATGTGCGAGCGCAGCCCAGCGTCAACCGCTGCTGGCGTGGCCACGCCGCCCATCGGATTGGCCGTGGTGGGACCACGCGGATCAGACCAATTTGCCATAATGTAACACTCCATTGGTCGCGCACACCACAATCGACCTGCGCGGTTGTCTGTAATATCGTGATATTCATGCGCGCTTTCAAGTGATAATATTCGAGGGTAGAATCCGCTTATGACTCGCCTGTTCGTCGCTCTCACCCCGTCTCCACAAATTGCCGCCGCGTTGATTGCTGCGATGGGCGGGGTTGCGGGTGCGCGTTGGCAAAACGCCGATCAGCTTCACCTCACTTTGTCGTTCCTCGGCGATGTTCGCGCCGATCAGTTGCCCTGCCTCGACGGCGCGCTTGCCGCGATTCGCGCCGCGCCAATCGCCCTGTCATGCAGCGGCGTCGGCCATTTTGCTTCAAAAGGCCACGCCACAACGCTGTGGGCCGATGCGCAGCCCGCAAAACCGCTAACCGCGCTCGCGGTCAAAATTGACCATGTGGTGCGGGCTATCGGTATCGTTCCTCAGGGGATGCGCTTCATGCCGCATATCACGATGGCGCGGCTGAACAGGTCCACCGGGTCGATTGACGGCTTTCTTGTCGCACAGGCGGGCCTGTCAACGCCAACCGCCATAGTCACAGAATGTGGCTTATTTGAAAGTCACCTTGGGTCGGGCGGTGCACGCTACACGCTGATCAGCGCCTATCCGTTGCGGATTTGACTCTTCCCAAGCAGCGCAAGCTTGCTACACCATTAGGGAATGATAAAAATCGAGTGGGAGAAGTTGATGGCGGCGCCAGTGAACAAGCAGCAGCAAGCGGCGACCGCGGCCCCAGAAATCCCAACAAAAGCATCGCCTTATGCCTGGTATATGCTTTGCGTGCTGGTCGTCGTTTATATCCTCAACTTCATCGACCGCCAGGTGTTGAGCATATTGGCGGTCGACATCAAACGTGATCTTGGCCTCAATGACGGCGAAATGGGCTTTCTGGGTGGGGCGGCATTTGCGGTATTTTATGCGCTGTTCGGCATTCCGCTTGGCCGGCTCGCGGACAATTGGAGCCGGGTGAAGCTGCTCTCGATCGGGCTGACCCTATGGTCAACGATGACCGCACTGTCGGGCTTTTCGCGTAATTTTGCGACGCTGGGCTTGGCCCGCATGGGGGTCGGTATCGGTGAAGCGACCGCCGGCCCATCGGCTTACTCTCTAATATCAGATTATTTCCCAAAACGGCAGCGCGCCACCGCACTCGCCATATACTCCTCAGGCCTATACCTCGGCGGCGGCCTCAGCTTGCTGATCGGCGCCTATATCAAGGAAGCCTGGGACAAGGCCTATCCCGGCGGCGGGCCAATGGACCTGGTCGGGTGGCAGGCGGCGTTCCTTAGCGTCGGTATCCCCGGTGTCCTTGTCGCGCTGTGGGTGGTGAGCATGAGGGAGCCGGTGCGCGGGCGCATGGACGGCGTGCCACCTGCGCCAGCAATAGCGCCATTTCGCACCTTCTTTAGCGACCTGTCGACGATCATCCCGCCGTTCACGCTGCTCGGTGCCTGGGGACGAGGCCCGCGCGCGCTGGGCATCAACCTCCTGACCGCCGCGCTGTTTGCGAGCCTTGCCTATGCGATGATCCGGGTGACGGACAACATCCCGCAATGGTCAGCGGTAGCGCTTGGCTATTACGCCGTCTTTTCCTGGGCCAGCACATTGCGCGCGCGCGACCCCGCGACCTTCAAGCTGATCTGGGGCACACCCGCCTTCCTGTGCACCGCGCTTGGCTATGGGCTGGTGTCGATGACCGCCTGGGCCCTCAGCTACTGGACAGCACCCTATGCCGAAACGGTGCTGCATCTGCCAAAGCTTGACCTGGCGTTTAACATTGGCAGCATCGGCGCATTGGGCGGATTTATCGGTGTTATCGCTGGTGGACGGATTGCCGATGCCTTGCGCACGCGCAACCCCGCCGGGCGGCTGCTGGTCATCATGGGCGGCGCGCTGATGCCGATAGCGCCGCTGTGGTTCGGCTTTACCACCACCGATCCGACGCTATTCTATGCGCTCTATTTCCTCTGTGTCTGCTTTGGTAGCGGCGCATTGGGCGCAGCGGCGGCAACGACGCAGGATCTGGTTCTCCCCCGGATGCGCGGCACGGCTGCGGCGGCATTTTTTCTGGCGACGACATTGGTTGGCCTCGCCTTTGGCCCCTATATAGTAGGCCAGATTTCCGATTGGACCGGCACCATCGTCAACGGCCAGCCGGTCGGCAATTTGCGGGTCGGTATCTTGTCGATGCTGGGTGTCGCGCCGATTGCGCTAACGCTGCTGATCTTTGCTTATCGCCTTGTGCCCGCCGCTGAAGCCAGCGTGCAGACGCGCGCCCGCGCGGTTGGCGAGCCGATTCAGGTAACAAACTCATGAGCGACGCGATCGAAGCGCTGTTTATGCGCCGCGGACCTAGGGTTATGACCTATTCCCAACCGCTCTTGAGCCAGACAAGCAATGCGCAGCGCGGGCGGGTATTACCGATAAAATCCTAACTTTACTGTGCCGGTTCCTCGGGTTGCCCACGCAGTGTCAGCACCGCACAAGCGATCCGTGTGCCGCTGTTGCCGGACGGGTCTGTGCGTTCGTCATCAGCGCTGGCGTGAATCACGACGGCAGCACCATCAGCATCAAGCAGGCCGCCCTCACCGGTCAATTCGCCCCGTAGCGGCATTTCAGCATAAGCTATGCCGCGCTCCGAAACCGTCAAATTCGGCATATCACCGCTATGGGCACCGCTCGGGTTTAACCGGCCATGCTGACGCAGCGTCGGGTTCCAATGTGGTCCAGCAGAGGTGAACCCCGGGGCGTCGCAGCGCCCGACCGCATGGATGTGCATGCCATATATACCCTGCGGAAATTCGAGCATCGTCACGACCAGTTGCAACGATCCGTCGGCGGCTTGGCGCACCATAGCCATGCTGCCGTAATGATGGCCGTCGGCCATGCGGAATGCGCCCCGTGCTGCGGACAGGGCAGACGCGCGGGTCGGTGTGTCGACGCCTTGCGCACTGGCAGCGTGGGCCGCTTCGCGCTCGGCACTCATGGTCGAACAACCGCAAAGCAGCATCGCGGCCAGTATAGGCGAAAATCGCAGCATAAACTCTCCTCTGGCGGGCCAAACATACGACCGTCAACGGCTGCGTTTCCCGCAGCTCAATCAACCATGCTCTTAGCGTGTCAAACCCGACCCCATGATGAACAAAGCCTGCACGCTTCAAAACATTACGTCAATAAATGCCCGCCATAGCCCAGAAACGAATGCGCCCACACACGAGCATGCTTACGCGCCCCGCGAAGCCACTGATCTCTCGCCACATACAATTGGGGCCGCAAATCAATGCAGCCCCAAAAGATATTCAAACGGATAAAAAGTCAGAATTCGCGGGCGTAACGCTCATTCCCCAGAAAGCCAAGGCCGCCAACTTCGGCGCGCTTGATCAACGCCAATACCGAATCGACAACAACATAGCGCGCCAATGGATCGGGCTCGAGTTGAAGTTCCGGTGTTGGTGTAATCAGCTTGGTAGCCTCAAGATTTTGGGCAAGCTGTGAGAAATTGACCGGAGCGCCGTTCCACAAGACCACACCCTGGGGCGTAATATTGATTTTGTTCTTCACGGGCTCAACCTGATTTTCAGGTGGATTGGGATCCGGCACCGGCAGGTCGATTTTCACGGCGTGCGTCTGAATAGGGATAGACAGGATCATCATCACCAACAGGCACAGCATAACGTCGATCAATGGCGTCGTGTTCATTTCCCCCATTGGGGCATCTGCATCACCGCCGCCTACGCTCATAGACATGAGATATTTCCTTTCAAATCACGCGTGCCGTTTACAGGCGATCGAGCGTTGCGGAGCCAGGCGCCGGTTCAGAAATGAAGCCGATTTTCTGGAAGCCCGCATATTGCATGGTGTAAATAACGCCGCCAATGCATTTATACGGCGTGTTGATATCACCGCGAATATGCACTTCGGGCAGATTTTCTTCGGTGATATTCGCCACCCCGCCGATGTCGCGGATCAAACGTTCAAGTTTGGCCTGTCCACGTCTCAATAAATCGGTCGAATCAACGCGCGTCTCACCCCAATAGACTTCGCATGTTGAGCGATCCGTCGGGTTGGCACGGATCGACAGCAACACATTTTCGGGCTTGGTCACGGTTGGTTCAAACGCCATATCGGGCAATTGAACATCAATGGTTTCCATCACGGCTGGAATTGTGATGAGGAAGATGATCAGCAGAACCAACATAACGTCCACTAGCGGCGTAGTGTTGATTTCCGACATGACGCTATCATCGCCATCCCCTGGCATGCTCATCGACATACTTCAAACATCCTGTCTGTTATGGCGGGTCGGCGGGTCAATATGACCGCATTCACCGCGACAAAGATGGCTGGACGGGGGCCAGGCGAACCTGAGCCCCGCCACGGCGCATCAGGCCTTTGCTGCCGGAGCAGCGGCGCGAGCAGCAGGAGCCGCCGCCACCGTTGGGCGAACAGCACCGTTCGAAAGCATGCTGCCCAGAACATCATTGGCAAAGGTCGAAAGCCCGCGTGCAATTTCCTTGTTACGCGATTGCAGCCAGTTATAGGCAAGCACCGCAGGAACCGCGACGACCAGACCAATAGCAGTCATGATCAACGCTTCACCAACCGGGCCCGCAACCGTATCGATCGACGCCTGTCCCGACGCACCGATTTTCACGAGCGCAGTCAAAATGCCCCAGACGGTTCCGAACAACCCGACAAACGGCGCGGTAGAGCCAACCGTCGCGAGGAACGACAGACCACCGGCCAGTTTCGAATTGATGTGGCCTTGGCTGCGCTCCATCGTGCCATGCGTCCAGTCATGCGCTTCGACAGGATCGGAAAGCTTGCCATGGTCAGCCTGAGCGCGCAGGGCATCGTCAACGATCTGACGATAAGCGCTGTTGCGTTCGAGCTTGCCGGCCCCTTCGGTGAGCGTAGGCGCGCGCCAGAATGATGCCTGCATATCGCGGCCTTGCTTCATCACTTTATTCTGCTCGAACAGCTTGGTGAACAAGATGTAGAGCGTCCCTACAAACATGATCATGAGCACGGTGAAAGTTGACCAAGTAACCGGCCCACCTTCACGCAAAGCAGCAACAAAACCATATTTCGATTCATCGGCAGCACCAGTGGCGGCAGCTGCGGTGTTGATCAGGTTGATCATCATAGTCTTACTTCCCTCTCAAAGACATTTTTGGTTAGGCCCCCAGTTGAGCGCCTCGGATTGAAAATAAACTCACTCGTCTGGCAGCTGCCAACGCACTCTCTTGGTAACCGTGTATGTTGTGGGATTCCCGTCACGATCCAGCGCTGGTTCATAACGCCCACGGCGGATCAGGTTGCGACAGGCCGCCTGATCGAGCGCGCTATTGCCGCTTGAGCTGGTGACATCGCAATTGGTGACACGGCCATCAGCACTCACAGCCAAACGCGTTCCGGTAACCCCTTCCGCACCCTCACGCTGCGCCGAGGACGGGTAATCGTCGGTCGTCACCCACGATGATTCGTTACCACGAGCCCGCGCAGGGCGCGACCGATCTGGTGTAGCAGGCGGCGGAGGCGCGCTGACCACAGGCGGTATGACAATCGGCGGCGCGACGCGCGGCGGCACCGGCGTCGAGTCGCGCACCACATTGGTGGGGGCGACAGGCGGTATGATCGACCGCGGAATCACCATTGGTGGCGGAGGCGGCAGATTATTGTCCGGCGGCGGCGGTGGCGGCGGTTCTTCAGGCGGCGGTGGCTCCTGAATGTCCATCACATCCAATTTTTTCATAACTTGCTTGGCGACATTGATTGCCAAGCCGCTCACCAATAACCAACCGAGCAGAAATGTAATCAATCCGACAAGTATGACGGAGATTACGCGACTCTTCGGGTCAACTGTATCACCATAAGCCATCCGGCAGCACGCTCCCTTAAAACCCAAATTGCGCTACGGCTCAGGCCGTCTCATCGTGATTCCACGAGCACATTAATTCTGTGCCATTGAGAATCACCGTGTGACATTATCCCTTGCCTCGACTCAGGTTGTTATCGCGACGGGCGGCATGGCGCAAACCATTTATCAATGGTAAATGTTCGATAGGCTAATTTACCGAGCTTTGCGTCAAAATATGACTGGGAAGATTTCATGAAACATCCTGTTTTTTGCACGAAAATTACTCAAACCGCGCTCACCTTCGCCTTTTTACTCGCTCTACTATCAGGCGCTGATTCGGCCCTGGCCGCGCCTCAATCCGCTCCGGCACCGATCATTGCCCCCTCCAGCTATGCCGATGTGGCCGATTTCGCCGTCTTATCCGCGACAATCATCGATGCGCGTATCCGCCGGGTGCGCGAGGTCGAGGCCGCGCGCGCAATTGGCGTTCCCGCGCATTTGGTCCGCCTCTATATCGAAGCCGACGTCCAGGCGGTGATTTTTGGCCGCGATCCTGTGGCCGCGCGCATTGCCTATATCACCGATCAACCTCGCCAAGCCAATGGTCGGCCACCGCGCCTAAATCGTCAACGCGTTTTGCTGTTTGCTCGTCGAGTCGCGGCCGCAAATCAAATCCAGCTGGTTCAGCCCGGTGCGCAACTATTATGGGATGCCGGACGCGAGGTGACCGCCCGTGCGATCAGCGCCGAGATGAGCCGCGCCGCGCCACCACCGGCCATTATCGGCGTATCACAGGCATTTTTTGTTGCAGGCACGATAGCAGGGGAGAGCGAAACGCAAATATTTTTGAGCACAGAGAATAGCCAACCTGTTTCGCTGACAATATTACGCCGCCCTGGGCAGGCCCCGCGTTGGGCGGCGGCTTTCGGCGAAATTGTCGACGAATCGGCTGCGGTTCCCGCGCGCCGCACGCTTGGCTGGTATCGGCTGGCTTGCGGATTGCCCGCCGCCCTGCCACGCGCCGCCGTATCCAACAGCAGCGAGACCGACGCACGGGCCATCGTCCGCGATTACACCATCGTCACCAACGCCGTTGGACCATGCGACCGCACCCCCGCAGCGCCAATACCCGTCACTACGACTCGGCAATAGCGGTTCCTGTATGAGGTAATAGTGACTTGGCCGCTTTGCACCGCTAGGAGGCGTTCACTCCCACACATAAAATGAGCGATGCCATGACTCCTCCGCCCAGATTGAACCCAGCTGCAGCGGAAGCCAGAAAGCCGTTGCGCGTTGCCATCGTCGGGCTGGGCACGGTCGGCGTTGGGGTAATCCGCCTGCTCGAAACCAACGCCGCGTTGATCGAGCGACGCGCCGGGCGCGCTATCCATGTGGTCGCCGTCTCGGCGCGCGACCCGCACAAAGAGCGTGGCGTGGACTTGTCCACTTATCGCTGGGTTGACGATCCCACTCTGCTGGCCACCGATGGCGATGTTGACGCCGTGGTTGAGGTGATTGGTGGCGCTGATGGGATGGCGCTCACCCTCGCCCGACAGACTTTGGCAGCGGGCAAGGCCTTTGTTACCGCTAATAAAGCCATGATCGCGCATCACGGCATGGCGCTGGCGACCAGCGCCGACGAGGCGGACATTCCGCTGAAGTTCGAAGCCGCCGTCGCGGGCGGCATTCCCGTTATCAAGGCACTGCGCGAGGGTGCCTCTGCCAACCGCATGATCCGCGTTTATGGCATATTGAACGGCACCTGCAATTTCATCCTGACCAAGATGGAGGCAGAGGCGAGCGATTTTGCTCAAGCATTGGCCCAGGCTCAGGAACTGGGCTATGCAGAAGCCGACCCCAGTTTTGACATCGATGGCATCGATGCGTCGCATAAATTGTCGATCCTCGCGTCTATTTGCTTCGGCACGCGGCTTGATTTTGATGGTGTTTCCACCAATGGCATCCGCGCCCTGACCGCCGCAGATATAGCCGAAGCCGAACAATTGGGCTTTCGCATCCGATTAATCGGTATGGCTGAACAGCGCGACGACGGGCTGTTACAATTTGTTGCGCCATGCCTTGTTCCCGCCGACCATCCGCTGGGTTATGTCCCCGGGTCGTTGAACGCGGTGGTGGCCGAGGGTAATTTTGTCGGCCGCCTGTTCCTTGAGGGCGCGGGCGCGGGCGACGGGCCGACCGCATCGGCGGTGGTCGCTGACCTAATTGATGTGGCGCGCGATGAATATGGCCCCGCCTTCACCATGCCGGTATCGAGCCTCGACGTCATGCCCCGCGCCGACATGGGCAAAATCATCGGAAAATCCTATGTGCGAATGCGCGTTGCTGACCGCACCGGCGTGCTCGCTGAAATCGCCATTGCCATGCGCGACGCCAATGTTTCGGTGGAAAGCTTCATCCAGCGGAGCGCGAGCGACGGCAGTGCGCTTATCGTGCTGGTCACCCATGAATGCGACGCATATGCCGTTGACGCCGCCATCGCCGCGCTCGACACATCAGCAAGTTTGATGGAAAAGCCAATCCGGATGCCGATATTGGCGCTGTAATAGGCGTCAATCATGGCTCGACATTTTCACCCAGCCCACCTAATCGGGCGCATCATTTCATAGACTTAGGACCATCGTTCAATGACCACTCAAGCCAGCCAGAATCTCGACCGTGTGCTGGTGCTGGAAATGGTGCGGGTCACCGAAGCGGCGGCGATTGCGGCTGCCAAGCTGATCGGGCGCGGCGATGAAAAAGCCGCCGATGCTGCCGCTGTGGAGGCCATGCGCGCGGCGCTCAATACGCTATATATGGATGGCACCGTGGTCATCGGCGAGGGCGAGCGCGACGAAGCGCCAATGCTGTATATCGGCGAAAAAGTTGGCAGCGCGCCGGGCAAGGGCCCGAAAATCGACATCGCGCTAGACCCGCTGGAGGGCACAACCATCACCGCCAAGGCCGGGCCCAATGCGCTCGCAGTGCTGGCGATTGCCGAACAGGGTGGCCTGCTCAATGCGCCTGATGTCTATATGGATAAACTGGCGGTGGGGCCGGGCTATCCCGACGGCGTCATCGACCTCGACAAAAGCGTGGCAGAGAATGTCGCGGCGGTGGCGGCGGCCAAGGGGGTCGCCCCGGCTGACCTCATCATCTGCGTGCTCGATCGCCCGCGCCACGAAGCGTTGATCGCCGAACTGCGCGCCATCGGCTGTGGCATCATGCTAATCCCCGATGGCGATGTTGCGGGGGTTATTGCCACCAGCGACCCCGACACAACGGTTGACCTCTATATGGGCAGCGGCGGCGCGCCAGAGGGCGTGCTGGCTGCGGCGGCGCTGCGCTGTGTCGGCGGGCAATTCAAAGGGCGCCTGCTATTCCGCAATGAGGATGAAAAATCCCGCGCCCGCAAATGGGGCATCACCGACCTCAACAAGATTTACGACCTCGAAGAACTGGCCAAAGGCGACGTTATCTTTGCTGCAACCGGCGTGACAGACGGGTCGTTGCTGGAGGGCGTCAAGCATCGCCGCGGCGGCACGCTCACCACCGAAAGCATCGTCATGCGGGCATCAAGTCAAACCGTCCGCCGTGTCAAAAGCGAACATCGCACCCGCGACTGAGCGGATGCGCAGCCATAACGCATCCGCCGTTGACAAGGATGCGCAGCAGCAACGCATCCGCCGTTGACAAGGATGCGCAGCAGCAACGCATCCGCGATTAGGGGCGCGATTAGGGGCTTAGCACATTAGCGCGCGGCCTCTCGGCATCCATCAAGCGTCATCACCTTGTCGACTTCGTCATAATTGGCAAAGGTTCCGGTAAGCCGGACCGAACGCCCAGCCCGCAGCGTCAATGCCAAACCATTTTGGTCGGGAGCCAGCACGCACTGGATGGCAATGCTGAACGTCGGCTGGCCAGGAAGCGGACGCAGTAGCCCCGTCAGCGGCGGCTGTGGAATATCATAGCTCAGGATATAGCTCCGCCCCGCGCGGTTCACCGAACCCATGCGGCCCGTGACGGTGAACACGCGGTTGCGATAGCGCGGGTTGATGACGGCGGTGTTGAGATTATGTTGGCGGGCCACCTGGTTGGACAGCATATAGGCATCGATCACCGTGATGGCCCCGCCCCCGCTTGCGCCGCGCATCCTTTGAGCCAGCGTAACACCTTCGCGCCCGCCGCGCATTTGCCCGAATACGCGGCACATTTCATCGCGCACGCCGTTGCTGCCCGCTACCATGCCGCTGGGCAAGCGGATCGTCATAGTCACATCGACATTGCCCCCCACCGGCACGGCGGCAATTTGAACTGGAATGGCGCGTGTCGCGCCCGCTTGGCGTTGCTCCCACACCATGCTGCCGCCCTGTTCATCTTCGTCGAGCACATCATATTCGCCCGCAATCGCAATGCCATGTAACTGGCCAATGGCGTCGGCAACCGATAGCGTGTTGATGGTTTGTGTTGCGGTAAATGTGGTTGCACTGACAACGCTGCCACTGCGTGCAAAACTTTCCGCACAGCTGGCGGCATTGGCCGCGCTCCCCATCGCGGCGACCGATAGGCCAACACTGACCAAATATGATATGCGCATGTGTGATTCCCCGAATGATGCTCGCTTCCCTATCGCCATCTCCATCTGAATTTTGGATGAATTTTATGCGGGTTGCGGCACAAGCTGATCGCAGAAAATCGCTCCGGGTCGCTATTGATTAGTTGGCCGTCGAACTGGCCATTTCCATCACTTCGGCGCGCCACTGTCGCAGCAACATGTCCTCGGGCGCCAGTTGCACCGCCTTGTCGAGCAAGTCTCGCGCATCGACCATCGACCCGCCGCTGCGCGCCATCGCAATACCATAAATCCCGCTGATGGTCGCATTGCCAGGCAACAGGCGATAGGCGCGCGCTACCAAGGGTAATGCCGCGCCAACATTGCCCAGCTCCAGCTCGCATCGCGCCAATTGCGCCAACAACAAAACGTCATTGCTGCCGATGCGGTCGCTTATCGCCATCAAAGCATGGTGCGCACCAGCCCAATCGCCATCCTCGGCGCGAAATGCGGCTGCGATGCGCATTGCTGCGATATTTTCTGGCCACCGCGCCATATAATTTGCCAATATCTGCCCCGCCTCAGCGCGCACACCTGCCTGGCTATGGGCGTGCACCAGCCGAAGCGCCACGGCCTCATCAAAGCGCAAATCAGCGGCACGGCGAAAATGGGCGATCGCATTGGCCGTATCGCCGCTCGCCAATTCCGTATCTCCAAGCAACAGCCAAGCTTGTGAAACACCGGGATTGGCCTGTGCGAGGGCCGCCGCAAGCTGTTTAGCCTGTGCGAATGACCCAGCGGACAAACGGGCGCGAATTGCGGGAACGGCCAACGATGGATTGAGAGAATCGCTCCCCGTAACATGGGTGCGCAGCGCCCCCGCACTGCCACGAGAGAGGCGCGAGGCACGCTCGAGCGGCTGTGCAGCGTCAACCTGCCAATCGATCGCAGCAAAGGAGCGCGCCAACAACAGGAGCGACCAACTATCGGCATCAGGCTGGATGGTGATCGCATCAATGGCATCAATCGCGCCACGAGGATTTTGCCCTGCCGCCAATGCCAGGGCGAGCAAACGGCGCGCGGCGCTATTATCAGGCTGAAGTTCGACAAGGCGCGCCGCATAATTGCCCGCAGCCACCGGCGTCCCGAGCGAAAGCTCAACGGCGGCACGCAACTGCAACACGCCAGGCAATTCGCCGTCACCGCCGCCAACCCGGCTTAACAATGTCCGTGCCAGCGCTGGCTCGCCGCCCCGCGCTGCCAGTACAGCCTGCAAGAACAGCGCGCGCGTATTGCGCGGCTCCAAATCGGCAGCACGGCGCAATGGCTCCAGCATCGCGCCATAGCGCCCGCTTTCGCCCAGTGCAGCCGCATATTCGAGGAGGAATGGTACATTGTCGGGATCGCGCGACAAAGCGGCCTGATACCAGGGGATGGAAACAACCGGCCCGCCGCGTGTGCGGACAATGTCGGCCTTTAGGGCCAGTGCAGCTGCCGATTGCGGTGACAAGGCCCAGGCACGATCAGCCGCATTGTCGGCATCGGCCAGATCCTGCTCTGCCAATCGAAATCGCGCATAGGCAATCCATAAATCGCCAACATTCGGTGCCAGCCTGAGCGCCTCGGCAAAGTTTGCGCGGGTTGCCGCAACATTGCCAAGCCGATAATTCGCCTGAGCAGCAATGCGCAGCGCGCGTGCACCCTGGTTTCTGGGGAGCGGCCCAGCCAAGGTGGCCAACGCTTTAGCAGCGTCGCCCTGTGCTAGTTGCGCCTGAGCACGGTCCACCGCCAGCCGAGGAAGGTCAGCGCCAAGTTCCGCTGCTTTATCGAGCTGGCGTTCGGCCTCTGCCCCTCGGCCTAGCGCATTATAAGCGCGGGCGAGCTCAATCCGAATGGCAACATCATTGGGCTTTTCGCTCGCGGCCACAGTCAGGTCAACGCGCGCGGCGCGGTAATTCCCCGCAGCAAAAGAGGCGCGCCCCCTGGCCAGCGGATCGACCATCCAGGCACGCACCGCATAAATGGCCGATACAAGCAGCACAAAGGCCATGATGGCACCGCCGATCAGCACAATAGGCGGAAGCTTTCCGCCGCGCCTTTCGCGCGCAGAAACCTTTGCTGCGGCGCGCGCAGCCTCGCGTCTTTGCTTGCGAATGCTAGGCGCTGAAACCATGATGCTTCATCAAATCATAGAGGGTGGGGCGGCTGACGCCAAGCAAGCGCGCCGTTGCGGAGATGTTGGATTCCGACTGGGCCAAAGCGCGCATGATAGCGCGGTGTTCAGCGGCATCGCGCACCACACGAAGATTGAGCGGAGCCTCGCCATCCGCGTCGGGCGCCGTCAAATCGAGATCGTCAGCCGTCACCGCTTTTCCTTCGGCCATGATCGCCGCGCGTTTTAGCCTGTTTTCCAGCTCGCGAACATTACCTGGCCAGCCCCAATTTTCAATCGCAGCCACGGCCTCTGGCGAAAGGTCGCGGCTGGCGCTACCATTCTGTCTCAGAAACAGCTTCAAGAAATGGCGGGCCAGCAACACCGCATCGCCCGGTCGCTCGGCCAGTGAGGGAATTGGCACCACAATTTCCGCAAGTCGATAATAAAGATCTTCGCGAAAATTGCCCGCATCGACCATGGCTTTCAAATCACGATGTGTCGCACAAACGATGCGCGTATCCACCGAAATGGGTTTGCGCCCGCCAATCCGTTCGATCACGCGCTCCTGAAGAAAACGCAGCAGCTTCACTTGTAACGGCAATGGGATGTCACCAATTTCATCGAGGAACAAGGTTCCACCATCGGCCATCTCAATCTTGCCTTCGGTCGTTTTTATCGCTCCGGTGAATGCGCCTTTCTCATGCCCGAACAATTCGCTTTCCAGCAAAGTATCGGGGATGGCGGCGCAGTTGATTGCAATGAAACTCCCCTTGTGACGGCGGCTATAATCGTGGAGTCCGCGCGCCAGCAGCTCCTTGCCCGTCCCGCTTGCCCCCAGCAGCATGACCGAAACATTGGCCGGTGCGACCTTTTCGATCATGCGCGTTACTTTGAGCATTTCTGGTGCGCCCGTAATCAGCTTGCCGAGCACCGCTGATTGCGACGGCATCGCCGACAAAAGTCGGCGATTTTCGGTTTCAAGCGAATGGACGTGAAAAGCACGTTTGACGATGGCGCCCAGTTCATCAATATCGACAGGCTTTTGATAATAATCCCACGCCCCGCCCGCAATGGCGGTGAGCGCGCTTTCGCGGGCATTGTGTCCCGAAGCGATCACAACCTTTGTGTCGGGCGATAATTTGAGGATTTCCTTGAGCGTTCGGAACCCCTCGCTGACGCCGTCAGGATCCGGTGGCAAGCCTAGATCAAGCGTGACAACCTGTGGCTCGACGGCGCGAAGCGCGGTCAAGGCTTCTTCGCGCGAACCAACGATGGTTACGTCATAATCTTCATACGCCCAGCGCAATTGCTGCTGCAAGCCCAGGTCATCCTCAACAATCAGCAGTTTTGGCTTGGTCATTATGTCCATTTTACTCATGCTGCCTCGCTCGCTATTGCGGTCGTTGCTGGAACTGACATATTTTGTGATGCCGGTGCCAGGCAAAGTGTGAAAACTGTCCCCTCGCCTTCGCGGCTATCCACCTTCAGCTCGCCATTCATAGCCTCAGCCAATTGCCGTGCTTGATACGCGCCCACACCAAACCCACCTTCCTTCGTTGAGTGAAATGGCCGAAACAGTTCGTTTCGGACAAATTCCGGCGACATGCCTCGGCCTTTATCGACCACGGATAATGTGACTTGCCCGCCCACCTCGCCTAGGCGAAGCAAGATAATGCCATCGGAATCGCTCGCATCGATCGCGTTTTGCACCAGGTGGGAAAGCAATTGCTCAACGGTCGCACGATCACCCGATGCCAGCGCGCATTGTGCGCCAACAACCTCTATGGGGTGCTGAGATCGGCGGGCTTCGGCAATACGGCGGGCGATCATGGCCAAGTCGATTGGGGACAATTTTCCGACCGTGATTTTTTCCTGCTGGCTCAATCTCTGCATCAAATGACTGAGCCTGTCTGCGCATAAACGCAGGGTCATTACCATATCTTCGCGAAATTCAGCTTTTTCGCCGTGGCGTTCGGCATTGCGCGAAAGCAAGGCCATCTGACTCGCCAGGTTTTTCACATCGTGCATCATAAAGGCAAAGCGGCGGTGAAATTCCTCGAAACGAGCAGACTCCGCCAGCGCCTCGCTACCGCGTGCTTCGGCAATGTGGCTAGCCGCCTGACGCCCTGCGACACGGAGCAGGTCAAAATCCTCCCAATCAAGGGCGCGATCAAGCTGGGGCCGTGCCAGCAAGACCATGGCTTCGATTTGATCCAGATGGACAAGCGGCACCACCACCCAGAAACGCTGATCGGCCAGCAGCCATTCTGGGATGACTGCGGCCTCAGCTGCGGGGGCGTTGCCACTACGCACCTCGTCAAGTTGGATGATGCGGGCGGTCTCGCCCACCCAATCGAGCATTGCCGACCAGTCATCGGATTTGATTTGCAATTCGCTATTTGGCCAATTCGCCGCCAAAGCAGCGCCACCCTTGGGGCTTATTAAAATACCTGCACGGCTTTCAACAATATCGGCGAGTGCCTTAATCACCCTGGCCTCAATTGACAGGTCAACCGTTTCTTGACGGTTCAACGTCTCCGTAAATCGCAGCCATTCGGCGCGATAATCAAAGCGATGTTCATAAAAATGTTTGACGGCCCAGACACGCATGTGCGCCCGCACGCGCGGCGACAACAACACCAACGCTGCGCCAGTTGCAGTTCCCGACAGCACGAGAATTTGCGCCAACCCACCAAAATTATGCCCCGTTCCCGGGATTAATAACGCCAGCAGCGACAATATTCCCAACCAACCGCCGATGGCAGCCAATGCCAATGACCTGAATGCCGCTGGTCGCGACAATTGCACCGCCTGATTGGCTGGTTTTAGCATGGCCAAAGCTATCAATGCCGCCATGACAAGCATCACCAATGGTCGCAGCATGACCATCAAGCCAGCGGGCTCGCCCGATAGATAGGAAATGGCATATAGATTCAAATCATAAGCCCATAACAGACCCAAAGCAGAAAGCGGCAGCGTCAAGACTGAGTGCGTATCAGACCTAGTCGCTTCGAATAAATTGTGTAACAAAACCAACGCCCCGGCCGCTGTCAACATTTGCACAGTCGTAAAACCGCCGACAAGCATCGTCACTGGCAGCGTCGCTGGGGCGCCAAATACAATCGCTCGCCACACCATCGCCAACACAATGGCCTGCAAAGCGAACAAACCAATATAGACCCACCCAACCGCACTGATGCCCTTTGCGCGGGCATTGCCGCCCGACAGCGACGCCATGAACCACAGCCAGGCGAGGTTGCGCGCGGCCTCCAAACTCAGGGCGATGGCGCTCACCGGGCCTGCCCACGCCAGCACCCCCAGCCAGATGCCCGTCATCGCCAGCGAAACGAAAAAAGACGGGTGGGCAAACGGGCGCTGCCGGATCAGGGCCGTCAAGGCGAGTCCCGCAAAACCAAGCGCGGCCGAAAGCGAAAGCGCCGCCAAAATGCTGATGGCCATATCATTAATCATCGTGCGCCCTCTGGCCACAAAACGACGCGGATGGTCTGGAGCAGAATGAGAAGATCAAGGAATGGCGTATAATTTTTTGCGTAATAGAGGTCATATTCAAGCTTGGCCCGGGCATCCTCTATCGACGCGCCATAGGGATAGTTGACCTGCGCCCAGCCTGTCAGCCCTGGCTTCACCATATGCCGCTCAGCATAATAGGGGATTTGCTGCTCGAGATCGCTAACAAACTCCGGTCGCTCGGGCCGCGGACCGACAAAGCTCATTTCGCCTTTCAGCACATTCCATGCCTGTGGAATTTCGTCGATGCGGGTTTGGCGCAGGAAATTGCCGACACGGGTGATGCGCGGGTCGCGTTCGGCTGCCCACACCGCCTTGCCGCCTGCCTCTGCGTCCTCGCGCATCGACCTGAATTTAAAGATGCGATAGGGCTCGCCATAATGGCCAACGCGGATCTGTCGGTAGAAAACGGGCCCTTTGCTGTCCAGCCGCACAGCCAGGGCGGCAATCACCGCAATGGGCAGTGTGAGCCCCAATACCAGCAGGCTGGCAGCAATGTCGAATAGCCGCTTGGCGACTTTTGACATTCTTTGACCAGCCGTGAAGCCATCAGAAAAAATAAACCAGCTCGGGTTGACGGTGGCCAGATCAACCCGGCCCGTCTCGCGTTCTAGAAAACTCGAAATTTCATTGACATAAACACCTGTGGTTTTGACACGGACAAGGTCAGACAGCGGCAGAGCGTTGCGCCGCTCTTCCAATGCCAGCACGACTTCCCCCGCGTTCAATCGCTCGACATAATCGGACAAATTGGCGATGCTGTTGCGGTGAGTGGCATTTTCTACCACAGCGGGCTTGTCGGTCATTGCAATATAGCCAACCACGACAAAACCACTGCCCTTTTCTTCAGCCAAGCTGCCAATCCGCGCCGCACGATCACCAGCACCAAGCACCAGAATACGACGCTGAAAGGATTGGCCGTCCAGCCTGGAAATCAGGAACGAGCGCACCAGCATTGGCAATATGATTGCGAGCGGCATCGCAAAGGCCAGGTTAGATCGCCACAGCGCAACGGCGGGAAAAATGAAATAGAGCGTGGCGAGCAGGATGACGGCGAGCGATACTGCAGCCAGCATGCGCATCAAGGTGAAGCGCAGCGATTGCAGGGCCTGTGGGCCATAAACGCCAACCGCAACCATCCCCAGTTGCACAACAGAAGCAAAGATAATGATGGGTGCCCAGCGGGTCAGCACAGGCTCAACAGCCATGTTGATCTGCCACGCGCGCGCAACCCACGCCATCTCGGCCGCCGCCATCAACATTACCGCATCAAGCAACACGAGCAGCAGCACGGCATGGGGGATATAATGTTTGAACAGGCGGATCATGCCTCTCCCTAGCACGCTCTCCTTGCCTGTCGGTTAATTTTACAACTTTTACTGATTGCGCGTGTTCGAAGGCATATATGGCCAAGTAAACGGTTTCTTTGACCTGCGATGTGGCATAAACAGCTGCGCAGCATCGAGACAGGAGAGCGAATATGACCGCGAATCACGCAAATGAGGCAGGCATCAATCGCACGATCCAAACCATCACCATTGTCGGTGGCGGAACCGCAGGATGGATGACGGCGGCGTTGCTCGCGCGACTTTTCACCAGCGGATATCGTATCCGCCTGATCGAATCGGACGCGATCGGCGCGATTGGCGTTGGCGAGGCGACCATCCCCGCGATCCGCACCTATTTGCAACTGGCCGGTATCGACGAGGCGGAGATGATCCGCGAAACCAAGGCGACGTTCAAGCTCGGCATCGATTTTGTCGATTGGCGCGACAAGGGCAGCCGCTATTTTCATGGGTTTGGCAGCATCGGCCGCGACCTGTTGTGGCTTCACACCCACCAAATGTGGCTGAAGTCAGCAACCATGGGCAAGGCGCACGACTTTGACGATTATTCGATCAACGCCGTTGCCGCGCGCCTGGGCCGCTTTGCCCAAGGCGACAAGAGTAATCCGCAATCGCCGATGGCCGACCTCGATTATGCCTATCATTTTGATGCCTCGCTGCTCGCCGCCTTCTTGCGCAAACGCGCAACGGCCGCAGGAGTCGAACGGATCGAAGGAACGATCGTCGATGTCAAGTTGCGCGGGGACAACGGCTTTGTCGATCACGTCGTGCTGGGTGATGGCCGGACCGTCAACGGCGACCTGTTCGTCGACTGTTCGGGGATGCGCGCGTTGCTGATCGGCGATGCGATGGGGGTGGGCTATGAA
>JBEBJX010000003.1:0-55880 GCA_040079655.1 Sphingopyxis sp. | reverse complement strand
GCCGACGACAATGCCAACATCATTGTCACGGGTACCACCCGATCGCGACCATCGCTGGAGTCGCCATCCCCGGTAACCACTGTGTCAGAGGATCGACTTGAGGGTACAGGTGATGCCGCCGCCACCGCGAGCGACGCTGCGGCGGATGGCCGCCTTGCAGGCAGCGGTTTTCGCCGCGGCGGCGACGACCAGATCGTGGCCGCCACCGCGCTGCCCGAATGGTCGCCCGCTCGCCCGTGGTTGGCTGCGCTCGATGCGGCTGGTGACAAATGGCTGGAGGAACAGGATCGGCTCGCATCCGTGCACGGCGCGCTCCCCCTATTCTGGTTCGACGTCGCCGAATGGCATTTCCAAAAGGGCCGCGTGGTCGAGGCACGCCGCGCCGTCACATCGGCGCTCGACCTGCCTGCGCGTGATAATCAGACGCTCAGCATCGTTGCAGCGCGGCTGGCGCGCTATGGCGATTTGACCCGCGCGATTGCGCTCAATGAACAGCTCGTTGACCGCGAAAATGAACGGCCACAGCCGCTGCGCACGCTGGCGGTGCTGTTGATGAGCCGCGCCGAGGAACATCGCGCGGCCGGGTGGATTGATGCGGCGCGGGCCGACCTTCGCCACGCCATTGCGTTGCTCGCCGATGCGGTATTGACCGTGCGGCGCGAACAATATCGCGGGTTTGAACAGACCGCGCTGATGGATGCGAACCTCGCGGTGCAGCGCTATCGTGCGCTCGGTGGGCTCAATTATGTGAATGTGTTTCCCGCAGAGCTGGTGCGGATGCTCGACACCGACATCCGCGTGGTGATTGAATGGAACACGCCGCGCACCGATATGGACCTGCACGTGACCCAACCCGATGGGCAGGAGGTCTATTTCGGCTATCGCCAATCGACCAATGGCGGGTTGCTCACCGCCGACGTTACCAACGGTTTCGGGCCAGAGGAATATCTGCTGCGCATAGCGGCGGCGGGGACATACACGATCCAGACCAACAGTTTTGCCGAGGATCGCGCCAACCCCAACGGGCCATCGACCATCGCGGCGCGGATCATCCGCAATTTCGGACGCGCTAACCAGACCGAAGAGCTGGTTGATGTCGAGATGCAGCCCGATGCAGGCGGGCGGATGCTGATCGGACGGGTCGTGGTGCGGTGAAGCGCGGGAGTGAGCGCCGGGGCCCTGCTCAAGGGACCAGACAAGGGCATTGCCCCGACGCTCGTGTGGCTAGGGCGGGCTATCCGCATCCAACCAATATATTCAGCCAATTATCGCATCATTGCGGGCTGACATTTTCCCAAATCCAGGCCGATACATGATTGGCCGTGGCAATTGATATTGACGCATCTGTTCGGCAAAAGTTGAGGGAGTGAGGCCAGTTTTTTTTGCCGCATCGTCGATTTCCCCATCGCATTCGATGAGCGCACGGACGATGACGCGGCGGGCAAGTCGCCTGGCCCGGCTCATCGCTGTGGCGGATTTGGCCGATATTGTGTCGCAATCAGCGTCTGATTGGGGCAGGGCGGCGTTGGGATGTGCTAAGTTGTCCATGGCCTGACAATGGCCGATCATGGTTTCAGCTTTCTCGCTGACCGCTCCGATATGGAGGATATTATGGGAATGAAAAGGCGAGGATGATGCAAATTTCTTTTGCTGGCAAAGCCGTTTTCCTGCTTGCCGCGCTGAGCTTGCTCAGCAGCTGCGCAACGCCGGAACAGCGCGTTCGTGCGGGCTTGATGGATGCTGGGCTGTCGCGCCCTGTGTCGGCCTGCATGGCACAGCGGATGGTCGATCGGCTGTCGCTGCTGCAATTGCGCCGAATCGGACGATTAGGCGATTTGCGAGGCGGCGAGCCGCGGCAAATGACCGTCGAACAATTTCTTCACCGCGCGCGTGCGCTTGGTGATGCCGAGATTTGGGCCGTCATCTCGTCTTCCGCAGCGCTCTGCGCCATGCGTAATTGACCCTATAGTTGACCCTATAGTCTATGCAGCGCGCCGCACATGTGCTTTAGCGACACGGGATTCGCCACTTCACTAAGGACATTGGATAGCTCATGAATATTCACGAATATCAGGCCAAGGAATTGCTGGTGCGGCATGGTGTCGCGGTGCCGCTGGGTTTTGCGGCTTTGTCGGTAGAAGAGGCCGTGTCTGCGGCGCGGCAACTTCCTGGCCCGCTTTATGTGGTCAAGGCGCAAATCCACGCGGGCGGGCGTGGTAAGGGCAAATTTATGGAATTGCCCGCCGAGGCCAAGGGCGGGGTGCGGCTGGCGCGGTCCATCGAAGAGGTAGAGGCCAATGCGCGCGAAATGCTTGGCAATACCCTCGTCACGATCCAGACCGGGCCTGCGGGAAAACAGGTCAATCGACTGTATGTCACCGATGGCGCGGACATTGCCCGCGAATATTATCTGTCGATGCTGGTCGATCGCAAATCGAGCCAGGTCGCGATGATCGTTTCGACCGAAGGCGGCATGGATATCGAGGCTGTTGCGCACGACACGCCCGAGAAAATTGAGACGATCGTGATTGATACCCGGGCCGGCCTGACCGATGCGGACGCGAAGCGGGCGTCGGATATCCTCAACTTATCGGGGGATCTGGCGGCGCAAGCACAAGTCGTCGTCAAGCAACTCTATGCGGCGTTCATCGCCACTGATATGGAAATGCTCGAAATCAACCCGTTGGTTGAAACGGGCGATGGCAAAATATTGGTGCTCGATGCCAAGGTCAGTTTCGATGGGAATGCGCTGTTCCGCCATCCGGACATCGCGGCCCTGCGCGATGAGAGCGAGGAAGACCCGGCCGAGGTCGAGGCGTCCAAGCACGACCTTGCCTATATCAAACTCGACGGCAACATCGGCTGTATGGTCAATGGCGCTGGCCTGGCGATGGCGACGATGGACATCATCAAGCTGAACGGCGAATTTCCCGCCAATTTCCTCGACGTGGGCGGCGGCGCCAGCAAGGAAAAAGTGACGGCGGCGTTCAAAATCATCCTCAAAGACCCGGCGGTCAAGGGCATCCTCGTCAACATTTTTGGCGGGATCATGAAATGCGACATCATCGCCGATGGGATTGTTGCTGCGGCCAAAGAGGTTAACCTGTCGGTGCCGTTGGTCGTGCGACTAGAGGGGACCAATGTGCAGGCGGGCAAAGATATCCTCGCCAATTCAGGATTGCCAATTGTCGCCGCAAATGACCTGGGCGACGCCGCGAGAAAGATTGTTGCCGAGGTGCGGAAAGCCGCGTGAAAATATTGACGTTGACGTGAACGTCAACTAGATGCAAATCTAATCAGGGTAAGGAGATTGGCCCATGAAAATTATCGTCGCCGTCAAACGGGTGCTCGATTATAATGTCAAACCGCGGGTCAAGGCGGACGGCACGGGGGTTGACCTGGCCAATGTCAAAATGTCGATGAACCCGTTCGACGAGATCGCGGTCGAAGAAGCGCTGCGCCTGCGTGAAAAGGGCGTGGCGAGCGAAGTCATCGCGGTTTCAATTGGCCCGGCCAAGGCGCAGGAAACGCTGCGCACCGCGCTCGCCATGGGTGCGGACCGCGCGATATTGATCGAAAGCGATGCCGAGGTCGAGCCGCTGGGCGTCGCCAAGCTGCTGAAGGCCGTGTGCGACGAAGAAGCGCCCGGGCTCGTCATCCTCGGCAAACAGGCGATCGACGGCGATAATAACCAGACCGGACAGATGCTCAGCGCGTTGACCGGATGGGGCCAGGCGACCTTTGCCTTTGCGGTTGAGATAGCGGACGGCACGGCCACGGTGAAGCGCGAAATTGATGGTGGGCTACAAACGGTCGCGGTCAAATGTCCCGCTATCATCACCACCGATTTGCGGTTGAATGAACCGCGTTATGCCTCGCTCCCCAATATCATGAAAGCCAAGTCAAAGCCGATGGCGATCAATACGCCCGCTGATTATGGTGTCGATGTGACGCCGCGACTGGCGACAATCAAAGTGACCGAGCCGCCGGTGCGTAGTGCAGGCGTCAAGGTGGCGGATGTCGATGCGCTGGTCGCAAAACTCAAAGCCTTGGGAGTCGCCTGATATGAAAACGCTAGTTTGGACCGAACATGACGGCACGGCGGTCAAGGACGCAACACTGAGCGCGGTTACGGCGGCGGCGCAGCTGGGCGAAGTGCATTTGCTCGTCGCCGGGCAGGGCATTGACGCGGTGGCGAGCGCGGCGGCAAAGATTGCCGGAGCCACCAAGGTGCTGAGCGCCGACGACGCGGCCTTTGCGCACGCGCTGCCTGAAAATGTCGCGCCGCTGATCGCCGCGCTGATGGCGGGGCACGACGCCTTTGTCGCGCCCGCGACCACGACCGGAAAGAATATCGCGCCGCGTGTCGCCGCACTGCTCGACGTGATGCAGATCAGCGAGATTATTTCGGTCGAAGGGCCAAAGCGCTTCACCCGCCCGATATACGCGGGCAACGCGATTGCCACCGTCGAGAGCAAGGACGCCAAGCTGGTCATCACGGTGCGTGGCACCGCGTTTGACAAGGCGGCATCGAGCGGCGGCACGGCGAGCATCGAGGCGGTGCGCAGCACTGGTGAGACGGGTCTTGCGAGCTTCGTTGGCGAGGAAATTGCCAAGTCCGAACGGCCAGAGCTGACCAGCGCCAAGGTGATCGTATCGGGCGGGCGCGCGCTGGGCTCATCCGAAAAGTTCCACGCAATCATCGACCCGCTTGCCGATAAACTCGGCGCAGGCGTCGGCGCGAGCCGCGCGGCGGTCGATGCGGGCTATGCGCCCAATGATTATCAGGTTGGGCAAACCGGCAAGATCGTCGCGCCCGAAATCTATATCGCCATCGGCATATCGGGCGCGATCCAGCATCTGGCTGGGATGAAGGATAGCAAGACCATCATCGCCATCAACAAGGATGAGGACGCGCCGATCTTCTCGGTCGCCGATGTTGGCTTGGTCGCCGATCTGTTCAACGCGGTGCCTGAACTGACGGCGAAGTTGTAGGGGTGCGCGAAGGGGATTGTCGATGATCTTTGATGACATGTTGCGCCAGGCTTTGCTCGCGCTGACGGCCCTCACTTTTGTCGGCTTTGCACTTTGGGCGCTGTTTTCTCCTGCCAATCTGGCTCAACAGCTTGGTTACACGATTAATGACGCCAATGGCCATAGCGAATTCAGAGCCATTTACATTGGGCTGTTCATCGCGCAGGCTGCCCTGGCTATTACAGCGGCATACCGCGTTCACGATGCTTTGTGGGGGGATATGGTGGCGCTATTCCTGCTTGCTCAGCCCGCTGGGCGGCTCGTCGCGCTGCCTCGCTATGGTATGCCATACGGGCTGCTCAGGCTGTTGTTTGGGCTGGAAATCGTCAGTGGGTTGGCTCTGCTCGGTGTGCGGCCCGGCTGATCAGCGCGCATCGTCCAGGCTGGCGACATCGCCATCAGCGGCCATCTCAGTCGCTTGTTCGCCTTCCTCGCGGACATGATCGGGGTGGAGCGGGGCGAGGCGTAATAGCGCATATCCCAACAGCGCGGCGGCGATCGAACCCATGAGCGTGCCGACCTTGGCCTGTTCGACCAGAACCGGCATGGCGAACGCAAGCGAGCCGATGAACAGGCTCATCGTAAAGCCAATGCCGCACAGCATAGCGACGCCATAGATTTGTAGCCAGGTGCTGCCGCGCGGTTTGGCAGCAAAGCCCGTTTTGACACTAAGCCAGACCGCAGCAAATATCCCCAATTGCTTGCCCAAGAACAGCCCGAACGCAATGCCGAGCGGCAGCGGCGAGAGGATTTCGTCTGCGCTCAACCCGTTCAGGTTGATGCCGGCATTGGCAAAGCCAAACAGCGGCACGATGATGAAAGACACGGGAACGCTCAAGCTATGCTCAAGCTGGTGGAGCGGGGAATCCGCCGCATCGGGCCGCCCTGGGGTTTTGATGATCGGCACCGCCATGGCCGCCAGCACACCAGCGATGGTCGCGTGAACCCCCGACAGCAGCACCGCATACCATAGCAGGGCAAAGCCGAGCATATAGGCGCTGAGGATGCGCACGCCATTGCGGTTCATCAGCGCCATTGCACCCAGGATGATGGCCGCCCCGGCAAGCGCCAAAAGGTTGAGCTTGGCGGTGTAGAATATGGCTATGATCACGATTGCGCCCATGTCATCGACTATCGCGACTGTGACCAGGAACAGCTTGAGTGCGGTTGGCGCACGGGTGCCCAAAAGCGCCAATACGCCGACGGCAAAGGCGATATCGGTCGCGGCGGGGATCGCCCATCCGCTGGAAAGGTCAGGGCGCGCGCGGGTGATGAGCATATAGATGAGCGCGGGCACCGCCATACCCGCGACAGCGGCGAGCACGGGCAGGCGGCGCTGCCCCCATGTTGCCATACGCCCGTCGGTCAATTCGCGTTTTATCTCTAGCCCGACAAGCAGGAAAAACACGGCCATCAGCGCGTCATTGATCCACAAATGAACGGACATTGGGCCCAGCTTTTCGGACAGTATCGGACCGAAAGGCAGGTGCAGCAAATAGGTATAGGCGTCGCTCAGAGGCGAGTTGGCAATGATGATGGCGAGTGCGGCCGCAACCATCAGGATGATGCCGCCTGATGCTTCGCTGGCCAGAAAAGCACGCAGGGCAGATGGGGGGGCAGACGGGGGATTGTTCAACACCTGATGATCCATGCCGTGTCTCTATCAATTCGACAAAAAAGGTAAATGCAGCATTTGGCATATGCTGTCCCGCCACCGCGCGCAAAATCCCTTGCCAAGCGCAAATTACCTGCCACATCTGACACATTAAACGTTGCTGAGGGACCAACAGAACGTGGACCAATTGTCGCATGCGGCGCTGACCATTGCACTTGAACTCGCCCTGTTTGCGGCGGTTATTTTCGCGATTTTTGGCACCGAAGATATTCTGATCGATGCATTGCATATTGCGGGCTTTGGCAAAAGGCGATTGCCGCCTGTCGATGAACTGGTGCCGATACGCGGGCGCTTTGCCGTATTTATTCCCGCATGGCAGGAAAGCACGGTCATTGGCACCATGCTCGCCATGGCTAGCCGCCTATGGCACGACAAGGAAATTCGTTTCTATATTGGGGTTTATCCCAATGATCTGGCGACATTATTGGCTGCAAAAAATGCAGCGGCCAATGATGTGCGCATTCGGATTGTGCTGAACCACGAAGCAGGCCCAACCACCAAGGGCGCCTGCCTTAACCGTTTATGGCAAGCGTGCCGAGCAGACCAGCGAAGCGGGGTTTTTTCCGCTGATTTTGTGCTGCTTCACGATGCGGAGGATTGTGTCGATGCTGGTGCGCTGGCGCTATTATCAGAAGCGTTGCAAACGCATGATTATGCGCAGATTCCCGTGGTGCCAATCTTAAACGCACAATCACGGTGGATCGGCGGGCATTATTGCGATGAGTTTGCGGAGTCGCATCTCAAGGATATGCCTGTCCGGCATGCCCTTGGCGCGGCCATACCGCTGGCGGGTGTCGGCTGCGCTTTTCGCACCGATGCCCTTGTCAATCTGGCCGACCGTTCTGCCCCATTTTGCGCGGATAGCCTGACCGAGGACTATGAACTGGGGTTGCGCCTGTCGGCTGCTGGTGCGCGCGGAACATTTGTGCGGCGACGGACACTGGGCGGGCAGCTCGTCGCCACGCGAAGTTATTTTCCACACCGCATCAACCTGGCTGTTCGTCAAAAAACCCGCTGGCTGCGCGGTATTTCCTTTGATGCCTGGGACAGGCTGGGCTGGATTTCGCAGCCTGGCTCACCGCTCTTCAGCAAGCTTATAGGCCATTGGATGCTGTGGCGAGATCGCCGCGCAGTCATCGCTGCATTGGCAATATTATGTGGCTATAGCGCAATAATCATCACGGTTGCGGTGCTATTTCTATCCGCTGCACCGCTTCCCAATATGTTCGCCGAACATCCGATACTTCAGCTGCTTTTCATCTATAATCTGATGTTATTAGCCTGGCGTGTCGCCGTGCGCGCGGCCTGTGTAGGCCATGTCTATGGTTGGCGATGTGCACCGCTCGCGGTTTTGCGCATTCCGGTCGGCAATATCCTGTTGGTGATGACCGCATGGCGCGCGATGCTCGGCTATCTGCGGGGCCGCCGCGGCGCGGCGATCATCTGGGATAAAACAGAGCATCATCTGCCTGTCGCTTTGACCATCGAGCGGCGTAAATGACCCGCCTTTCTGGCCCTATGATGCTCATTCTTGCCGTTGTCGGTGGGTGGGCCGTGGCGCGCGCAACCTATGTCGGCTGGTCCAATGCGCTATCCGAAGATGGCACCGCGCGCTTTTTGCCAGGGTTGATGATTCCCATTGAAGCCTTGCCATATCGTTCACCTGACCATGCACAAAGGGGTTTGCTGACAACCAACGATGCGCGCCCGCCCACTCGCCACCCCAGCATGATAAGGGAAAGTCACGTCGGCCACGTCCCTGTGCTTGGGGGGGATCGTGACGTGGCAACGGGTGTTGATTCAGCCTATGTCCATCAGCAGTTGCAATTGCTCAGCGATATTGTGAATCCTGGGCGCAGCGCGAACAGCATTTTGTTCCACAGGTCGACGATGCCAGTGGCGGGCTTAACCGCAGTCACGCCATCAATGGGCCCATTGACTGTGCATATCGACACGCCAAGGCCGCCCGGCCGCTGGTCCTTGGCATCATGGGCATTTTACCGCAGCGATCGCGGCGCGAACACGCTTGGCGTGCAGCCTCAATATGGCGGGTCACAGATGGGCGCTCGCTTGTCGTACCGGCTGGATGGCGCGGGCCGTGCGGCCGTTTTTGCACGCGTGAGCGCGACCCCACAGGGGCGGGATTCAACGGAGGGGGCGGTTGGATTGGCGGTGCGTCCTGTTCATTCTGTTCCGCTGTCGATTATAGTTGAACGCCGTTCGCGCATATCTGGCGGGGATGGGCGCTCTGCCTTTGCTGCCTATGTCGTGGGCGGGGTCAATGCAGCGCCGGTGGCCGCCGGCTTTCGACTTGATGCTTATGGTGCCGCTGGTGTTGTGGGGGCAAGGCGGCGCGACACCTTTGCAGAAGGCCAGGCGCGCCTGACCCACGATGTGGCGCGGGCTGGGGCAATAGCTTTTAGCGCGGGCGCGGGCGCCTGGGGCGGGGCACAGGCTGGTGTCGCGCGCGCCGACATTGGCCCGACTTTGGTGGTCAATTTTGGCGATGTGCACAAAGAGCGGAGGCATGTTTCGCTGGACTATCGCCATCGCGTTGCCGGCAATGGCGCGCCGGGTTCAGGCATAGCCGTCACCCTGGCGGCGGATTTTTGACATCGAGATCGCGGCCCTGAGTAAAGGGTCACTGCCCTAAACCAGCCTGCCTTCGGTGTCGAAACGTGCGCCTGGCGGCACAGATACCTCTGGCGCTTGCTCATTTGCGCGCCTTTCAATGTTGAGCACAAATCCCAAAATGGTTGCGACGGCCATATATAAATCTTCGCGAATAGGCTCGCCAGTGCGCGTGCTGTAATAAAGCGCTCGGGTAAGTTCGGGGTAATTCAGCGTCGGGACGTCGGCAGATTTGGCCAGCTCGCGCACAGCCTGTGCGGTGGCGCCGCGTCCGCGTGCGACGACAATTGGGGCCGCATCTTCGCCCGGGCGATAGCGCAGGGCAACCGCAAAATGGGTAGGGTTTGTCAAAACGACGGTCGCTTGCGCGACGGCTTGCCGCGCCGACCCGCGTAGCCCGGCATATTGTCTGCGCCGTATTTCGGATTTTTGCTCAGGCGCGCCCTCGCTTTGTCGATGCTCGTCCTTCACCTCTTGCCGCGACATCATCAGCCGCTTGAGGCGCATCAAAAATTGCGCGGGTGCGTCGATGATCGCAATCAACCACAGCCCGCCACACATGATCACGAAGGATAAGGCCATGTCCCTGCCCATTTGGGCGACGATCGCTTCGATATTTGCGCCATTGGGCGATGATATGGAATGGGTGAAGGTGGATATTGTCCACCAGCCGATGGCACCCAGGACCGCAATTTTCGCGATGGATTTAGCCAGTTCAACCAGGCCGTTCGCGCCGAACATTCTTTTTAACCCGGCGAGTGGATTGATCCGGCTCGGTTTGAATTGCCATGCGGCGGCCCTGAAGCCCAGCGACCCCAACAATGCTGGTGATGCGATTGCGGCAAGCATGAGGATAGCAAATAATAGGGTGAGTGGTCCGGCTATAACGCCGATCAGCTGGGATATTGCTGCCATCGCATTAAATTGCTCTATGTCCTGATGGCTGAATGTCAGCGCTTGGGTGAGCATGCGGCGCAGGGCATCGGTGAAATTGCCGCCGGAAACGAACAGCCAAATCATCCCGATGGATGTAACAAAAGCGACGCCTGTTTCCTTTGACGTCAGCACATCGCCGCGTTCGGCCGCCGTTTTTTTGCGTTTTGCCGTGGGGCGTTCGGTTTTTTCGGATGCCATGCTAGCGCCTCACTCAACTGGCGCCAAAATCAGCGCTCGGGCTTGGCTCAAACCGCGTTCCAGTGCATCGTCTATGCCGCTCGCCATCGATGGCAGAAACAACACCATGAACAGGATGCCCAAAAAGGTCGTTGCGGGAAGACTGACCGAGAAGAGGTTAAATTGTGGCGCGGATCGCGAGACAATCCCCAGCAATATTTGCACCAATGTTATGCTGGCAATGATCGGAAGCGCGATTGCGAATCCCATGGAAAACAGCGCCCCACCAAAGCCGACAAGCGCATCGATTTGACCAAAACCCAGCCACGCCTGCCCGGGGGGCATCGCGCGATAGCTCTCGTATAGCGTCTGCATCAGCACCAGGTGACCATTGCTGGCCAGCAAAAGCAACGTCGCCAGAACCGAAATGAAATTGGCGATAACAGGGTTGCTCTGTCCGCTCGTCGGGTCCACCGCAGCAGCAAAAGACAGCCCCATGCCGCTGCTGATCAATTCGCCGGCCAGCAATGAGGAGGAATAAGCAATTTGCAGGGTGAAGCCGATCGCCAGGCCAAGGATGATTTCTGTCATCACCATCACGAGCCCCATCACGGACAGCAAGCCATCGGGCGGGAGGATGTCCCCAACCAGCGATAGCGCCGGCAAACCAATGGCCAAAGCCAGTGTTACGCGCAATTGCACCGGAATCTGCGTGGCGTTGAAAAATGGTGCAGCAATAAAGGCCGCACCAGGGCGGATCATGATGAGCAGCATGAGCGATAGCATGGTCTCAATGTCTGCAAAACCTGATGGAATCACCGGACAACCATCGGGATCATTTCAAATATATTGAGCGTAAAGCCGCCAATAGCACTGCCGATCATCGAGCCGAAAACAGCCAGACACAGGCAGAGGATCAACAGTTTCGGGACAAAGCTCAATGTTGCTTCATTGATCGACGTCGCCGCCTGGACCATCCCCAGCAACAGCCCGACCAGCAGCGCCGGGATGAGTATTGGCGCGGTGGCCATTGCCAGGACACGCAAGGCCTCTTGGGTGATACTAACAAATGCATCCGAATGATCCATTTCAACCTCCCGCAAAAGAGCTGGCCGCAAAAGAGCTGGCCGCAAAAGAGCTGGCCAGCGAGCCCATCGTCAACGCCCAGCCATCCACCAATATGAACAATAACAATTTGAACGGGAGCGAAATGATCGATGGAGAGAGCATGACCATACCCATCGCCGTCATGGTCGAAGCCACCACCAGATCGATGACCAAAAAGGGCAGGTAGATGAGGAAACCAATGATGAATGCCGTTTTCAATTCGCTGGTAACAAAGGCCGGGAGCAATATCGAAAAAGGCACATCGGCAGGTTCGCTAAATGTGCCAGCGTCAGCCATATCGGCAAACATCGCCAAATCCTTGTCGCGGGTTTGTGCGATCATGAAGCGATGGATTGCGATACCAGATTTTTCAACGGCCCTTTCAATCGAAATCGCCCCTCTGGTATAGGGCGCATAGGCATTTTGGTTCATGTCCTCGAAAACCGGGCGCATGACAAATATGGACAAAAAGAGCGCCAGCCCAACGAGCACCTGATTTGGGGGTGTTTGTTGCAATCCGAGTGCTTGCCGCAAAATAGACAAGACAATGATGATACGCGTAAAACTGGTCATCATCAGCAGTATCGACGGTAAAATGGTCAACACGCTCATCAGCAATATGATTTGGAGCGAGGTTGATACCGATTCCCGCTCGCCCAGGCCCTGGCCAATGATGCTATCCAGACGCGGGAGATTATGCGCCGCGACCTGGCTCGACATGCCCAGCATCATGGCCAAAAATATCGCGATGCCGCATTGGCGCAACCGCGCGCCCAGCATTTTGCGGGCGATCATGGCTTGGCTCCCCGCTGGCGAGGCGCGGCGGCCCGGCGTTTGACGGGCGTTTTCGCTGTGGAGGGTATCTTGGCACAGCCATCGGCGTAGATTTGCTGAAAATCAGGTTTTTCAGACTCTGATAGTGTCGCTATATCCCCGCCAGAGATAAGGCTGATGCCGCTGCGCGAGGCCGCGATCAGCAGCGATCGGCCATCATATTCGATCGCGACTAATCGGTTGTGGAGGCCAAGTTGCAGCTGTGATTGAACACGCAGGCGCTGTGGCCGGGGTGCAAATCTTGCGAACCTGCCGCTAAAAGAGCCGCTTTGCGCCTTCTTCCATGTCCATAATGAGCCATAGGCCAGCGCGCCGACCAACAGCAGCATCACCAGCATATTGAGCATGACGCCAAACATTACTGGCGCCTTTCAAGCGTGCGGGAAGCCAGTTCGCTGTCCGCTACCTCGGTGACGCGGATGGCATAGCGCCCATTGGCCGTCACCACCTCGCCGCGCGCGATCAACGTGCCATTGGCCATGATGTCCAAGAGCTCATGCACTTGCCGATCAAGCTCGACAACGCTGCCCTTCGTCAGTTCCATCAGTTGCGACAAACGCAGCGCCGTGCTGCCGACTTCAACCGAGAGGCGCACGGCAACATGGCCCAATGTCGCCAGCGCGCCGCCTGAAAGCTCATGGGCACCCCCATTGGCGGCCCCATTGGCGGCCCCATTCGCACCATCGTCTCCATCACCCACCCATTGCTGGCCACTATTGTCGATGTTCATGAACTCATTCCTTGCTCTAATTGCGTAATCATGAGCGCGGCGCTCCCATTTTGCTCGCCCAGCGTGCCTGTTGCTATCACGTGATTGGCAACGGATAATGGGATGTGCGCGCCGACAGTGACGGGGATGAAATCGCCGACTTTCAATTGCATCAAGCGATGAAGCGGCAATTCGGGGCGGGCCAATATCGCTCTGGCATTGAACCTGATATTGCCAACGGCCTCTGACAAGGTGCCTTTCCATACAGCGCTATCCTGGTCATGCGATCCGCTCTCTCCATGAGCAATCGTCGTCTGGGCGGCACGCAACATCGCTTCGGGATAGAGGATGGTTATTTGCTCTCCCGCGTCGGTATCCCAGGCAATATGGAAACGGCAAGCGATGACATGACAGTCACCGGGGACCAATGCCGCAAATGCAACCTGCGTTTCGCGCGAGCGGATTTGCGGCTCGACGCCGATCCACTCGCTCCACGCGCCGCCAAGCGCATCGATAATGGATTGCGAGATACGCCGTGCAAAACCATCTTCGACTGGCGTGAGCTCGCGCGTCATTGCATCGGCCGTTTGATGGCCGTGCCCGCCAAAATAAATATCAACAAATCGCGATATACTGGGCTGGTTTATCGCCAGCATCGCGCTTGACTCTAGCGGTTGCAGGCCAAAGATAGTGAGGTATGATTGCGCATGTTGATCGGCTTGCCAGTCAAAATAAGATCGTGTCACGACCTGATCGAGGGTCACAGCCAATCGTTTTTGGATGATCGGTTCCAAAATCAACCGCAAGCGACGCTCTAGCCGTTGATTGATACGATCAAGAACGGGAAGCGCGCTGGTCTGCGCGGTGGCATCGCCCATAACAAAGGCTGGCAAGCCCGCTGCCTGTTCTGCCAGGGGCGTAATCTTGCCAGATGCGGGCGATACGGGCGGCACGGGGGCATCGGCGCTCTCACTGTGCGCAGGAGGCGGTTTTTGGCGCGTTTTGCTGGTCATTGCGTTACAAAGCTCGTGAAATGCACGTCATCAATGCCGCCAAACCCTTCGCGTTCCACCAAGACAGCATTGATGGCCTGGGTCAGGTCATGCTTGATCTTGCTGCGACCAGCGGGCGTGTTGACGGATAGCGGATCCTGATTGGTGAGCGTCATCAGGATCGCCGAGCGGATAGCGACCTTGTGCGTTTCGATGCTCTCAATCACGCGGCTATCATAATAGGTCGATAAAGCGACGCCGACCTGCACATAGCTGTTTGAGCCGGCCATATTGGCGGTGAAATTATCCCCCAGCTCGACATAGGTCGACTGAAATAGCCGTGGGTCAGGGTGGCGGCCTGATCGCATGGCCGCCGCAACTGCGTCTTCATCCGCATCATCGCGCGGCACCAATTTGGGGCGTTCGGGCTCGGCGGGATGGTGCGCTCCGGCTGTGCCCAGGAAATAATAAGCCGCCGCCGCGCCGCCCGATGCAACCACGGCAATTCCTATGATTAACAGTATCACCAGGCGCAATTTGCCCTTCTTGGGCTTCTTTTTTTCATTCTCTGTCTCTTCAGCAGCCATGCTCATTTCCTTATGCAAAACGATCTGATGTGGATTTTTCGACGCGCGACCTACGCTCATCACTCTGGCCAGACGGGTGATCGGGGCGATGTCGCGGCGTCATATGGGGCTGTGCCCCCCCTCGCGGACTATGGCTTTGGGCCATGTCGTCATGGCGAGCGCTGCTGATCGTCACATCACTGATTGTGACACCATTGGCACGCGCATCAGCGATGATTTGCGCACCGCTTGTCGACAGCTTCTCGTGCGCGATCGCCGTTTCGGTCAGCATTTGAACGCGCAGGGTCGCCTGTTCGCGCTCAATAGTGACGTGTAACATGCCCAGATTTTTTGGCGCCAAATGAAAGCGGAGCTGACCATCCTTTTCAGAGAGCTGCCTTATGTCGTTCGACAATTGTTCGATCCACGCGTCACCGCCATCGAGGTCGAGCAGGGGCGGGGCCGTCATGTCCATAGCGCCTGGCTCATGAGCCAATGGCGGTGCCATTTTTGCCCCCAATGTGAAATTGGGTTGACCGACAAACAATAGAAGATCGGGGGATGATATTACCCCCCTGTCACCAGGCTCAGGTTCCGAATGAGACGGATCATTGCGCGAACCCAATTGCGCCCCCAATTGCGCTAACGGAGCATCGGCAAAGCGCTCGATTAGCGCTGGCTGATCTTGGTGAGGATTGGGTTGGCCGTGGGGCAGGTTCGAGGGAGGCCGTGTGGTCCGCGATACGGATCGCGATGCTAGCGGCTCCGTTGCTTTACGCGAGACAGTGCTCAGGGGGTCAAGCGGCGGGCTTTGCACAGCTTGTGCCGCTGATGTCAGGGTGATATTGGGCCCCATTCCTGAAGGCAGGGTGTAGCCAGCAAGCCAAGCGGGGCTTGCTGCCTGAATGGGGTTCATCAGGCTGTTCAGGGCTTCGGCCGAAAGAGAGGGGGATGTATCTTTGTGATCGATTCCCTGACTTTCAGGCATAGGCTCGCCATTACCACCCTCAGCACCGGTATCAGCCTTATCGCTATAATGTGCGCCTTCGCCTGATTGCGTGGCTTGACTGCTGCCCTCGACATGCGCCGCTATGCCGCTTGTTTCGGCCGTTGGAGCCGCAGGCAATTGCGAACGCATCAGCAGATTAAAATCACCTGCCCCCTCGCGGCTTATCGCAACGGCGGGAGGCGCCGAGCCAACGGCCATGGTAAATTGGAGCGGAATGCCCGATGTGGGGATGGCATCTGTCATCAGCTCAACTCCGCATCTGGCGGGGGCGCGTTAACAGCGATTGGCGTTGCTCAAGGCGGGCGCGGATTTCCCTAAGCGATTTTTCATGCAGTTTTTCAGAGGCATTTTGATCTATTCTGCGAGCGATTGTTTCGGCCATGGCGAGCGCCGCATCTTGCTGTGCATGGGCAATGAACACAGAGACTGATGCCGCTGCTCCGTCTAGCCGAGCAGAAAATTCGCCCAGCCTGGACATGGCGCCTCCCTGATAATGGCCGCATACCGGGCTGAAACTATGACGCATTGCCGCTATCGCCTCCTGATTGTCAGCAAGGTTCGAGACACGCGCATTGGCGCTTGAAAGCTTTCCCGTTGCCGCGGCGAGTTGAATGTCCCGCGCTTTCAGCATGCGTGCACGGCTTTTCAGCTTGGTCTTCATGCCGTGAACACCTGTTCCAATTGGGCGACAGCATCAGCAAATGTCACGAGCTGGTCGGCGGGTTGGCGCAAAAAATCGAGCGTCTGGGGGCGGCGTTCGATGGCATCATCAATCGCATCGTCGCTGCCGTGCGCATAGGCACCCATCAAAATAAGGTCGCGATTTTCTTCGTAGGTTGACCAGGCCTGGCGAAAACGGGCCGCCGCTTCTGCATGCGCGGTCGTGGTCAAGTCGTGCATCACCCGGCTGATAGATTTGCCCACATCAATTGCCGGGAATACCGATTGTTCGGCCAGGGTGCGCGACAGCATGATATGCCCGTCGGCAATGGCGCGTGCGGCATCAACAATCGGGTCATCTGCGTCGTCACCGTCCGCAAGAACGGTGTAAAAGGCGGTGATAGAACCACCACTGACCAGGTCGTTACCGGCCCTTTCAACTAGCCGCGGGATCAAACCAAATGCCGAGGGTGGATAGCCTTTGGTTGCGGCTGGCTCGCCCAAGGACAGGCCCAATTCGCGCTGGGCATGGGCAATACGGGTCAAGCTGTCGATAAACAACAGCACCCGCAGCCCGGATGCGCGAAAATACTCGGCTATGGCGGTTGCGCGCATCGCCGCCCGGATACGCAACAGCGGCGCATGGTCGGCAGGGACGGCAACGACAATGCTTCGTGCCCGGGCACTACCGCCCAGCCGCTGTGCAACAAAATCGCTGACTTCACGGCTGCGCTCGCCAATCATGCCGATGACCACAACATCGGCGTCGGCACCCGAGACAATTTGCCCCATCAGGACCGATTTTCCGACGCCCGAGCCAGCGATGATCGCGACACGTTGCCCAACCCCGCAACACAGCAGCGCGTTGATCGAGCGCACACCGACGTCCAGTGGCTCAACCACCCGGCCGCGTTGCAGCGGGTTGACCTGTCGCCCGGCCAAAGGCCAGCTTTGACCCGTGGCAACTGGGCCCAGCCCATCAAGCGGCAACCCCGATGCATCAATCACCCGGCCAAGCAGCGCCGGCCCAACATCGACCTCGCTGGCATGGCCATCAAATGTGACGCGGGCGCCGCATGCGGGCATCGCATTGCCGCTGATTGTCATTAACAGGCTGCGATCGCCTTTGAAGCCGATGATTTCGGCCAGCACATCGCCCTGCCCGCGGCCACGAATGCGGACCCCGCTGCCAACCGGCAGGTTCAAACCTGTGGCTTCCAGCATAACACCGTCATAGCTTATTAGCCGCCCAATATAGGCGGGCCCGGCCTCGGCAATGGTGACTGTGCCCAGCAATGATTGCGCGCGTGTAGCCAGGGCGGTCATGGCGCTTCCTCCATGCTTTCCAGCTGCTTGCGCAATGCGGCCAGGCGTTGCTGTGGCCCGTCTTCAATCCACCCCGCTCCGGTTTCGAGGAGCAGGCTTCCGCGCGGCCGCCCAGCGTCAATGACAAGGGTAATGTCGGGATGGGCCTGGGTCACTAGGCCTGCGTCTTGGGGGTGAACATGCAGCCGGACGGGGCCGATCTGGTCGACAATCAACACCGCCATTTGCGCAATGCGCTTGGTCATGAAATCTGGGTTGATTGCCACTTCACCGACAATCTCGGTCACTAATCGCTCGACAGTCAGCGCCAATATTTTGGCCAATGCATCGGCGGGTTGTGGAACCAAGCTCGGCAATTGGGCCAACATGGCGCCGAGCGCCGCAATATCCGCAGCCAGTTTTTCCGCAGCCTCATGGGCGTCCTGTTCGTGCCCAGCGGCAAAGGCCGCATCGAGCGGATTTTCGATGGCACAAGGTGGTGCACTATCCTGGCCCTGGTCAGCGCTGCGCGGAGCGAACCGCGACGAATCCTGATATGGCGACGGCGTGAACCATGGGTCACCGCGCTCAACGACAAAGCTGTTCAACAGAATAGCATCCGCAAAATCGTGATGGTGCAGGGGCTTAGACATAGTCATCACCCTTGCCCGCAAACACTAATGTCCCTTCGTCGCCCATCGTGCGCGCTGTTTCGACCATCGATTTTTGGGCGCCTAACACTTCAGCAAGGCGCACAGAGCCGCGTTCGGCCATGTCATCGCGGATAGTGTCGGCGGCGCGGCTAGACAGGCAGGACAGCATTTTTTCGCGCAAGCTATCGGTGGCACCTTTGAGCGCGATAACCAGAACCTCATTGTCAATATTGCGGAGCAATACGCCCATATTTTTGGGGTCAAGCGCAGCCAGATCATCAAAGACAAACATTTCATCCTGTATGCCCTGGGCAAGCTCGGGGTGCTGCGCCTTGAGCAGAGCGATAATGTGCTGGTCGTGCCCGGGGCGCGTATTATTCATGATTTTCGCGGCCTCGCTTAGCCCGCCTCGCGCTGCTGCGGGGGCCGATGAAACCAGGGCCAGTTGGTGTTGCAACACTTGTTCAAGCTCATCCAGCGCTTCTGTCGTGACATTTTCCAGCCGCGCGATCCGGCCAATGGCCTCAATTTGCAGCGGCTCGGGCAGCAATTGCAGAACATCGGCGGCGATGGGGGCATCAAGCTGTGCCAGCACCAATGCGATGATCTGATGATGCTCGTGACAGATTAATCCGGCTATGGTCCTTGCATCCATCCAGCGCAGGACATCCAGCGCGTTGCTGCGTGCGGGCGGGGTGATGCGCGCCATCATGGTGTCGGCCCGGTCCTGGCCAAACGCTCTTTGCATCACCGAGCGGATGCGCGGAACAGCCGCAAAACCCAATGTTGTCCGGTCGCGTGCCCGCGCCAGAAAAAGCGAGAGAACATCCTCAATCTGTTCTTCCTTCACATCTGCGACATTGAACATGGCGGTGCCAAGCTGCTGCACTTCGGGTGGGCCCAATTGCGCGAGAACTTGTGCGGCTTCCTCATCATCGAGCAGCATGAGTAAGATGGCTGCGGCGTTGCTCCCGTCCACAGCCATTGGCTTGGCATCGGCGCCTGCCTTGGAGTCAGAGAGTGTGTCGGCCATATTATGATGCCTTTGTGTCGCTGCTGATGAGATCGCGCACTACCAGCGCGGCGCGCGCCGGGTCTTGGCGAACGAAGCCGCGCACCAGGCCGGCGCGTGTTTCAAAATCGCGGTTGGCCTCGATCAATTCCAAACTGATGCTCGATAAAGACGCGCGTTCGTTCGCGTTGCTGTTGTGCGCACCGCTAAGCCCTATCAAAGCGGGCTGCCCGCCCGATGAAGCGAGGTTTTTTGATCGTTTGAGCAGCGGGCGACCGATGAAAAAGATCAGCAAGATACAGACGAGCAAGGCCGCTCCGTTGCGCGCTGCGCTCATAACCCAGGGGCTGTCCATCCAGCTTTGCTCTATCTGCACTGGCGGTGTGAATGCACGAGCATCGAGCGCAACACTGTCGCCGCGCGCTTCGTCAAAACCAACCGCGCCCTTTACCAATCGTTCGAGCGCCGATAATTCCTGGGCCGATCGGCCGCGCGCATTGGGGGCATTCCTCACCACCACCGCAACCGTCACCCGCCTGATGCTGGGCGATTGTTGATGGGTGACCGACACTTCACGGCTGACCGCAAAATTGCGCGAATAATTTTCCGTCCGGCGATTTTCACCGCTGGCGGTGGTGGACGATGTAGCCGTGGGGCTGGGCTGGGATGTCACACTCGACGGCGGCGGCGGCTGATTGGAAAGCGCACCCGGTATGCCGCCAACATTGGCGCTCCCGTTTTCGGTGGACATCTCGCCTTCTTCGCTACGCAAAGCGCGCGGTTCGGTGGGATAGCCCTCTCGCGTGGCCTGGACTTCGGCAAAATCAAGGTCGACATGCACTTCGGTGGTGAAATTGCCCTCGCCCAGAACCGGGGTGAGCAAGGCGATGATCGATTGCCGATATTCCTGTTGCGCCGCAATTTGCGCCGCCAGCTGAGACTGGGCGATATTGCCCAGCCCATTGTCCGGGCCACCGCTTAATAGGGCACCATTCTGGTCGATTAAGGAAACGCGCGCCGGATCGAGATTGGGCTGAGAGCCCGAAACGAGCTGAACGATGCCGCGTTCCTGCTCGTCCGACAAGACGCGGCCCGGGTAGAGCGCGACCATGACGGAAGCAGCGGGGCCGCTCGATGATCGGATAAAGGCGCTGCGGCTTGGCTCGGCAATGTGCACGCGCGCGCTGCGCACAACGTCGATCGCCTCGATTGTGCGTGCCAGGTCTTGCTCGCGCGATTGGCGCAGTCTTTCTGCTTCCACAGCGCGGCTTGCGCCCATGGGGATGGCATCCATCAGCTCGGTGGCTGTGGTCGCGCCCTTTGGCAGGCCCTGCGCCGCCAAAAACATCCTCGCCTGATAATAATCATCCTCGGCCACCATCAACGCGCCGGTGCCGCTATCAACGCTATATTCAATGCCCGATTGCTGAAGCGCCTCGCTCATGGCCGCGCGATCGGCCTCACTCGCATTGCCAGAGACGGGGCGCTGGGCCGGCGAGGACAGGGTGATCCATGCCAGGGCGACTATGCCAGCAATGGTTGCGGCCGCCATGGCGGGCATAGCGCGCTGGATGGCGGGTTGGCCCAAGAAAAGATGAGCGCGCGCCTGCCAGTCGGCAATGGGCGAGCCTGGGGGTGAGCCTGGCTCGCGCCGCGCTGGCGGCATATTTGGGTTGAGCAGTGCGGTTTCAGGCTCCTGCGCCATATCAAACCGGCATATTCATAATGTCGCCATAGGCGGACAACAGCTTGTTGCGGACTTGCAATGTGGCTTCGAAATTGATCGATGCCTGTTGCCGCGCCATCATGACACCCGCAATGTCGGTTGTTTCGCCGCGCTCATAGGCCTCGCTTGCCGCGGCGGCTTGATGCTGGGATGCATCGACTTCGGAAATGGCGGCCCGCATCGCGGCGCCAAAGCCTTCGACACCGCGGCCCTGCTCGTCCGCGCTGCCGACCCCGCGCCCCGCAGCGCGCGACAGGGCGTCATTTTGCCCTATGATTTGCGATCGGATCGCCATCACCTGGTTTATGTCGGTCAATTTCACCTTGCCCAGCCCCGCTCTAAAATATGCCGACTCCATGGTCAGGCACGGCGACTATCGCCTATGGAGGGTAAAAGCATGAAGCGTGCCACATGGGTTAACTCTATAATATCGGGTGGTTTTTCTGAAATGTGAGATCGCCGCACCGCGCCTGTGACTAATTTTCGACAGGCGCTAAATAGTTGCGCATCGCGTCCGTTACCCTTGTCATGGCTGGCACTTTCATCCGCTCGCCCTAAGCACTGTAAAGGAACTTATTATGACCGTTATCAACACCAATACGGCAGCAATGCGGGCGCAAAATGGTTCGCGTATTGCCAACATGGCTCTCACCACTGCCATGGAACGCCTCTCAACGGGCAAGCGTATCAATGCAGCAAAGGATGACGCGGCCGGCCTCGCTATTGCCTCGTCGATGACATCGCAGATCCGTGGCATGGGTCAGGCCGTTCGCAACGCCAATGACGGCATCAGCCTGGCACAGACAGCCGAAGGCGCGCTGTCCGAAGTGACCAACATGTTGCAGCGTGTGCGTGAATTGTCGGTTCAAAGCGCGAGCGGCACCTATTCCGCTGGCGACCGCGCCAATTTGCAGGCCGAAGTTGCTCAGCTGGGTGCGCAAATTACGGATATTGCGACGAACACCAAGTTTAACGGCGCCGCCGTCTTTGGCACCGCAGATGTGGTCGTTAATATCCAGGTTGGCTCGGCCGCAACCGATATTACTGCGCTGACGATTAAGGGCTTTTCCACCGTCGCAGCAGCGGCTTCGGATGTCAGCACTGTTGCCGGCGCAACCACCGCGCTTGGCAATGTTGATACGGCGCTGGCCGCAGTCAACACCACGCGGGCTTCCTTGGGTGCTGGCCAAAGCCGGTTGGAATCGACGGTCAACAATCTGACCAACAAGATCACCAACTTGAGCGATGCCCGGTCGCAAATTGAGGATGCTGATTTTTCGGCTGAAACGGCTAATCTGGCGCGTGCCCAGATCCTCAGCCAGGCATCGACGGCGATGTTGGCACAGGCCAATCAAAGCCAGCAGGGCGTGTTGCGTCTGCTCCAGTAATCGCGGCAAGCTAAAGATTAGAGCGGTGATTTGATCGCATCAAATTGCATCCTGCTCTATGCACAAACAAGAAAGGCCTGGCGAGACATCGCCGGGCCTTTTTGTGGCGCTGACCCTAGTCAACACTATCTAGTCATCGTGCGACAATAATGGGGTAAGGGTTGCGCGCAATTTTTCGAGCGCACGCTTTTTAATCTGGCACACCCGCGCCGCGCCAATGCCCATCGACAGGCCAATTTCATCGAGGTTCATATCTTCGGTGAAATAGAGTTGTAAAATCATCGCCTCCCTGCCTTCCAGCGAACGGATCGCTTTGGCCAGGATCTGATTGACCTTTTCACGGTCAAGCATCTCATCTGCGGCTTCGGCAAGGCTGGCAAACCAGATGCTATTGTCCGAATAGCTATCATCGATCGCCTCCAGCTGGACGGGTTCAGCATGCGCGGCCATTTCAGCATAGCTTTTCGGGTCGAGGCCAAGCGCTTCTGCCACTTCATGGGCATGCGGCTCGCGATGAAGTTGTTGCGATAAATTGCGCTTGGCGTTCATGATGAGGCGCCGGTTGGCCAGTGCACTGCGGCAGGCGTTGGCATTTTTGCGCAGCAAATCGACCATAGCCCCGCGGATGCGCATAGTCGCATAGGTCGAAAAGGCGTGACCACGGTCCTCATAACCGCGCGATGCCTCGACCAGCGCGACCATGCCCACCTGGATGATATCCTCCATAGCGACAGCGGCGGGCAACATGGGGCGCAGTTGCCAGGCGATGCGGCGCACCAATGGCATATGGCTTTGCACCAATTGATCGGGGCCCGCCTTAGTGCGGGCATAGGTTGGGATACAGGCCTGAGCGTCAAAGTGGCGCATAAACATAGTCCAGTTCGTGATGAATTATCATGGATTGTGAAGGACAGAAGCAGATCATGCGTCAAGCAATTCGGCATGGGTGGTATGCGCTATGGAGCGCGGATCGGGCAGCGCTTCGGCCGGGTTATCACCCACGACAGCAATGACCTCTACCGATTTGCTTTCGGGGATTTCCAGAAAGGACAGCACAGGCAATTCGGGATAATGAACCGACAATAATCGCGATAGCGCGGGGCGCGAAACTGGTGATGTCGCCAGGGCGACGCGCCGACCATCAGCAAAAATCGGGGCAACAATTTCGCCAATCGCCTTGATGATCTGCGCGGCGAGCGCGGGCTCGACAGGGTGCAGCGAGTCTTTGCCAGCGCGCACAGCCTGATGCAGCAATTGCTCTAATTGTGGCGCTAAAGTAATGACGCGTAATATGTCATGCACGCCAACAATCGATTGCACGATCAGCGCGCCAATGCGCAACCGCACACCTTCGACCAGCTGGGCTGGGTCGGTTTCGCTGCGTGCCGCCTCGACCATGGCCTGAGCAACGCGCCGGAAATCGCGCAACGGGATATTTTCGGCCAACAGGGCGCGGCACAGCCCGGCAAACATCGCGAGCGGCAATGGCGCTGGCGTCAAATTCGCAACCAGCTGTGGCGATATTTCCTTTAGGGTATCGAGCAACCCTTGGGCTTCGTCGATACCAAAGAGGTCAGCACATGAGGACTGGATGATGGTGTTGATATGTGTCGCGACCACCGTTGATGCATCGACCACGCTATGGCCATGGGCGCGCGCCTCTTCGGCTTGATCGGCGGTGATCCAGACCGCGTCCAGGCCAAAGGCCGGGTCTTTGGCGGGCCTGCCGATAGCCAATGGCGTGGCGTCACCAGCATTGAGGGCGAGAAGTTCACCCGGCCAGACCATGTCTTCGCCCAGGATGACGCCGTTGATCGTGATCCGATAGGCGTTGGGCTCTAGCGAGAGCTCATCGCGAACGCGGACCATCGGCACGACAAAGCCGAGTGATTTTGACAATTGGCGGCGCAACCCGGTTATCCGGCTCATCAGCGGCGCGCCTTTGCGTTCATCCACCAGCGAAATCAGCCCAAAACCAAGGTCGAGGCTGATCGGCGCATCGTCGATAATATCCTCCCAATTCACCTGAAGCATGTTTTCTGCCTCTGGTTTTGGGCTGGCGAGAGCAGGGTCGATGGGGCTTTTGCTCCGCGACAATTTCCATGCCGTGACAGAGGCGATGGCGGCAAATGGCAGGATGATCATATGCGGCATCCCCGGGATGAGCCCCAGGACGCCAAGGATAGCCGCGACGGGGACCCAGGCCTTTGCCGATTTGAATTGCGACGATATTTGCCCCGACAAATCAAAGGGAGAGCTGACGCGGGTGACAATAGTGGCTGCGGCGATGGAGAGGAGAAGCGCGGGGATCTGCGCCACCAATGCATCGCCAATGGCCAGCAAGACATAGATCGACGCCGCTTGCCCGAGCGACAATCCGTGGCTGATGGTGCCGAGGATCAAGCCACCGACAATATTGACCGCAAGAATGAGCACGCCAGCAATCGCGTCGCCCTTCACAAATTTTGACGATCCGTCCATTGATCCGTAAAATTCAGCTTCGGTAGAGACTTCGATACGCCGCGCTCTGGATTCTTCGGGGGTGGTCAGGCCGGCGTTCAAATCAGCATCGATCGCCATCTGTTTGCCGGGCAGGGCATCAAGGATGAACCGTGCCGATACTTCGGAAACGCGGCCCGCGCCCTTGGTTATCACCCCCAGGTTGATGATCATCAATATGGCAAAAACAAAGATGCCGACGGCGTAATCGCCGCCGATCAAAAATTTGCCGAATGCTTCGATAACGTGGCCCGCAGCGGCGGTTCCGCTATGCCCTTCGACCAAAACAACACGCGTTGAGGCCACATTGAGCGCAAGGCGAAACAATGTCGCAAAGAGCAATACAGTTGGAAAAGCCGAAAAATCGAGCGGTTTTGCGACATTTAGCGCCACCATCAATACCAGCAAGCTCAGCAGGATGTTCAGGATAAAGCCAATATCCAGCAAAATAGCGGGCACCGGCACAACCATGAATATAACGAGCAGCAAGATGGCGCCGGGCAAGATGGCATCGCGGCCGACAATCGACCAGATCGACCCCCAGGCCGGCTTCACGGCTTTGACCGCTTTTGTCATATCTCAGCCCCCATCTGGGCCAGCATCAGATAGGCCATGCGCGCCAGACTGGGCGATGGCGCGGCCAATAATTGATCGCTGGGCAATGGCTGCCATATGGCGGGCTCAACAGATTGCGACGGCGCTGGCGGGGTGCCGGGCGGCACTTCGGGGGTGCCGGGCGGCGCTGCTGGAGAAGCGCTGTCCATGCGTGCCGCAAAACGCGCGCGTATTTCAGCCAAGCTGCGCGGCTGCCCGCCTCGCGCATAGAAAATCGACCGATTAGCCCGTGCCGCTTGTGGCAATAACGGGGCGGCCGCCGCCGAGGGATCACGGTCGTGCGCACGCAAAAATCGGGTCGCACCACCAGGCCCCAAAAAATGCGCCAGATAAAGGTCGACATCCTCAACGGCATGGCCAAGCGCGCCTTGCAAATGATCGCGATTATCGGCGGCAAACTCGGCTGCCATGGCCGAAGCGGCATCTGGATTGTCGCGGAGTGCGAGGATGGATCGGCGCATATTGGGGTCGTCAACGACATAACGCCCCTGGCTATTTTGCCTGATGGCATCGGCGGCCCACCCCAGGCCGTGCGATCGGCCATGGTTGTTGACAGTTGCAAGCCAGCTTTGGTCGATGAATTGAAAAAGCCCGCGGGCGCTCGATGTTCTGGCCTGAGCATTGGGGTTTAACCCGCTTTCGACCCGCGCCTGATTATAGAGATAGGAAAAATCAACGCCTGTGCGTTCGGACGCCATACGGATCGCTGCGGTGACCCGGCCACTGGCTGAACCGACATTGACTGGTGACGAAACCATGACACTCCTCCCATCTCTGGAGTGTCTGTGCATATTTCATGCCAGTTGCGTATGTTTCATGTCAAACCGCGGCCTACGGTCCAGATAGTCACGAAGGCGCTATCATTCTTCGCGTGCAGAGCGGCCCCAGGACAGCATATCCTTGGCCAATTGGTCGGCATCGACACGATAGGTGCCAGCGTCAATTTGTGCCTTTATGGCTTCAACATGAGCGATGTCTATCGGCTGTGTTGCAAAGCTATCTGAAAGACCGGTGGCGCTATTCGCCCCACCGACCCCGCGAGCATCACTCACCGAATGGGCTTTGTTAAGGGGTTCGGCGCCAAGGCGACCGGACACCACATCGGCCAGTCGATTGACCGGCACCGCCCTGTTGTTACTCACGCTTTCAACCATCGATATTGCTCCTGTTGCCCGTAAGGCGAGCCATGCCACTCAGTGGTCCTGTCCCTTGGCTCGTTCGCTATTAACGGTTTGTTCAAAAATTAATTTACAGCATTCACAAAAATAGTGCCATCATTCTGCACCAAACCGGTGAATATCCCCGTTCGCCGCTCATTACGCACCCGAATGCGTTGGCCAATAGCGCCATCCTGTTCGGCAATGCCTGTTGCACGAACGGCAAAATTGCGCCCTTGTAATAGCAATTGCACCTGGTCTCCGCGGCGGATCATCGGTGTTGCCACCAATGGTGGTCGGCTCTGAACAACGGCCTGGCTTGCATTTGCCGACGCATTCATGACAGCCACCCTGATCCGCCATCCGGCCGATGGGCAGGTGACGATCATTGCCCCCAGTTGCGGACCGGAAATTTCCGGCCTTTGCGCACAGGGTTGCAGGCGCAGTCGCCGATCAAGCGGCGCAACCGTTGCGCCATCACCGTGTTGCGCGACAGCGTCTCGTATGGCCGTGTCAAGCGCGTCCAGGTCTTGCAGGCCCGTTTGTGCATAGCCTGTGGCGGCCAGACAGGCCGCAATCGCAAATCCAAATAGCCGTGGTAATTGTGCCATTTCCATTTCCTTCATCCCATAGCGCCTGCTTCAATGGTCGCGCAACACGCTCATCAATGGCGTGCGCGAGATTGAGTGCAAGGTTGGTGCCAAAGCCAAAATCACCCGGAAAACAGCGATTTTTCGGTATTGGCACAGGCATTGCATAGTTACCGTCAGAGGCCCGTATTGACGAAATATCGACAGGGCGGGTGACCATTAACGAAAGGCATGTCATGTCCCAAGACAGCTTGTTTGGAGTGCATAGCGCGGCGCTCGCCATACGGTCACAGCGCCTGGCGGTGCTCGCGTCCAATATCGCCAATGCGGCCACGCCGGGGTATAAGGCGCGCGATATCGATTTTGGGCGCGCGCTCACATTGGCGCAAAATGGGCGCTCTGCCCGTGATTCCATTGGCCAGGCGACGCTCTATCGCACGCCGCAAACGGCCTCTATTGACGGAAATACCGTCGAACTTTCGACAGAGCAGACGATGTTTGCGGAAAATGCGCTGCAATATCGCACCACCCTCTCTTTCATAGAAGGCCGAGCCAATACGCTCCGCCGTGCGATAAAGGGAGAGTGAGATGAGCAGCAACAGCTCTATTTTCGCGATCGCTGGCGGGGCCATGCGGGCGCAGCTCATGCGGTTGAATACAACAGCATCCAATCTGGCCAACGCCGACAGCGTGGCATCGAGCGCGGCGGGGACATTTCGTGCTATGCGCCCGGTTTTTCGCACTATTGAAACAGCGCCTGGCGTTGCGACGGTGCATGTCGAGAGGGTCGATCAATCGACATCCTCGCCCGTGCGGCGCCACATGCCAGACCACCCAATGGCCGATGCAAATGGCGACATATGGGAAACGGGGATCGACAGCGCCTCCGAGCTTGTCGATATGTTGGAAGCCGCGCGGCAATATCAAAATAACGTGCAGGTGTTGCAAACCGCAAAATCGCTCACGCTCGATACATTGAGGCTGGGTCAATGATCGGCGCCGCAAATAGCGCAACCACGGCAACCGCCAGTTCAGCCACCGCGGCAAAGCCAGCCGCGCTGGGCCAGGCGGATTTCCTGAGGCTGATGACCGCACAAATGAGTGCGCAAGACCCCTTTGCGCCGATGGATAACAGTCAATTCCTCGCACAATTGGCGCAATTTAGCCAGGTCGCGGGCATTTCCGAAATGAATGCCAGCCTGTCGCAGATCGCGGCTTCGCTCGGCGGAAATCGCTTGGGCGACGCTTCGTCATGGATTGGGCAGGAGGTCTTATTCGCGACAGATATTGCCGCACCTGACAGCCAAGGCGCATTTTCGGGCGAAATTGCGATTGGCGAAAAACTCGACGCAAACGCCACTCTGAACTTTTCCGATGCCGATGGCGTGATTGTGCACAGCCAGCAGATTGGCTCACTCGCCGCTGGCCGGTCTCAATGGGTCTGGGATGGCAAGCGCGGTGACGGTTCGGTCTATTCCGGCCCGGTGCGCCTCAGCGTTGCTGGGGTTCGGGCGGATCAATTTCAACTGTCGAGCTGGGCGCATGTTCGCGGAGTTCGCTCGCCAGCGGGCGGGCAATCAGCGCAAATCATCACCGATATCGGGGTCGCTGCGTCGGATAATGTCATCCAGCTCGGACGATAACATTGAAAGGAAACGCTCATGTCTTTTTACACATCACTCTCTGGTTTGCGCGGCGCCCAGGCCGACCTCTCAACCGTATCCAATAATGTTGCCAATGTCGGGACATTGGGTTTCAAGCGCAGCCGTGCGCAATTTGGCGACATCATGCCGCCATCGCGCACCACGCCGGGGCTGGGTACGCAATTATTGGGTATTGAACAGCAATTCACCCAAGGCGGCTATGAGACTACGGCCCGTGATCTGGATGTTGCGATTGCTGGGCCAGGATTTTTCATGGCCCGCCAAGGGGTGACGGGCGATGTAACGCATTTTACGCGCAATGGCTCGTTCAGCGTCAATGCCGATCGTTTTCTCGTTGATTCCACAGGTGCCTATGTCCAGGTGCTGCCCGTCGACGCCAGTGGCCGGGCAACATCAACCAGCATTGGCGCGGCGCGCAATCTCCAGCTTCCACTAACTACAGGTGCGCCGCGGGCAACAACACTGGCGAATATCGCCGCGACTTTGCCCAGTAACGCGGACAAGCCATCGGCACGGCCCGCCTATTCAGCGTCAAACCCCTATCAGTTTAATCGCGCCGATGCGTCGAGCTATAATTTCGCCAATCAAACAACGGTATATGACGCGGCGGGCAGCGCATTTTCAGCCACGCTTTATTTTGAACGCGCGACATCGGTATTATCGGGCGATGCGACAGACAGCTGGAATGTCCATGCCTTTATTGGGGATAATGCCGCGACGACCACCCCCGTGACGCTGCGATTTGACGCGGCGGGCGCGCTGGTTTCGCCCACCGGACCGACCACATTAAATGCCGCCATGCCGGCGGGCGCCGCAGCGCCAATTACGATGGCATTGGATTTTGGCAACGCCACGCGCCAATCGGTGGCACCATTCAGCGTCGATTCGGTTGAGCAGGATGGCAAGGCGGCGGTCAAGTTTAGCGACGTGACGATCAGTGGTGGCGGGGTTGTCACGGCGACTTTTTCGGATGGCTCGATTCAACCGCTTGGGCGGCTGGCTATCGCGAATTTTTCTGACCCTACGGGGCTTCGCCAAATTGGCAATGCGCGCTGGACAGCGACTGGCGACAGCGGGCCGGCCGCATTGGGGGCAAGCGGAACGCCGGGCTTTGGCAGCTTGCAGATCGGCTCACTCGAACAATCCAATGTGGACATTACCGAAGAGTTGGTCGGGTTGATCACCGCACAGCGTAATTTCCAGGCGAACGCCAAGGCGCTCGAGGCCGCAAACACACTGTCGCAAACAGTGACCAATTTACAAACATAAAGGCTGACCCATGGATCGTTTGATACATACGGCTCTGTCGTCGCTGCGCGGCGCAATGGCACGGCAAAGCGTGACAGCCAACAATTTGGCCAATGTGGCGACGCCCGGTTTTCGTGCAGAGGTCTCCTCGGCCCAGGCGCGGTGGGTCAATGGCCCCGGCTATCAGGCGCGGGCTGTCGCCTTGCAAGGGGTGATGGGTGCCGATATGGGTGCAGGCACCGTTGCGCAAACTGGGCGCGATATGGACATTGCCATCGTTGGTGATGCGTTACTGACTGTGCAAGATGGCGACGGCAATGAGGCATATACGCGGCGTGGCGATTTACAGCTATCGCCAAGCGGCCTGCTGACGACGGGCGACGGCCACCCGGTGATGGGCGACCAGGGGCCGATAACCGTGCCTCCTGCCGACAGTATGCGGATCGACGCTGATGGCAGCCTGTGGGTCGTGCCGCGTGGCGGCGACCCCGATGCGCCGCAGCGCATAGATCGGCTCAAACTCGCCAGTCCTGGTGGATCGCAAATCGAAAAGGGGCTCGACACATTATTCCACGTCCCCGGCGGCGGTGTTCTGCCTTCTGATCCGGCGGCACGGCTTGCCACAGGGCAATTGGAGCAATCGAACGTCAACGCAACGCAGGCGCTTGTGGCCATGATCGAGGCGGCGCGCGGCTATGAAACGCAGATGCGGCTTATTTCAACCGCGCAAAATCTCGATCAAGCAGGCGCCGATCTGATGCGCCTCCCAGAATGATTTATTGACGGAGCAACACCCTATGACATTTGCACCATTTGACATCGCGCGATCAGGCCTTGATGCACAATCCATGCGGATGCGTGTGATCGCAAATAATCTCGCCAACGTGAATACAACAGGATTTAAGCGCGAGCGCGCCGAGTTTGAAACATTGGGCTATCAGGTCGTCACTGCGCCGGGCGCGACCTCTAGCGGCGACAATCGATATGCCACCGGGCTCAACCTTGGCACCGGGGTGCGGGTGATGGGCACAGGGCGATTGATGAATGCTGGCGCATTACAAATCTCTGAAAATCCGCTCGACCTGGCCATAGAGGGAGAGGGGTTTTTTCAAGTGGCACAGCCCGATGGCACAACGGCCTATACCCGTGCTGGTAATTTTCACCTTTCGTCTGAGGGGAAGGTCGTGACCGGCGAAGGCCGTCCGCTTCAGCCAGATATTCAGGTTCCCGATGGCGCGCAAAGCATCACCATCGGCGCCGATGGAACGGTGACAGCGCTGGTTGCGGGTTCTGCCGAGCCAAGTGAGCTTGGCAAGATTGAGGTTGCCCGCTTTGCGAATAGTGCCGGGCTCCAGGCGCTGGGCAATAATCTTTATGCCGCAACCAGCGCGAGTGGCACCGCGCAGACAGGCGCGCCAGGATCGGAAGGACGCGGTTCGGTGCGGCAAAGCGCGCTCGAAGGATCAAACGTCAATATCGTTCAGGAACTGGTCGATATGATCGAGACCCAGCGGGCCTATGAGGTCAATAGCAAGATGATCTCGTCCACTGATGAGATGTTGCGCAACGCGAGCCAGCAACTGTGATGGCGCGGGTAATATCAGCCATCGCAGCCGCATGCACATTGTGCGCGGCGCAAGCGGCACGCGCTGATGTTGCGCCGAATCCCGGGGCTATATTTCAGGCAGGTTCGGGCTTGACGCCGCTGACTAGCGGCCTGCGAGCGGGCGCGGTGGGCGATGTGATAACCATCATGCTGGTCGAGAGGACACAAGGCAATGTCAGCAATAGCAGCGGTACCGACCGCAGTAGCGCTATCGGCCTGTTGCCACCGACAACAGGGCCGCTTTCGGTATTTCAACCCTCAGATGTATCGATGGGCGGCAACTCAACCTTTGATGGGCGCGGGGTTTCGGCCCAGTCGCACAATTTGTCGGGCGAGATCAGCGTTACAGTCACGGAGGTCAGGCCCAATGGCACGCTGGTCGTTTCTGGCGAAAAGCATATGCGCATCAACCGTGGACAGGAACTGGTCCGTATATCGGGGACCATACGCCCCACAGATATCAGCGCCGACAACCGCGTCCTTTCCACCCGTATAGCCAATGCCAGAATTGAATTTTCGGGCCGGGGAGAGGTTGCGCGTGCTGGCCGCCAGGGGTGGTTGCAACGATTTTTCTCCATGATTTCGCCATTTTAAGAGAGATTGTCGCCATGCTGTATCCCCTACGCCTTTTGTCCATAGTCTTGGTCGCGAGTGCGATATGTGCGCCTGCGCAGGCAAGCAGGGTAAAGGATATTGGCAATTTTGAAGGTGTTCGGTCGAACCAATTGGTCGGCTATGGCATCGTTGTTGGTTTGGCCGGAACGGGCGACGATAACCTTGAATATGTGACCCAGACGATGAACGGCGTCGCTTCACGATTTGGTGTTGTGTTGCCACCCGGTGTCAACCCGGCCCTGCGCAATGCGGCGGCCGTGATGATCACTACGGATCTGCCTGCTTTTGCGCGACCGGGCCAGCGCATCGACATTACCATTTCGGCGATAGGCCGTGCCCGCAGCCTACGTGGCGGTACACTTATCCTTAGCCCATTGCGCGGTGCTGACGGAGAAATCTATGCCATGGCACAGGGGAATATTGTTGTTGGTGGATTGGGGGTTAGCGCGGCGGATGGCTCGCAAGTCGTGGTCAATGTGCCATCAGCTGGGCGCATTCCCGGTGGCGCATCGGTAGAGCGCGCTGTTGATTCTGGGCTGGCTTCTAGTCCGACATTAACGTTCAATCTTTCCGAATCCGACCTGACCACCGCACAATTGGTGGCTGCGGCTATCAACCATCAATTTGGGCCAAGCACCGCATCGGCCGTGGACGGGGTGTCGGTTGTGATTGCCGCACCACTTGGCGCCGATCAGCGCAGCACGATGATGAGCCAGATAGAGAATTTGGCGATAGAGCCTGCTGATGCCCCAGCGCGGGTCATTGTCAATGCGCGGACGGGGACGGTCGTCATCAACGGCGCTGTTGAAATAGGCCCAGCGGCGGTGAGTCATGGCCGCATCACCGTTTCCATCCGAGAAAACCCGGGGGTGAGCCAGCCCGCGCCATTTTCACGCGGTGAAACGCGCGATGTGCCAGACAGCGAATTGAGCATTGAGGAAGAGTCTGTGCCTTTTCAAGCGATTGGGCGAACGGCGTCGCTTTCGGAAATTGTGCGGGTCATCAACAGCATCGGTGCAGGGCCAGCGGATATGGTGGCTATATTGGAAGCACTGAAGCAGGCCGGCGCATTGCGCGCAGAATTGGTGATATTATGACCCAGTCAATTTCCACAATCGCTGTGATTTCGCCCACCCCAACGGGGCAGCGGCGTCAGCAATTGACACAGCAAGCGCAAGCGTTTGAGGCCATTTTCTTGCGTCAAATGCTCGGCGCGATGCGGTCGGCAAAGCTCTCTGATGACCCTCTATCCAACGCGGCGAGCGATCAATTTCGCGAGATGGGGGATGCGCGGCTTGCTGATAGCTTGTCGAAACAAGGCTTTGGTATTGCTGCAATGTTGCTCAATCAATTTTCCCATGAGGGCGAAGATCATGGCTGATTTGCTGCGCATCGGCGCCACGGCTTTATCGACCTATCGATCCGCGCTGAATGCTGTGGGCGAGAATGTCGCCAACTCTCAAACGCCTGGTTATTCGCGCAGAATAGTCTCGCTCGCCGAGGTGGGAACCGGGCTCAATGGCGCGCGTTCGGCGTCTGCGAGTGTTCAATTTAACGGCGTTTCAGTCGAATCGATACAGCGTAATTGGCAAGAGCGGCTGGCCCGCACTGCCTGGGACAGCGGCAGCCGCCTCGGTGCCGCAGCTGTCAAACAAACCTGGCTCCAAGCGATTGAAACGCGCCTCAACGAAGAGAGCGCTGCTATCGGCGCGTCATTATCCGCTGTTTTCGCTGGCGCTGATCGATTGGCCGCTAATCCTGGTGATCGCACATTGCGAGTGCAATGGCTGGGCAGGATCGATTCCCTCACCGCATCTTTCCGCCAAACTCACGCTGGATTGCGTGATGTGGAGCAGGGAATTGGCGATGCGCTTGCCTATTCGGTTGATCGTGCCAATGCCGCGCTAGTCCAGCTTGGCTCTATCAACAGCGCACTCAAGGTCGCACCCCATGGCTCGGCGCTTCGAGCTTCGCTGGAAGACGCTAGGGATGGGCAGATTAACGCGCTGACTGAAGAGCTTGACGCCGATATTGTGCTGGGCCCGCAAGGAGAAGTGAGCGCAAGGCATGGCAGCGCCGTCATGATTGATGCTGCTGGTGCACGGACATTGCGGACCATAAACCATAGTGATGGAACGCGCGCTGTTGCGGCCATTAATGCGGCTGATATAGTGGATATCACACCCGCTGCTGGGAAGATTGCGGGTCACTTGGCGGCCGATGCCACGGCCAAATCACAGCTCTCTGCGATCAATAATCTGGCGCTATCCGTGGCCAGTCGATTCAATAGCTGGTCCGCAGCAGGGATTAATCAATCGGGTGTTTCGGGCTCGCCGTTGTTTCAAGGCGCTGATGCCGCTTCTCTCACCGCTTTGATTACCAACCCTGATCAATTGGCGTTTGCTCGGGCGGGTCAGGCCGCCAATGCCAATTTGCAAGCATTAAGCGCCTCGCGCGGATCATGGGCTTTAGAGGAAGGCTGGACCGGCATTTCCACCCTGGCCGCCAGTCAGAGTGCTGCGGCGAGCGTGGAACATGGGGCGGCTGACACGCTTCATCAATCCAATTTGAGCGCACTGGACAGCGTGACCGGAGTGGACCTTGATCAGGAAGCAGCGGAGCTGTTGCGGCTGCAACTGGCCTATAACGCGGCGGCGCGGATTGTGCGGGTGGCCCAAGAGACGATCAACGAAGTGATTCAGATATTGTGAGTGATGGCTATGATTAACGGGACATTTTTCCGCGGGCAGCAGGTCGTGCGTCATATGCAGCGACAAGCTGCGCAAATTGACCGCGCGCAGCAACAAATAGCTACGACCAAAAAACGTATCAGGCCGTCGGACGACCCCGTCGGCTATGCCCAATCGATCAGGATCAGCAGGCGCGAAAGTGATAATAATGCCTGGGGAGCCAATCTTCATGCATTGGCAGCAGATGGTGCGCATGCTGAAACCGCCATGATTTCGATATCGAGCGCGTTGCAACGTGCGCGCGAACTGATAGTCAGGGGCAGTAATGATACGCATTCGACATCGGACAGGGCAGCGATAGCCACCGAGATTGAATCGCTTATCCCCGTGATTGAGGACGCGCGGGCAACCCGAAACAGCACAGGAGATCTTGTGTTTTCGCCATTGCCGCTGGCGGTTCCGGTCGGCAATGATCAGCAGCTATCAGCGACGATGCAGAGCACAATAATTTTTGATACGGTAAGTATAGCAGCAGGACAGGCGAGCATTTCCAGCATTTTGCGCGACGCGGGCGCGGCGCTTCGCACAGCAGACTCTGCTGCGCGCCGAACATTGTTGGCGATGGGGCTGGACCAGGTGGGTGCAGCAGACAGACATGTTGTTGCCATGCGTTCGGCGCAAGGGATCATAGAGCAGCGTATTGACGAGCGCATTGAGCAATTAGCCGCCAGCAAACTGATTGATACCGAAGAAAAATCGCGGATTGACGGGGCTGATATAGGTGAAACCGTTATCCAGCAGCAATCTTATCAGCTAGCGCAGCAGGCAACACAGGCGACTTTTGCGCGCAGTTGGTCGCGGACATTATTCGACCTATTGGGGTGAATTGATGTTCGTGATTTATCTGGTCCCTGACCCTAAAGTTAACGCCCCATTGTCCGTCTTTCACCTTGAGCAATTTGCTGTAGCACTATGCAAAGGGATAGATGATGTTTGCTGCCATTGGCATCGTAATCCTGCTGATCATGGTGTTTGGCGGCTTCATCGTCAGCGGCGGTAGCATCGCCGTAATCCTGCATGCTCTGCCAGTCGAAATGATGGTGATTGGCGGCGCCGCAGTGGGTTCAACCATTACAGGCAATTCCAAAAAAGAGTTGGTGGGCTTGGGCGGCGGCCTAAAAAAAGTCTTTAAGGGCACGACATTCGGCCGGCAGGATTTTCTCGACACAATTTTTTTGGTCGCGGGGTTAATGAAAATGCTGCGGAGTGATGGGCCAGTTGCGGTCGAACCGCACATCGAAGACCCTGCCGCCAGCAGTGTTTTTGCGGCCTATCCAAAATTGCTGAAGGATCATGCGCTGGTCCACCTCATCTGTGACACATTGCGGCTTGTCGTGGTGTCGTCGGGCACGCTCGATACCCATGCTGTTGAAGAAGTGATGGATAGCAGCATCAAGACGCATCACCATGATGCTGTTCGCCCGGCGGACTCGCTGCAAACGCTCGCTGACGCCTTGCCGGCGCTGGGCATCGTCGCGGCGGTGCTGGGTGTGGTCAAAACCATGGCATCCATCGATGCGCCACCAGAAGTGCTTGGTGAGATGATCGGCTCGGCGTTGGTGGGGACATTTCTCGGGGTTTTGCTGGCTTATGGTTTTGTAGCGCCCTTTGCCAATCGCGCACGCCAGGTGATAGAATCTGATTCAGCAATCTATCAGGTGGTCAAACAGATTATTATTGCCTCATTGCATGGCCACCCTCTGCCATTAGTTATTGAAGCCGCTCGTTCAGGCATACAGGCGCCAAATCAACCGAGTTTTGCCGACGTTTTCGATGGTATGCGCGGGCGATAGACCATGACGACTGCAACTCCTGCGCGCAATGCGGCCAATGACATTCGGCCCATCATCGTCAAAAAAGTCATCATGGAAGCGCATGCGGCCCATCATGGCGGCGCATGGAAAATAGCCTATGCAGATTTTGTTACGGCGATGATGGCGTTTTTCCTGCTGATGTGGCTGCTGGGCATGACCGACGAAGAAAAGCGCAAGGGATTGGCGGATTATTTCGCACCTACATTGGTCGAAATGCGCCAGGAAAGCGCAGGGTCAAATGGTTTGTTGGGGGGAGATTCTATCGTTTCCGCAGACAATTACCCGCACCGGGCAGGGCAAACCGGAACACGGAGCATGACTATTCCGCGTGATTCATCGGGCGGGCAATCCGAAGCGCGTCAGGCAGCGGCTGAAACGGCCAAGCTGGTTGCGATAGAGCGGGCGATTGAGCGCGAGCTGGCAAACGAACCACAACTCCAGCAATTGGCCAGCCAGATCCGTATGATGCAAACCGATGAAGGGTTGCAGATTGACCTGATGGAAGGCGCAAACTTTGCGATGTTTGCCAGCGGCACCGACACTTTGCTGCCACAGGCGCGTGCACTGGTTGATAGTGTCGCGCGCAACATCGCATCGGCCCCAAACACTATTATCGTCCGTGGCCATACTGATGCCGTGCCGTTCAGGGTGGGGCAGGTGATGAACAATTGGATGCTTTCAACCGCAAGAGCGGAGCGCACCCGCGCCGCATTGGCTCGCGCAGGTGTCGGCTCTTCTCGTTTTTCACGGATTGAGGGCGTGGCAGATCAGGAACCATTGTTGGCCAACAGCCCTGGCGATCCGCGCAATCGGCGCATCGCCATCACTTTGCGACGGCAAACTCCGCGACCATCGGAGCCGCCAGTGCGCATCAGCGCGTCTATTGTGCCCATCCGTCCACAATGAGCTGAGCTGATGGGTCATGGCGCTAAGATTAAGCAAAGTTAATTTGGAGGGCGTGGCAGAAATTCATACTCATCCACTTGTCGCGCTTTGCGAAGAAGAGGAGATTTCTGATGAAATTACCATCCATTGCACTCGATGGCCTGCCATCATTGTCCAATATTCCGGCTGCGCATGGCGCGATCGAGCCTACGGGGCAATTGACAATTTCGGGCGTCTTTGACGTTGTTGTGACAGTTATCCTTATTGAGGTCGGCCGGGGAGAAGAGCCGCGTGGGTGAAAAATGAAGGATGCGCATCAATTCTGATTTTAGCACGTTCCTGGACGACCCCTGTCGCCAGTCTTTGATTGATGAGGTTGGACGGGCATGGGCGAGTGATTTTCATGCCCAGCCGATGATTTCGCGTCTTGCTGTGGTGCTTTCTGCGATGAGCGATAGCCCGCCCACATCCGCTGTCGATTTTACGTCAAGGCTGTTGCCATGGACCCAATCTTTGGATTGGGTCTATGGTTTTGTCGACAGCATTGCCACGCATATGCGCACCGACGATTTTGCGCACATCTCCCGAGGGATATTCTCAACAGATGGTATGATCGGGCTGGCGCTATCGGTTGCGCAAAATGCCAGTTGTACGCTCACACTGTTAGATTCCATGGCGTTTGCTCAATTGCACGCACCATATGTCATGTTCGATGATGGGTATAGCATGACAATATTGATTGATGGCGGGCCAGTGATAACAGATCGCTTCATTCTGTGTGACGATGGTGTGGAGGCAGGAGAAAGCGTCACCCTGAAAAAGCATCAACCCGTTACGGTTGAGTGTCAGAACGAGCAATTATTGATAAAATCCGTCCACCGCGATGCGATATTGCTGCGCTTTGCCTATCAAAAGCCAGTCGGCGGCGCGAGGGTAAACGCCTATGATGTGGCAACCGGACAATTGCTCCGCCGCGCGGTCGCTGATCGCGATGTTTCGGCTCAGTTGGCGTTACTTCTTCTGGCTGACGAAGCCGAGGCGAAGGGCAGTGATGAATGGCTGGATGTTTATGATCAACTGACCGACCATGGCGATTCCATGCTGCGCTGGGAGGCGATGCGCCGATTAGTACATCATGACCCTGTTCGCGCATGGCCGAAGCTGGAGGCCATGGCCAAGGGCGATGTCGACCCTTCTGTTCGGACGGTCGCACAAGGTGTTCGATCATTATTAGCACAAAAAGTACATTGATATGGCAGATGATCTCGGCTCTGCAATTGGCGCACAAGCATTTGAACTCGAAGAGTTTAATGCAAGGCTTGGAGAGACGGCTGTCGATTTATCAAATGCTGAGGGCGTGGCTTTGGCCGCTCACCTGCTGGCACGATTATCCGCAAACAGCAATTTTCTTGCGGATCACGCGCTCGGGGTGTTGAAAAATAGCTGGGACAACTCTCGAGCCACAAACCCCTATGGCGCACAGGTTCTCATGCTCAATCGTGTTGCAGGCAGTCATTTCATCCGCGCCAATTTTTGGCCTTCAGCGGATGACCCCGTTTTGCGGGCTAGTAGCGCGGGTCATTACGCCTATCATAAACCACATGATCATAATTTTGATTTCATCACCGTTGGCTATTTGGGGCCTGGTTATCGCAGCCGCTGGTATGAATATGACTATGCAACGGTTACCGGCTATGCTGGAGAAGCCGTTGAATTGACCCCTGTGGAAGAGGGTGTTTTAAATCGCGGGCGATTATTGCACTATCGCGCGCATCGCGATGTTCATGATCAACTGCCGCCTGCTGCCTTATCCATCAGCCTCAATATAATAGCTGAAAACCCCACAGCGGTGTGGCGCGATCAATATCATTTTGATCTTGACCGTCATTGTGTGTCATCCATCGCGACATTGAGCCCAAATGAAATTGCGCTGCGCATCGCCGCCGCGCTTTCAGGCGATGGCCTCGATTTGGCTCATGAGTTTGCGCGGCGCCACCCAAGCGAGCGCGTTCGGTGGCAGGCATGGCGCGCCTTGATTGGCAATGAGATTAGCCCATCCAAGAGGGTGGCATTGATGGAAATGGCACAATCGGACGCATCGTCTCTTGTAAGCAACGAGGCATGTGCTTTGTTGGCGTCTCAGCTCGGTGGGATGGATGAATGTCTTGAGGCTTGTTGAATACCATCTATTTGATCGACAGCCTAAAATAGGGGTGTGCACATCAGATATTTTGATTTTCAGTCACATCAAAGATGCACTGGGGGCGGCCGGAATGGGCGTTGTGCACATATCGAGCCCTGCTTTTGGTGCTGACGGGTGGAGATGCCCAAGGTTTGATGCGCTAGTGTTTGCGCCATATTCGATCCGCATTGACCTAAAAGACAAGAGTATTTTAGATCGACGTGCGGTCTGCGAGTGTCCGATACTGGCTTTAACCTTAGAAGATTGCGCCACTCAGCGAACGGCTGCGCTTATCAACGGTGCCGATGATGCGGTCTATTGCTTGGGTGATGGTCGAGAAATTGCCGCACGCCTGCGTTCGCTCATGCGTCGCTATTCAGCCACCCAAAATGCGCTCCTAGCTTGTGACGAGCTGGAAATTGACCTAATTGACCGCCGTGTTGCGCGGGGCGGCCGGCCTATTGCAATGCCGTTACGAGAATTTGACCTGCTTTCACACCTGGCGCGATCGCGCGATCAGGCCGTTCCACGGATTGATTTGCTGCGCGCCGTTTGGCGGATCGATTTTGACCCGGGTACCAATCGCATTGATGTCCACATGTCACGATTGCGACAGCGCATCGACCATGGCCACCCCCATGCGATGTTACGCACTATCAAAGGCATTGGCTATGCCTTAGTCAGCCGATCGGGTGAGCGTAATATGTTGACCCAAATCCAAATGGCTTGAAATGGGCTGAAAAAATCGACGTCCTCACTCCCCGCTTGGCGTGAGCGCGGGGACGACACGCGCGGCGTCGCGCGGGCGGATACCGGGCGGCGGCGCGGCGGCGGCGCGCTCCTGTCCGCTGGCGATGCGGATGGCGCGGCGGATTGTCGGCTTGATCCGCGGATATATGCCGCATCGACAGATATTTGTGATCGAAGCGTCAATCTCCTCGTCACTGGGGTTGGCATTATGTTTAAGCAATGCAGCTATCGCCATAATCATCCCAGGTTCGCAAAACCCGCATTGTGTGACTTGTTCGACTGCCCATGCCTGCTGCACAGGATGGCTGCGATCGAGCGATAGATTTTCGATGGTGGTGACGATGCGCCCCTCGCAATCCGCGATGCTGATCTGGCAACTGCGCACTGCGGCGCCATCAATATCGACGGTGCACGCACCGCAATCGCCAGATCCACAACCATATTTGGTTCCCGTGAGGTTTGATGCCTCGCGCAGCGCAAACAGCAATGGCGTTGTGGGGGCCATGCGGTATCGCACTGGGCGGTCATTGACGGTGAAGGCGGTCATGGGAGTCCTTTCTGACTTCCCCTAGCGCTGGCGAGCTACTCGCGCCAGCTGGCATCGATTTTATCCACCCGGCGCACCATCGCGTCAAACTCTGAACGACCCGAACCCATTGGAGTTTGCGCCATAAAAATGTCTCGCTGATGCACGGCCACGACATCATCACTAATAGAGATAGGCTTACCCATGCTCATCGTCGCCATTTGTATTTCACATGCGCGTTGCAAAGCCCAATATTTGATGAAGGCATCGGTCAGCGTTTTGCCCATAACCACAGGCCCATGGTTCTTGAGCATCAATATGCGTTTGTCGCCCAGATGCTCGACCAACCGTGTCCCTTCTTCTTCGCGCACCGTCACCCCCTCAAAATCATGATAGGCTATTTGGCCCATGAAATTGCAGGCGTAAAAATTGGTGGGTTGCAGCCCACCTTCCAGCGAGCATACCGCCATTGTCGCGGTGGTGTGGGTGTGGATTATGGCGTGCGCGTCTGGCAACACGCGATGGAACAGGCTGTGCTGGACAAAGCCAGCCTTGTTGACGTGCCAAGGATTGTCGGCATCCACCTTGTTGCCATCAATGTCGATTTTAATCAGTGACGAAGCGGTCACTTCGGAAAAATGCATGCCAAAGGGGTTGATCAGGAAGGCGCCGTCCTCTCCTGGCACTTTGACCGTGATATGATTGAAAATCATCTCGTCCCAACCCAACATCGCAAAGATGCGATAACAGGCGGCGAGCTCCTGTCGCGCCGCCCATTCCGCTTCGGGCATATTGCGAAGAGGTTCTTGTCTCGCTGCCTTTTCCGAGTCGTTCGATGGCCTCATCTCACTTGAAAAGGCTCCTTGGGCAGTTGCCATGGGTTAATCCTTATATAGGCGCAATATGAGCGCGTTTTCTTATGCTACTGATGACGGCCATGATTGTCGAGCCGCATCCGCCGAGTCACTATTTGGCCGCATCCGCCGGATTATTATCGGGCGGCATCCGCCGCGCGGCCAAACAGGGCGAGGCGATCGGCGGCGGGCTTGGCCGTGACCTTGCTGACCAGCCATATGGCGATACTGGCGGCAAAAAATCCTGGGACGATTTCGTATAACGTCGCCGACCAACCCATGTTTATCCACAGGATAATCATTGCTGTGCCCGTCACCATTCCCGCCAAAGCGCCCCATCGCGTTGTTCCTCGCCACCAAAGGCTGGCGATAATAACAGGGCCGAAGGCCGCGCCAAACCCGGCCCAGGCATTGGAAACTAGCGCAAGGATGCTGCTGTCGGGGTTCATCGCTAACACCGCCGAAACAGCTGCGACAATGAGCACAGACACCCGCCCGATGGCGACGACCAATGCTTCGCTGGCTTTGCGAGAAATGACTCCGCGCCAGATATCTTCGGCCAGGCTGCTTGCAGTGACAAGCAATTGTGATGATATGGTCGACATGATTGCGGCAAGGATTGCGGCCAGCAAAAATCCGGTAACCAGCGGATGAAACAGCGTTTTGGAAAGCGCAATGAAAATGGTTTCGGGATCGGTCACGGTTCCGTGCCCCTGCGCCACCCACGCCGCGCCGATGAGGCCGGTCATGATCGCGCCCGCGAGGCTGATCGCCATCCAGCCGATGTTGATGCGCCGCGCGACACGTAAATCCTGCACTCGCCGGATCGCCATGAAGCGGACGATGATGTGCGGCTGTCCGAAATAGCCCAGCCCCCATGCGGCGGCACTGACGATACCGATGAAGCTGGTTCCGGATAACAGGCTGGTGCGGTCTATCGGCACGTTAGCGCCGCCCGCGCCAACGGCCCCCGCCGCCGCGGTTGAAAAGGGTGTGGCAAGCATGCTGTCCCATCCGCCCACCGCTGACAGTGCAACAATCGGCACGATGACGAGCCCGAGGAACATGATGACCCCTTGGACGAAATCGGTCAGGCTGACAGCAAGGAAGCCGCCGAACAGCACATAAATGACAACTACGCCTGCACAAAGGGCTACACCGCTTTGATAATCAAGGTCCATAGCCGCAACCGCAAACTTGCCGCCTGCGACCATGCCGGCGCTGCAATAGAGGGTGAAAAATACAATGATTACCAGCGCGGCAACAACCCGCAAAATACGGCTGGTATCGCCAAAGCGCTCCTCCAGAAAGTCGGGGATGGTGATCGCGTCGTTGGCCAGTTCAGTATAAGTGCGCAGCCGCGGCGCAACGATGCGATAATTCAGATAAGCGCCAATAGTCAGGCCAATGCCGATCCACGCTGCGCTAAGCCCGCCCAGATAAACCGCGCCGGGCAAGCCCATCAGCAGCCAGCCCGACATGTCGCTGGCCCCCGCCGACAGCGCGGTGACAGCGGGGCCGAGATCGCGCCCTCCAAGCATATAGCCCTCGGCGGTCGCATTGGATTTGGCCCAGGCATAGAATCCGATGCCGATCATCGCCGCGAAATAAAGCCCAAGCGAAATCCAGGTTGCTGATTGCATGCGCTTATCCCTTACTCATCAATCGCTATGGCTATGCGCTGGCGCTTGCGATGGCAAGGTTTGGGCGTTAGGTTTGTCTATCAGGAGGGCGGTATGGCCAAACGAACAATCACCAGTTTCGCCGAATTCTGGCCTTATTATCTTGGCGAGCATAGGAAAATGCACACCCGCGCGCTTCATTATATGGGGACCAGCTTGGTGGTATTGCTTGGCCTGGCTGCGTTGTGGACAGGGCGATGGGGGTTGTTTGCGGCGATGCCGATCGCCGGATATACATTTGCGTGGGTCGCGCATTTTGCGGTTGAGCGTAACCGACCGGCGACCTTTACCTATCCACTATGGAGTCTGGCCGCTGATTTCAAAATGTGGTGGCTGTGGCTAACGCGGCGGCTGGGGCCGGAATTGACCAAGGCGGGGGTCGGTTAACCCGCCTTGCGCACGAACACACAGCCCGCCGAATAACCGGCACCGAATGAGCAGATCAGGCCCGCGTCGCCCGATGACAGATCGTCGCTATGTTTATGGAATGCGATGATAGACCCCGCTGACGAGGTATTGGCATAGGTATCGAGCACCGTCGGGCTCTCGTCCGGAGTGGCATCATGGCCGAACACTGCCTTGGCAATCAGGCGGTTCATATTGGCGTTGGCCTGGTGCAGCCAGATGCGCCGCATGTCGGCGCCGCTGAGGCCGAGTTTAGCCAATTCCTCGCCGATCATCGCGGAAACCATCGGCACGACTTCGCGGAACACCTTGCGCCCTTCCTGAACAAATAATTTGTCGGCATCGCCCATATGGTCGGGGTTGGTGCGGTTCAAAAAGCCAAAATTGTTGCGGATATTGTTTGAAAATTGGGTTTTGAGTTTGGTGCCCAGGATTTCCCAATGTTGTGCGGGGGCAATATCCGCGGATTCTACCAGCACCGCTGTCGCCACATCACCAAAGATGAAATGACTGTCGCGGTCGCGCCAATTAAGGTGGCCAGAGGTGATTTCAGGGCTGATCACCAGCACACTTTTAGCATTGCCCGCGCGGATGAAATCGGCCGCCATTTGAATGCCAAAGGTTGCTGAGGAACAGGCGACATTCATGTCAAAGCCGAAGCCGCTGATGCCCAGCGCATCTTGTATCTCGATCGCGATGGCGGGGTAGGGACGCTGGATGCTCGACGCGGCGCATAACACGGCGTCAACTTGGGCGGCATCGCGGCCCGCGCGAGACAGCGCATCACGCGCCGCCGCCACGCCAATTTCGGCCATGATGGATAGCTGATCATCGGGGCGTTCAAGCGCGCGTGGACGCATGATGGCGGGATCGAGCACGCCGCCTTTATCCATGACATGACGGGAGAGGATGCCGCTGGCTTTTTCGATGAAATCGGTGCTGCTCATATCTATGGCGGCTGTGTTGCCGGCTGCTATGGCGGCGGTGTTCTGGGCATTGTGCACCGCAGCATAAGCGTTGAAACTCGCCACAAGCTCGGCATTCGAAATGGATTCAGCGGGAGTGAAAAGGCCGGTGGCCGAAATAACGGGCTGTGTCATTCGCTACGCTTAGCGCGGCATAAGCCCGAGGGCAAACCCAATGGCGGTTCACCAAGGTTAATCACCTGGCAACCATATTGGTGCAATGATGGGGTGTGACAATGCGTAACCCCGAAGGGAATGACGGCATGGCCATCCGCTATCAGCGCCCGCAGGGCGACTTGGCAATCGCAGAAATGCGTGAATTTGCGAGCTTTTCTGCACGCACCCAGCGCTATATTCGCCGCTCGCTTGATGTGGGCCTGCGCCGTGATGATGCGGTCACGCTCTGGTCTCGTGATGCGGTTGAGGAGGCCGGAATACAGGTTCAAAAGCACGTCTATGCGAAGATGACCGACATTCGTAATGCCATTCCCGATGATAGCGGACTGGAAGGGATCGGCCGCTTCATGGGCGTATTGGTTACGCTTGCTGCCTTTGATTTGGGGCAGGGCTGTTTACCCAATTTTGCCGCCTATCGCTTTTTATACGAACGACTTTTAGGCGCAGGCGCGCGGCCGTGGTTGCCCGGGGCATTTTGTGCCGCTGCGACACTGCCCCATCTTCACCCCGATAAACGCAAGGCTTTATTGGGCTCGATCGCTGAAAGCGCGGCCACCGCGCCAGGATGGTCAACCCGCGAGCCTGTTTTTTACCCAGCCTGGGTCAATAAACATGACGAAAGCGAAGATGATCAGCCAAGCGCGCGAAAAATGCCGTAACCGCTGGTAATCGTCAGGACAACGCCGACCATAAGCAGCAGTGTTTTGGCCGGAACGCGCTTGGCCAGAACGGCGCCCAATGGTGCCGCCACCACCCCACCGATCAACAGGCCGACGACCGCCGTGCTGAACTGGTTCAACCCCAGATTCCACACAAAGGTTGCGGAAATGGTGAGGGTCAGGAAAAATTCGACGGCATTGACGGTGCCGATGACCTTGCGCGGTTCCGCGCCTTGCACCAACAGGTTTGAGGTCACAACCGGCCCCCATCCGCCGCCACCAGCCGCATCAAGAAAACCCCCTATGATGCCCAGCGGCGCGACAATTTTGGGGTCTTTGATGTGCGGATTATGGTCGAGCCCACGCCACAATAGCCATAGGCCGATGCCCGCAAGATAGGCCAGGACATAGGGTTTGACGGCGGCGCCGTCGATATTTGTAAGCATATAGGCGCCAATGACCCCACCGATGACACCGGGAATGAGCAAGCGGAAAAACAGCCGCGCATCGATATTTTTGTGAAGCAGGTGGTTGATGCCCGAAACGCCGGTCGTGAATATTTCAACAATATGCGTCTTGGCGCTTGCTTGAGCGGGCGGAATGCCAAGGACGCCGACCAGCAAGGTCGAGGTAATGACACCAAAGGCCATGCCCAGTGCACCATCAACCAGTTGCGCTGCAAAGCCGACGAGGATGAATGGGACGATGGCCGAGACATCGAATGTGGTGAGGTCAATCATGCGCTGCGTCCGTCCCGTGGTGCACTTCCCTTATAGTGGGCCTTATGGCGGGACTTTCCATCTGCGCCTAGCTTCAATCGCTAAATGGCTGCAAAGCTGAACTTTGTGCGATTAATAGGTCCTGACCTTAAATATCAGGCCTATGGTCGCGAACATAATCGATAAAGGCGCGTAATTTTGGCATGACCTGTCGGCGGCTTGGATAATAGAGAAAGAGGCCGTCGCTTTTTGGCGAATAATCCGCCAGCGTCTGCACCAACCGCCCGCTGGACAGCGCATCGGAGAGGACAGGCTCGGCTGTATATATCAGCCCCAAGCCGATGAGCGCGGCAGAGCGGATCGCGACATTGCTGTTGGAAATCATTGGCCCAGTAACCGCGACCTCTATCGGTCGCCCTTGATCCATCAAGGTCCAATGGTCCGACAGACCGCTTGGGCCGCGCCACCGGATGCATTTATGACGGCGTAAATCTGACGGGATTTGCGGATGGCCATGCTCTGCAAAATATTTTGGCGAGCCTGCGATCAATAGCTCAAACGGTTCGGAAACGCGCATTGCCACCATGTCTGGCCGCAGTGATTCGCCTAGCCTGATCCCTGCATCAAAGCCAGATTCAACCAGGTCGATCATTTCGTCTTCGCCATAAATTTCGATTTCAATCTCGGGATAGGCTGCGCAAAAACCGCCCAATATGGGCTCTATGACGTGGGGAATGGCGGCGCGAGGCAAGTTGATTCGCAACAGTCCGGCTGGCCTTTCTCCCAATATATGCGCCGATTCAAAAGCTGAGCTGAGCGATTCCATCGCCGGCCCTGCTTGCTTCAGGAACACTTCACCCGCCTGAGTCAGGCCGACACTGCGGGTCGTGCGCATGAACAATGGAGCGCCAATCCGATCTTCCAATGACCGGATCGTCTGGCTCATTGCCGATGGTGAGACACCGAGATCACGCGCCGCCGCAGAAAAGCTGCGATGCTGCGCAACACGCAGGAAAGCCTCAACACCATCGAGCTGGCTACCGAGTTTTATGTAATCAGACTTCATAGTCTTTGCATATTATAGTGGATTATCGAAAAAGGGAAGTGGGGCTATTAAGTTTCATAAGGAAACGAAAAGTTTCCGGAAAAAAAGGAACTCTCCCATGAAAAACTTCAGCCTTTCGGCTCTCCTCACTGCGGCTTCATTTGCGCTGGCACCGCTCGCTCTTTTGTCGCTGCCGACATTGGCCCATGCGCAAGCCCCATCGGGCGATTATCGTTGCACCGAGCTGCCCGCACAGGTTCGTGCGGCCGCTGCGGCCTCTACCGACGCGGCTGCGCTTCATCGCGCGCAGCGCTTCATCGCCAATGGCCAAAATCTGTGCAATGCCCGCGCAGAAGGCGCGGCGGCTCGGCAATATCGCACGGCTTTGCGCATCCTTGGTGCGACAGAAGTGCGCCCTGCTGATGCACGCCAGATGGCCGATACCAGAGCAGCACCTGCTGGGAACTAGGGTCCTGACCCTAGAGTGATTTTGAGCCGGATGGAATCATCCGGCGTCTCGGAAATCGCGGCGGACAACTAATATAGACTTAATCGAACTCACCACCTGGGGCGTCCGCAAAACGGGCGCCCTATTTTATTGACGGTATCGGGCGGCTACAGTCCGCCTGGCATTCCGCCCGACACCGAAATGGCGGTGCCCGTTACAAAGCGTGCATCTTCGCTGGCGAGAAATGCGACGACATCGGCAACATCATCGGCTTCACCCAGCCGCTTGAGTGCGGCTGGTTCGGCCATCAGGGTCTTGGCTTCATCAAAGCTGACGCCATGTTCGGCGGCGATCAGATGCGCTTCGCTTTCGCCCATCAGGGTCGCAATCATGCCGGGGCAGACCGCATTGCAGCGGATTTTGTCAGGTCCAAATTCGGCGGCGACAGCCTTGGTCAGCCCGACTACGGCGAATTTGGTCGTCACATAGCCCGCATAGCCTGGCACAGCGCCCAGCCCCAGCAGCGACGAGACGTTGACGATGGCGCCGCCGCCCTGTGCCTGCATATGCGGAATGGCATTGCGGATTAGCTCGACCATGCCGCGCACATTGACCGCCCAGCTCGCGTCCCAGGCCTGTATGGCAAGGTCAAGAAACGCCCCTGCACCCACGGCGGTGCCAGCGTTGTTGACCAATATGTCGAGCCGGCCGAATTTGGCGATGGCCGCATCGATCGCAGCTTTGCACTGTGCCGGGTCGGTGACATCGAGCGCGATCGCCATTGCTTCTGCCCCGCTCGCGCCAAGTTCAGCGGCAAGCGCGTGGAGATGGTTCATATCATGCGCGGTTTCGGCGATGCCCTCAATCTCAAGGTCGCGGCGCCGCTGAGGAAGATCGGCCACGATCACATGCGCGCCCTCCAGCGAAAGCCGCCGCGCGCAGGCATCACCAATGCCCTTGATACGTCCGGCACCGGTTACCAGCGCCACTTTGCCGCTCAATTTTCCTTCGCTCATGTCAGTCTCCTTTGGATCGCGCTTGCTCGATCAGCGCACAAACCGTTGCAAAATCGCCAATTTCATTCGCCATCAGCAAGATCAGCCGGGTCATCGCCCGGATTGTCTCTGGCTCGCTTTGGTCAGCAACCAGACTGCCTAGCCGCGCATAGACATCATCGACGCTGCAAGGGGCGGTGCGACTATCAGTCATTGCCAGCTCCTATCACGCTGGCCAGATCCTATCGCGCTGGAAAGTGCTGCACGGATTTGCTGGGCGTCAGGCCCCCGCCAACGCGCGGCAACAATCTGGTCAGGCCGGATCAGGCAGGCGTCGCCCGGAGCCAAGTCAAATGCAGCGCAGACTTGATCTTCGCCCGTCATATCGAGCTGGGTGCAGCCGTCGACGGCTGGCGACTGGCCGTTGGAGAGCAGGGTGAACAGCCCGCCCAGTTTGGCAAGCAGCCAGCCCGAACGGGTCTTTGCATCAGCGGCTGGCCAGCCGGGGGCGATGCCGCCTTGCCAATCGGCCTTGGGGCAATCGGGCGTTTGCAAGCCACCTTGCCCAAGCGGAACCGCGTTTGAGAGCCTGCCCGAATTGACAAAGGGCCGGGCAAAATCTTGGGCCGTTGCAAGGTCAAGCACGGCGTCGCGCATGGCGCGGCTCGCCGCGCTTTTTGGCGAAATGAAATCGGTCGCGCGCGTGGAGTTCAGGATATTTTCATCGGCGATTGTGATCGCCTCCGCATTGTAACTTTCGATCAAGCTGTGCGGCGCTTCGCCGCGAATTACCCGATCGAGCTTCCAGCCAAGATTGTCCGCATCGGCAATGCCGCCATTGGCGCCGCGTGCGCCAAAGGGTGAAACCAGATGTGCGGCATCGCCTGCAAACAGCACCCGCCCGTGCACGAAGCGCTCCATCCGCCGACATTGGAAGGTGTAAAGGCTATACCAGACCGGCTCATAAGCCACGTCCGGCCCCAGCATTCCCCGGATCAGTGGATCGACATTTTCAGGAAGCACCGCCGCCTTGCGATCAACATCGCGGCCCAGCTGAAAATCGAGCCGCCAAATGTCATCGGGCTGGCGATGGAGCAATGCCGACCGGCCCGGGTTGAACGGCGGATCGAACCAGAACCAGCGCTCTGCGGCGCGGTCTCCCTTCATCCTGATGTCGGCGATCAGAAAATTATCCTCGAACACCCGCCCGGCAAAATCGAGACCCAATAGCTCCCGAATGCTTGACTTGCTGCCATCGCAGGCGATCAGCCAATCACAACGCGCGTGATAGCTACCCGCGCCAGTCTCGACGCTGATCTCGACACCGTTCGCGTCGGGAACGGTGTCGGTCAGGCAATGCCCCCAACGCAGATCGACATTCTCCATGCGCGAGAGCTTGTCGATCAGAATTGCCTCGACGTGATATTGCTGGAGGTTGATGAAGGCGGGCATTTCCTGATCGCCCTTTTCCATCAGGTCAAACGCGTAGATCGGCTGGTGGCTTGTCCCGCGAAACACCTTGCCCTTGTTCCAGGCAACGCCCTTGGCGAGCATCGGTTTTGCAACGTCCATCCGGTTCCAGATGTCGAGTGTGCGTTTGGAGTAGCAAATCCCTTTGGAGCCGCCTGGAATATGATCCAGCTGGTTGATAAGAACGACCTTCTGTCCTTTAAGACCGAGGTCGAGCGCCAGGGTGAGCCCCACCGGCCCACCGCCTACGATCATGATGGTGTGGTGCTCGCAGTCCAATACAGGTTTTGGAGTCGCCTCCAATTGCTTCCAGATCGGGATGGCAATGCCCTTCATCAGCTTCAGTCCTGCAATTGCGCCCAGACCTCGCGATCCCGTTCCATCGTCCAGATACGCGGCCAGTCGATCCCGTCAAACTCGTCCCACAGCCGCTGGACGTTGAACGGCAGGCAATGCTCGAATATCGGCCAGTGGCCAAACTTTGGCGAAAGCTCTGCGTGGGTGGCGGTGAACGCTTCTTTCAACGCTCCACCGGCGCGGTGGACAGCGCCCACTTTCTCAATCATGCCGTCCAGGAAACCGCGAGTCTGTTCGATTGCCGCGTTGCATGCACTGTCCCCGCGTGCGACGGCTCCGCGCCCGCCGATCAGGTTTTCGGCGCCAAACGCCTTTACTGTATCGAGTGTGCGGGTTGACCAGTCAAAATGAAACGCGTCGCCTGTGTAAAGCGCCGCCTGTGCTTCAACCAGGTCACCGGCAAAGAGCGTTCGGGACTTGTCATGCCAGACGACAATATCGCCGGCCGTATGCCCGCGCCCGCAAAAGCGCAGATCGAGTTTGCCACGATCACCGCCGAGCTCGATGACATGATGGTCAGCGAATGTCTGGGTGGGCTTGGTCAGCCCGGGAATTTCTTCGGGCTGTTTGAACAGCCTCGGCATCCGCCCGAACTCGCTGTCCCAATCTTGGCGACCGCGCTCTTCGATCAACTGGCGAGTGGCCTCAGAGGCGATGATATGTTCGGCATCAAAGGCACTGGCGCCAAGAACACGCACCGCGTGATAATGGGTGAGAATAAGGTATTTCACCGGCTTGTCGCTGTGTTCGCGTAGTTTGGCGAGCCAGTCGCGTGCGGCAGCGGGGGTTGCCCGTGCCTCGATGCAGACCAGAAAATCCTCACCCTCAATCGCCCCGACATTGGGGTCGCCCTCGGCCGTCAGCGCGTAAACCCCATCGTCGAGTATTTCCAGTTTTTCAGGCTTTGCCGCAAGGTCTGCGCTCGATGCAAAAGGCTTACTCATGGTGCGACTTTTCCCAATATGGCTCGGCCTGACAAGCGGCCTTAGAACTGGAAGCTGACCTCGGCCCCAATCACCCGAGGGGTTCCCGGAACCACCTGCACCAACCCGAAATCGAGCAGTGGCGTGCGGTTGATCGCGTAATATTTGTCGAACAGGTTGCGGCCGAACAGCGCGACACTGATGCCACCCGCAAACTCTAGCCCCAGTCTTGCGCCTGCAAGCGCATAGCCCTCTTGCTGCCCAAGCGGGCTATTCTCGGTGCCAAAGAAGGTCATGCTCTGGTATGAAACATCGGCCGATGCGCGCAATGTCGCGAATCCGCCCAGATCATGTTCATAGTTGATTGAACCGCTGGCGGTAACACTGGGTGCACGCGACAGGCGGTTGCCTGTGAAATCGCCAGTGAAGGATGGAAAGCGGGTAAACTCGGTGTTGATCAACCCCAGTGCGGCATTGAATGAAAAGCCACCTCTGGCCCTGACCGACAATTCGGCTTCCGCGCCATAAATGCGCGCTTTGGGTGCATTGTTGAGCAGGCTGACCGGAAAACCGGCCGAACTGACGATCGAGAAAACCTGCGCATCGCGATAATCATAGAGGAATGCTGCGGTGTTGAGCGTTACCCGCCCGCCTGCAAATCTCTGCTTGCTGCCTATTTCGTAGGCGGTCAAGATTTCGGGGCGATAGGGCACATTCTGCGCGGGATCGAAGATGAATGACCCGTTGAAACCCCCGCCCTTGAACCCGCGCGATGCATTGGCATAAAGCAGCCAATCGGCGGTTGCATCATAGTTGAGGCCGAGCCGCCATGAAAAATTGCTGTCGCTGATCCTGAGCGAGGTATCGAAGCCGGGGATGATCAACCCGGGCTCTTCAAACTGTAGCACAGTGCGAAAGCTCTTATTGTCCTGGCTCAGCCTGACCCCGGCGGTCAGGGTCAGATTTTCGGCAATGCTATAGTCGATCTGGCCAAAGGCGGCATATAGGTTGCCCGATTGGCGATTGAGGTGGCGCGAAAAAAACGCCGCCGGATCGGGGCGGATATCGCGCAACACGTCGGCGGTCTGGTCCTGGTCGATACGCTCCCACACATAATAGAGCCCCGCGATCCATTTTAGGTCGCCGCTCTCGCCATTGGCACGCAGTTCCTGGCTGAAGGTATCAGACTGGGCACCCAGAGTGACCTCGACCAAATGGTTGGGGCTGACATCGGTGTCTTCGGGAAAGAAATTATCGGCCCTGGCATAGGCTGTGATCGAGGTGAGCTGGACGCTACCGAAATCGTAGGAGATGCGGGCAGACGTCGTTTTCACCTCATTGTCCATATCCTCGTTGCGGCTGAACCGCCCTTGGTAAACAGGATCCTGATCCGAATAGCCGAAGGCGTCGGTGCACTGATGCGCTAGAACCTGTGCGGGCGCACATTGCGCCCCGGTCAGCGGATCAAGTGTGCCTTCCTGATCATACCAGGTGAACCGGCTGTTGTTGACTTCGACCCGGCCGCGCAGGACAATCTCAAGCCCTTCGCTCGGTAGAAATTGGAGAACCCCACGAACCGCCCACAGGTCCGCGCCATTTGATTTTTCGCCGGTCAACAGATTGGTAAAATAGCCGCGCGACGTGTTGCGAAGCCCGGCCACGCGCACCCGCACGCTATCGGACAATGGCCCGCCGACGGCGGCTTCGATCCTCGTGTTGCCAAAGCTGGCATAGCTGGCGGAAGCACCGCCATTCCATTGTGCCCCGGGCATCCGCGTGACAAAGTTGACCGCACCGCCGGTGGTGTTCTTGCCGTAAAGCGTGCCCTGGGGCCCGCGCAAAACCTCGACCCGCTCCATATCGAACAGCGAAAAATTCTGCGATCCGAATGAACTCAGATTAACCTCGTCAAGGTAAAGCGCGACCGGCCCCGAATTATTCAGCGAGAAATCATTGAGCCCGATACCGCGCAGGAAAATCGCCGGCTGCGTCCCCGCGCCCGCGGTCTCGTTGATTTGCAGATTGGGCGTGGCGGAAGCGATATCGACACTGTTGCGAATGCCGCGATCGACCAGTTGATCGCCGGAAATCGCGGTGACCGCGATTGGCACATCTTGAATCGATTCCGAGCGTTTCTGCGCGGTTACGACAATATCTGTGCTGCTGTCGTCTTCAGGCTGAACCTGCGCTTGTGCTGCGGTTGCGGTGAACGCGATGAGTGAAATGGTGCCGAGCAAGCCGGCGATCCTGATAGTCATGATAATTCTCCCCAACTTTTGTTTTTTGCAGATTCATTTGGCTATTGTGCATGCTCCGTACGAAGCTGGTCATAATATCCCGGTTGATCGGCGGTTTTCCACCCGGTCTCCCCTTTGAGCCTGGCAATCTCGCGGATCAGCGTTTCGACATTGACATAATTGGTCGTGCGGGGGGTATCGACATAATTGACCCCCTCCTTGAGGTTGATCTGCTCGGTCCTGACCCGCTCGTCCCAAAGCGCCGCGCGCGCCGGGTCGACCGTGCGATCACGCATCTGCTGGACGATGAAATTGGCGATGTCATCCATCTGCTGATAGGGAACACCGCCCGCTTCGAGCAGGCCGAGCGCAAAGAGTGTGGGGTGCTTGCGGTGGAACGCGGTCATGTAAAATTGTGGCCGGCCGTTGACCCAATCAAATTCCGCCTCATCGATGAACGGGATTTTATAGTCATAGCCCGTTGCGCAAACCACCATGTCGACCTTTTCACGCGAGCCGTCGGCAAAGCAGACATAATCTCCGTCAAGTCGGTCAACCGGTCCCTTGGCCTTGGCATCGCCGTGTGAAAAATAATGCAGCAGCTGTGTGTTGAGCAGCGGATGCGTTTCGAGGAGAGCATGATCGGGCTTGGGTAAGCCAAAGCGCGAGGGGTCGCCCGTGATGGCGGCCACAATCTCGCCCAGATCCATGCCCTGCATCGCGGGGGGGACCAGCTCATGACCCACGCCATGCAGGAAATCCACCAGCGGCACGCCGAACAGATGTTTGGGAACAAAATGATAGCCGCGCCGGACACTGACAAATGTCGCTTCAGCCGCAAAGGCCGCGTCGCAGGCTATGTCTGCGCCCGAATTGCCAAGGCCGATGACCAGCACACGCTTTCCGGCAAATTGGCTCGGGTCGTTGTAATCGCGCGAATGGATGATTTCGCCGTTAAATGCGCCCGCAAGGTCGGGCATTCGCGGGTGCCAATTGCTTCCCGGGCAGCAAACCACGCCAGCGTAACGCCGCGTTTCGCCGTTTGAAAGTGTTACCAGCCATGTCCCGTCACCCGCAGCAGCAGCGGACACGACCTCGGTGTTGAATTGGATATGCGGGTAGATGCCAAAATCCCGCGCGAAACCTCTGATGTAAGCGAGTATGTGATGATGACTCGGATAATCGGGATAATCGTCTGGCATGGGATATTCGGGATAGGCAGATGCATTTTTTGACGAAATAAAGTGGCACGAGGAATAGAGCGGGGTGCCGCTATTGGTCGCATCCCACAACCCGCCAGCGTCACTGTGTCGCTCAATAATCTCGAATTTCAGGCCATTTTTTAACGCAGCACGCGCGGTTATCAATCCGTGCGGGCCAGCCCCGACGATGCAAAGAGTGTCGCGGTGATCGGTAGCATCGCTTGCTGGGTTGGTCGATTCACTCGGCATGATTTGCGTGTCTCCCATATGGGCTGGCGCTCAATTGCGAACGAATCTTACCCGTTAATATGAGACTATATCGTATTTGAATTGGCGATCAAGACTCGTTTTGACAAAATTGCTATGCTAAGGGCTGTTGCCATGCCTCAGCCCACCATGCCTCAGCCCACCATGCCTCAGCCCACCA
>JBEBJX010000002.1:0-63585 GCA_040079655.1 Sphingopyxis sp. | reverse complement strand
GACTGGTTTGTCGGCGATGCGCCAAGCCTCGCGGATATTGCGCTCTATGCCTATACCCATGTCGCCGAGGAGGGCGGGGCGTTTCGCCTAGCGCCCACTCCGCATGTCGTTCGCTGGTTGGGCGCAATGGCTGCGCTGCCGGGACATATCAGGATTACCGATTAAGGGGTTCGCGCTTGCCCCCACGCCTCTTGCACGCTATGGGCCACGCCATTGTCCGGCCACTCCGAAAGGGGTGGCCCTATTCATTCTAGGAGTTCCCCCATGGCCAATGCCAAGCCACAGCCGCTTATGCCGCACGCCACCGCCGCCTGGCTGGTTGACAATACTGCGCTCACTTTTGTGCAAATTGCCGAGTTTTGCGGCCTGCATATTTTAGAGGTTCAGGCGATTGCCGACGATACCGCCGGGGTCAAGCTGACGGGGCGCGATCCCGTTCGTGCGCTCGAACTGACTTTGGCCGAGATTGAAAAGGGACAGAATGACCCCGATCACGCGCTCGTCATGCTGGCCGGGCCGGAACATGTCCGCCGCACCAAGGGGCCGCGCTATACCCCCGTTTCCAAGCGGCAGGACAAGCCCGACGGCATCGCCTGGCTGATCCGCAATCACCCCGAGATTTCTTCGGCGGCCATTGGCAAGCTGATTGGCACGACGCGCACGACCATCGATGCAATCCGCGATCGTTCGCACTGGAACATCGCCAATATCACGCCCAAGGATCCGGTGACGGTCGGCCTCTGTTCGCAGCGCGAGCTTGATGCATTGGTCGCCAAGGCCGCGAAAAAGGCGGGGATTGTTGCCCCCGTCGATACGCGTTTTGACGGGGACCGCGCAGCGTTGATCGAAGAGCTTAAGGCCGAGAGAAGCGCCGCACACCTGGCCGCAGAAGAAGTGGCTGCGGCTGAGGCGGCGGCACGCGATGCCGCCGGGGAATAACCCAGCCCAGGCTTCAGAGCCGGGCGACGCCATTCTGGCGGGACAAGGCGTTTCCCCCTCAGCCCTTTCGCCAGATGCGTCCTTAACCGCGGATGACGGCCTGATTGCGACCAGCGCCTCGGGCCTCTCCTATCCTTGGGGAGAGGATGCCCCGGCCATTGGCGAAACTATCCGGATTGCCAACGGCGTTTCGTGGGCGCGGATTCCGCTGCCCGGCGCGCTTGGCCATATCAACAGCTGGCTGCTCGATGACGATGATGGTGGCGTTGCCATTGTCGATACCGGCCTCAGGCTAGCACCGTGCCGCGATGCGTGGGAGGCACTGTTTGCGGGTGCGCTGGCCGATACCGCGATCACCCGCATCGTCTGCACCCATATGCACCCCGACCATATCGGCTTGGCGGGGTGGCTGGTGAAGCGCTTCGGCGTGCTGCTGTATATGACACGCGGCGAATGGCTGACTGCGCGGCTGATGACCAGCGATGTTCGCGATGACCCGCCCGATGAAGTCACCGCGATGCAACGCGCGGCGGGCTGGGACGATGCGGCAATCGAGACAGCGCGCGCGCAAGGGTGGGGCCGCCTGCGCCATGTCGTTTTCAATTTGCCCTATGGCTATCGCCGATTGGTTGAGGGACAGCTGCTCGATTTTGGCGCAAACCAATGGCGCGTCGTCATCGGCTCTGGCCACAGCCCCGAACATGCCTGTTTGCTCAATGAGGCGGAGGGCGTGTTGATCGCGGGCGATCAGCTACTGCCGAAAATCAGCTCGAACGTGTCCTTGAGCAGCGGTGAGCCAGATGCCAACCCGCTTGGCGAATGGCTGGCCTCGATTGCCAAGCTGATGCAATTGCCCGCCGACTTGCTGGTTTGCCCTGCCCATGGCGAGCCGTTTCGCGGGCTGCATGCGCGGCTTCAATCGCTGCATAACGAACATCATGAACGGCTTGATGCGGTGGCGAAGGCGCTCAATGAGCCGCACCGCGCCGTTGATTGTTTCCCACTATTGTTCAAACGGACTATTGGCGCGGAGCATCGCGGACTCGCTACCGGAGAGACGCTGGCGCACCTGCGCTATCTGGAGGTCGCAGGCCGTGTGACCCGCGAAACCCGCGACAATGTGTGGTGGTGGCAGGCCTGCTAGCCAGGCAGTCGGGGTCGTTATTGCGCGGTCCAGCCGCCGTCCATCGACAGATTGGCCCCGGTTATTGCGCTCGCTCCGTCGCTGCACAGATAGAGCATCAGGCTGGCCAATTGCTCTATCTGGACAAATTGTTTTTGCGGTTGCGCGGCGAGCAGCACGTCATTGATGACCTGGTCTCGGCTTAGGCCGCGCGCCTTCATCGTGTCGGGAATCTGATTTTCTACCAATGGTGTCCACACATAGCCGGGGCAGATGCAATTGACGGTAATCCCCTGTGTCGCGACCTCCAGCGCCACCGTCTTGGTCAATCCGGCAAGCCCGTGTTTGGCGGCATTATAGGCCGATTTATAGGGGCTGGCGACCAGGCTGTGCATCGATCCAGTGTTGATAATTCGCCCCCAACCCTCGGCCTTCATCGCCGGTAATGCTGCCTTTATCGTATGGAATGCTGACGACAATATGATGGCGAGGATTGCATCCCATTTGTCTTCGGGAAAGGCATCGATCGGCGCGACATGCTGGATCCCGGCATTGTTGATGAGGATGTCGGGTGCGCCCAATCCGGCAGTGCAATCGGCCACCATCGCGCGGATGTCATCGGGGCGGGTCATGTCGGCCCCGCTGTGCGCCGCGCCTGCCCCGCTCAGGCTTTGCAGTTCGGCAACATAGCCCGCAATTTCAGCGGCGTCGCCAAATCCGTTGAGCATGACCGCCGCCCCTTGCCCGGCCAGCGCGCGGGCGGTGCCAAGGCCAATACCGCTGGTTGACCCGGTAATCAGCGCGGTTTTTCCGGCAAGTGTCTGGGCCATGGGCGTTCCTTAGTTTTGATCTTGCATTGGGCGCGTGGTTTTTGACCATGCGCCACGCCCTGTCGCAAAGTCCAGCCCCATTGTTTGCTTGCGCATACGCCAAGGCCATGCTTGAGTGGTGATGCTGCCGAGTCCATGCCGCCGTGGACCGACGATGGGGAGATAGGGTGATGCGCCTAGACGATTATGATCCGAGTGACGACATCCGCGATCTGGGCCGTGGTGGTGGCGGCATGGGAGGATTTGGCGGCGGTGGCGGCGGCCTCAACATATTATTCAGCCTGCTGCCCATGCTGTTTGGGCGGCGGCTTGGCTGTGGCGGCATTTTGCTCATCCTAGTCATCGGTTTTGTCGTGATGAACAGCGGCATCTTGTCGCTGGGCGATGTTTCGGGCGGCGGTTCGCCCAGCGCGCAGGGGCAATCCAGTGGTGCCAATGTCGCGTGTGATACGGCGGAGGAACGCTGGGCCTGCAACGTATTTGGTAGCACCCACGGCGTTTGGCAGGCCGCTTTTGCCGAGCGCAGCCGCCAATATGCGCGGCCCCGCCTCAATTTCTTTACCGATCAGAACCAGTCGGCATGCGGCGCGGCGCAAAGCGCAATGGGGCCATTTTATTGCCCAGCCGATACGGGCGTTTACCTCGACACTGCCTTCTTTGCTGAACTGCACAATCGTTTTGGCGCGGCGGGCGACGCGGCGCAGGCCTATGTCATCGCGCACGAGGTCGGCCATCATATCGAAAAATTGAGTGGTGTGCTCGATCAGGCCCAGGCCGCGCAAAGCCGGGGCAGCGAAGCGGATGGTAATGCGGTCCAGGTCCGGGTCGAGCTGATGGCCGATTGCTATGCCGGGGTGTGGGCCAACCGCGCGCGCACCAGTGACGGCGCGCGGGCGATGGAGGCTGGCGACATGGAGGAGGCGATGCGTGCCGCCAACGCCATTGGCGATGATACGTTGATGCGCGGCGCGGGGCAGCGGCCGGTGCCCGAAAGCTTTACCCATGGCACCAGCGAACAACGGCAGCGCTGGCTCAGGCGCGGGCTGGACAGTGGTGACCCTGCACAGTGCGACACATTTGGCGCGGCCCGTCTTTGAACAGAGTCTTTCATCATAGGAGTGACGACAATGGCAGAAACGCAAAAATCGAGCGACAGCAAAGGCACCGGCGGTGCCAAAGATGGTGGCGGCAAAGCCCCCGCAGCCCCTGGTGACCGCACCGCGCAAAAGGGCAGCACACCAGGCGGCGGCGGCGCCAAAAATTAGGCCGCAATCCCTTCATCGAAGGGGCTGTTCGGATGGCGCGATTGTCAGGGGTTAAGCGGGTTCGGCTGGCAACAGGCTGATGCTTTTGCGGCTCGCCGCCGTGCGCGCCGCGACCGCCCCGCCACCAACCATGGCCAGCGCCATAAACCCGACCAATATCGCGTCCGCTGCCATGATCGGCCACACAAGCCACAGTGGGCGGCCCATAGCGGCAAAGCCAAGCGCATAATGCGCCGCCATTAACGGCACCACCGAGGCGATTAAAATGACAATGGTGCGCCAGAAATTGCCGGCCATGATGTGCGCCGAGCGTATCGGGCCGATGCGGCTGTTACCGAGCGGCCAGGCCGCTGCCCATGCGGTAAAATAAATGCCAATCACACCCCAGGCGAATGCCACGCCATAGCCCGTCCATTGGCCAATTTCCCCCGAAAGGCCGATCAGACTGGTCAACGGCGGCCCGAACAATTCCCACCATAGCTGGGCACCATTGAACGCGAACAGGACCAGCCACAGGCCGATCGCGGGCATGGCGAGCTTGCGCGCATAGGCGGCGTCACGTCCCGACAGAATGTAGCGCGTAAACCAATAGGTCGGCAGCAGCAGCGCCAGGGTCTTGGCAAAGCCGAACTGCATGCGCTGCGCATTGTCAGCCATAGCGCGCGCGGCGGTGATGCTGTCATATAGGCCGATATTAATCTCGACGATATGCTGCGCAAACTCGACCAATGGCGGGATAAGAAACAGCAAGGGACAGGCGATGGCAAATGCCCAGGTGCTCGTGTAATTGTCCTTTATGTCATGCCACATCGCTCGCCTCCTTGGGTGATTGGTCAAAGGCGATCAGATCGCCCGGCTGGCAATCAAGCGCCCGACAAATCGCGTCGAGCGTCGAGAAACGGATCGCCTTGGCCTTGCCGGTTTTGAGGATCGAGAGGTTGGCGAGCGTGATGTCCACCGCCTCGGCAAGCTCGGTCAATGTCATCCGCCGTTGATAGAGCAGCTCGTCGAGATTGATCCGGATCGGCATCAGACCGTCCCTTCGAGGTCGGCCTGCATCGCTGCGCCTGCATCAAAAATACGTGCCAGCACAAACAGCAACAGCACCGCGATCCAGCCGGTTAAGCCGAAACTCCAGCCGATATATTCGCCCGTCCGCATGCTGGTGGCGGCGCTATTTATCCCAAAAATGAGGTCGATGATCTGTGTGCCGAGCAGCGCCCAGGCGATGGTGCGGAGCCGCCGGGCATTGGCGGCGGTGAACGCGCCGCCGCGTGGGACGGTGTCGATAATGGCAATCAGTCTGGTAAAAATGATGTGCGCAAGCGCAATGACCGGCACCATTAATATCACCATCCATCGTAATAATGTCAAAATTTCCTGCGGATGGGATACGCCAGCCGTTCCGCCCGCAGCAATAAATGGTTGAGCACCGATGGTGGTGACCAGTGCCAATATGACCACGATCGGCACACCGATGCCCCAGTTGAGCCAATTCAGCACCCGCAAAATCCAGCGCGACGTTTTCAACATAGCTCTTCTTCCAAATCATTATCGATAAACGCTCTATGACATATCGATAAACAATAAACAACAGATTGTTTATCGATCAATTCGCTGGGCGCTCAATCGGTTGCGCGTCAATCAATTGACAGGCCTTGGCGCTACTCCTATAGCCCCCACTCCATGGTTTTCGGGAAATGGTGTGCCGTCGCGCAGCACGCCGAATGAAATGAGGGCCTTGGTTTCATAAGACGCTTGAAGCTGCCGTTTTCCACGACCGGAAAGCGCGCGGCTTTTTCGTGTCTTATGCGTGATTTCAGCCGGATGAAATCGTCCGGCGACTTGCGAAATCACGGCAAGGTTAGCGCGCATCCATCCGGGCGATTCCGGGCAATATTTTACGCTGATGAGGCAAATGAACATGGCAAGTAAGGCATCGGGCAAAGCGGCAGCTTCGGTTCAGGGGCGTGCCCCTGTAAAGAGCGTGACCGCGAGCAAGCGCATCCGCAAGCTGTTCGGCAATATTCACGAAGCAATTCAGATGCCGAACCTGATCGAGGTTCAGCGCGAGAGCTATGAACAATTCCTCCGTTCAGACCCTGCTATCGGCTATGTTTCCGGCCTTGAAAAGACGCTGCGCGGCGTTTTTCCGATCCGCGATTTTGCCGGAACCGCCGAGCTGGATTTCGTCCATTACGAACTTGAGTCGCCAAAATATGACACCGAAGAATGCCGCCAACGCGGGCTGACCTATGCTGCGCCGATGAAGGTGACGCTGCGGCTGATCGTGTTCGAGGTCGACAGCGAAACCGAAACGCGCTCCGTGCTCGATATCAAGGAGCAGGACGTCTATATGGGCGACATGCCGCTGATGACGCATAACGGCACCTTTGTCATCAATGGCACCGAGCGCGTTATCGTCAGCCAGATGCACCGCAGCCCTGGCGTGCTGTTCGATCATGACCGCGGCAAGACGCACGCATCGGGCAAGTTCCTGTTTGCGGCGCGGGTTATCCCCTATCGCGGGTCATGGCTCGATTTCGAGTTTGATGCCAAGGACATCGTCAATGTTCGTATCGACCGCAAGCGGAAATTGCCTGTTACCAGCCTGCTTTACGGCCTGGGCTTGAGCAGCGAAGAAATTCTCAATCATTTCTATGCGACCATGGAATATGTGCGCACCAAAGATGGGTGGAATATACCCTTTACCGCCGATGCGTGGCGCGGGGTCAAACCGACATTTGATGTTGTCGATGCGACCAGCGGCGAGGTGATTTTTGAAGCCGGGCAAAAAATTAGCCCGCGCCTGGCCAATAAAGCCAGTAAGGATGGGCTGACGACGCTGGTCATCCCGACCGAAGAGATTTTTGGCCGATATTCTGCGCTAGACCTGATTAACGAAGCAACGGGTGAGATTTATATCGAGGCCGGAGACGAGGTGAGCGCCGAAAACCTGGCCGAACTCGACGCTGCTGGCGTTGAAAAAATTGCGTTGCTCGATATTGACCATATCAACACCGGTGCCTGGATCCGCAACACGTTGAAGATAGATAAAGCCGAAGATCGCGACCATGCGCTGTCGGATATTTATCGCGTCATGCGCCCAGGCGAGCCGCCAACCCGCGAAACGGCGGATGCGCTGTTCGAGGGGCTGTTCTTCGATGCGTCGCGCTATGACCTTTCTGCCGTTGGCCGGGTCAAGTTGAACATGCGTCTCGGGCTTGATGCCCCTGATGAGCTGACGACATTGCGCCGCGAAGATATTCTTGCGGTGGTCAAGGAGCTCGTCAACCTCAAGGATGGCAAGGGCGAGATCGACGATATTGACAACCTTGGCAATCGGCGCGTGCGATCGGTTGGTGAATTGCTCGAAAACCAATATCGCGTAGGCTTGCTGCGTATGGAGCGTGCGGTCAAAGAACGGATGTCGAGCGTCGATGTGTCGACCGTGATGCCCAACGACCTCATTAACGCCAAGCCGGCCGTCGCATCGGTGCGCGAATTTTTCGGCAGCTCGCAGCTTAGCCAATTCATGGATCAAACCAATCCTTTGTCAGAAGTGACGCACAAGCGCCGCGTTTCGGCATTGGGGCCGGGCGGCCTGACGCGCGAGCGCGCTGGGTTCGAAGTCCGCGACGTCCACCCGACGCATTATGGCCGTATCTGCCCTATTGAGACGCCAGAAGGCCCGAATATTGGTCTGATCAACTCGCTGTCAACATTTGCGCGGGTCAACAAATATGGCTTTATCGAAACACCTTATCGCAAGGTTATCGACGGCAAGGTGACCACCGATGTGGTCTATCTGTCGGCGATGGAGGAACAAAAGCACGTCGTTGCACAGGCTTCGGCCGAAACCAATGCCGATGGCAGCTTTGTCGAGGAACTGATCAGCGCCCGTGATAGCGGCGAATTTGTCATGGCGCCGCGCGACACGGTCACCTTGATGGACGTCAGCCCCAAACAGCTGGTTTCGGTGGCGGCGTCGCTCATTCCCTTCCTCGAAAATGACGATGCTAACCGCGCGCTGATGGGCTCGAACATGCAACGTCAGGCGGTGCCGCTGGTTCGCGCCGAGGCGCCGTTCGTCGGCACCGGCATGGAGGCGACTGTTGCGCGCGATTCGGGGGCAGCGATTGCGGCGCGGCGCAGTGGTATTGTCGATCAGGTCGATGCGACGCGGATTGTGGTCCGCGCCACCGGCGATATTGAGGCCGGGCAGTCGGGCGTCGATATCTATCGCCTGATGAAGTTTCAGCGCTCGAACCAAAGCACCTGTATTAACCAGCGTCCGCTGGTCAAGGTCGGTGATGTGGTCACAGTCGGCGAGATTATTGCCGATGGCCCATCGACCGAGCTTGGTGAATTGGCGCTGGGGCGCAATGTGCTCGTCGCCTTCATGCCATGGAACGGCTATAATTACGAAGATTCGATCCTGATCTCCGAGCGTATCGTTAAGGATGACGTGTTCACGTCGATCCATATCGAAGAGTTTGAGGTCATGGCGCGCGATACAAAGCTGGGGCCAGAAGATATTACCCGCGACATCCCCAATGTCGGCGAGGAGGCGCTGCGCAACCTCGACGAGGCGGGTATCGTCTATATTGGCGCAGAAGTTGAGCCGGGCGATATTTTGTGCGGTAAAATCACCCCCAAGGGTGAAAGCCCGATGACGCCAGAAGAGAAGTTGCTGCGTGCGATCTTTGGCGAAAAGGCAAGCGATGTGCGCGACACGTCGCTCAAATTGCCGCCGGGTGTTGCTGGAACGGTTGTCGAAGTACGCGTGTTCAATCGCCACGGTATCGACAAGGATGAACGCGCCATCGCCATCGAACGCGAAGGTGTGGAGCGCCTGAAAAAAGACGCCGATGACGAACGCGGCATCTTGAACCGCGCCAGTTTTGCGCGGCTCTCCGAAATGCTGGTTGGGCAGGCTGCGTCATCGGTACCAAAGGGCTCATCCGCTAAAAAGGGCGGCGCCATCACCGCCGACCTGCTCGATCAGATGGACCGAGCCGACTGGTGGAAATTTGCGGTGGCTGATGACAAGGTGCAAAGCGACCTTGAAGCGGTGCGTGCACAATATGACGATTCGGTCAAAGTGATCAACGATCGCTTTGAGGATCGCGTCGAAAAGCTCCAGCGCGGTGACGAGCTTGCGCCTGGTGTGCTCAAAATGGTCAAAGTGTTCGTTGCGGTGAAGCGCAAGCTGCAACCGGGCGACAAAATGGCCGGACGCCACGGGAACAAGGGCATCATCAGCCGCATCTTGCCGGCCGAAGACATGCCCTTCCTTGCCGATGGCACCCCCGTTGATTTTGTGCTTAACCCGCTTGGTGTGCCATCGCGGATGAATGTCGGGCAGATTTTCGAAACCCATATGGGCTGGGCGGCGCGCGGGCTTGGGGCCAAGGTTGGTGAAGCGCTTGATGCCTGGCGCGAGGCCAATCCCGACCCGATTGCGCAGCGGCCGCCAGAGGCGGTTCGCGAGACATTGAAATATGTTTATGGGGCGAGCTATGACGCAGAAATCGATGCCTGTTCGCCCGAGCAGATTATCGAGCTGGCGGGCAATGTCCGCGCCGGTGTGCCGATAGCCACGCCAGTGTTCGACGGCGCGGTCGAGGCCGATGTGTCGGAAATGCTGATCCTTGCCGGGCTCGACCCGTCGGGACAGGTCGATCTGTATGACGGACGCACGGGCGAATGTTTTGATCGCAAGGTCACTGTCGGCCATAAATATGTGCTGAAGCTGCATCACTTGGTCGATGACAAGATCCACGCGCGCTCGATCGGGCCCTATAGCCTCGTTACCCAGCAACCACTGGGCGGTAAGGCACAATTTGGTGGCCAGCGCTTTGGTGAAATGGAGGTCTGGGCACTCCAGGCCTATGGTGCCGCCTATACGTTGCAGGAGATGCTCACCGTCAAATCGGATGACGTGATCGGGCGGACCAAAGTGTATGAGGCCATCGTCAAAGGCGACGACAGCTTTGATGCCGGCATTCCCGAAAGCTTTAACGTCCTCGTCAAGGAAATGCGCAGCTTGGGCCTGAATGTTGAGCTCAAAAATCATGAGCGTTCAGACGATGAGGGCGACGTTATCGCCGTTGCCGCCGAATAATCACCACATGCACCCCCTTTCCTGATGGAGAGGGGTGAGGATGAAATATTATGAACCAGATCAGTAACTTCATGAACCCGGTCGCCAAGGCGGAAACCTTTGACCAGATTAAAATCGGCATCGCCAGCCCGGATCGTATTCGCAGCTGGTCGTTCGGCGAGATCAAAAAGCCAGAGACGATCAATTATCGGACGTTCAAGCCCGAGCGTGACGGTCTGTTCTGTGCACGTATCTTTGGCCCGATCAAGGATTATGAATGCCTGTGCGGTAAATATAAGCGCATGAAATACAAGGGCATTGTCTGCGAGAAATGCGGTGTTGAAGTTACGGTCACCAAGGTTCGCCGCGAACGGATGGGCCATATCGAACTGGCCGCTCCGGTTGCGCACATCTGGTTTTTGAAGTCGCTCCCTTCGCGGATCGGCCTGTTGCTTGATATGCAGCTCAAACAGCTTGAGCGCGTCCTCTATTTCGAACAATATATCGTGCTTGAACCGGGCCTGACCCCGATGGAAAAGATGCAGCTTCTGACCGAAGACGAGCTGCTCGATGCGCAGGATGAATATGGCGAAGACGCCTTTTCGGCCGGAATCGGTGCCGAGGCCATTCGCAAGCTGCTTGAAGAGCTTGATTTGGTTGGCGAGCGCCAGGCGTTGCTTGACGAGCTGGCCGTCACCAAATCCGAGCTGAAGCCCAAAAAGATCATCAAGCGATTGAAGGTGGTTGAGAGCTTTATCGATTCGGGCAACCGCCCCGAATGGATGATCCTCCAGGTCGTGCCGGTTATTCCGCCCGAATTGCGCCCGTTGGTGCCGCTGGACGGCGGTCGTTTCGCGACGTCCGACCTTAACGACCTGTATCGCCGCGTTATCAACCGCAACAATCGGTTGAAGCGTTTGATGGAATTGCGCGCGCCTGACATTATCGTTCGCAATGAAAAGCGGATGCTCCAGGAAGCGGTCGATGCCCTGTTCGACAACGGCCGCCGCGGGCGCATCATCACCGGCGCGAACAAGCGTCCGTTGAAATCTCTGTCAGACATGCTCAAGGGCAAACAGGGGCGTTTCCGCCAGAACTTGCTCGGCAAGCGCGTCGATTATTCGGGCCGGTCGGTCATCGTGACTGGGCCAGAATTGAAATTGCATCAGTGCGGCCTGCCCAAAAAGATGGCGCTCGAACTGTTCAAACCGTTCATCTATGCGCGGCTCGACGCCAAGGGCCTGTCGATGACGCTCAAGCAGGCCAAGAAATGGGTTGAAAAGGAACGCCGCGAGGTTTGGGATATTCTGGAAGAAGTTATCCGCGAGCATCCCGTCCTGTTGAACCGCGCGCCAACGCTTCACCGTCTCGGCATTCAGGCGTTTGAACCCGTGTTGATCGAAGGCAAGGCGATCCAGCTGCACCCGCTCGTGTGCTCGGCCTTTAACGCTGACTTTGACGGTGACCAGATGGCGGTCCATGTGCCGCTAAGCCTTGAGGCGCAGCTTGAAGCGCGCGTGCTGATGATGTCGACCAACAACATCCTCAGCCCCGCCAATGGCAAGCCGATCATCGTCCCGTCACAGGATATGGTGCTTGGCCTATACTATCTGTCGCTGGAACGCGAAGGCGAGCCTGGTGAGGGTATGCTGCTCGCCGACATGGCCGAGGTGCATCAAGCGCTTTATGTTGGCGCGGTAACGCTGCACAGCAAAATTACGGCCCGCGTTCCGCAGACCAATGAGCAAGGCGAGCAATATCTGCGCCGTTTTGAAACGACACCTGGCCGTATGCTGATTGGCGAATGCCTGCCACAGGCGCACACCGTGCCGTTCGATGTCGTCAACCGCCTGTTGACCAAAAAGGAAATTGGCGACGTCATCGACCAAGTCTATCGCCACACCGGCCAGAAAGAGACGGTGCTATTTGCCGATGCGATCATGAGCCTTGGTTTCCGCCATGCGTTCAAGGCCGGCATCAGTTTTGGCAAGGACGACATGATCATCCCGACCGAGAAAAAGGCGATGGTCGATGAGACGCTGGGCCAGGTCAAGGATTATGAGCATCAATATCAGGACGGCCTGATCACCCAGCAGGAAAAATACAACAAGGTGATCGACGCCTGGAGCCGTTGCGGTGACCAGGTGGCCAATGCGATGATGGACGAGATTCGCGCAACGCCGATGATGGCAGATGGGCGTCTGGCACCGGTTAACTCGGTCTATATGATGGCGCATTCGGGCGCGCGTGGTTCGCAAACCCAGATGAAACAGCTTGCGGGCATGCGCGGCCTGATGGCCAAACCATCGGGCGAGATCATTGAAACGCCGATCATCTCAAACTTCAAGGAGGGGCTGACCGTCCTTGAATATTTCAACTCAACCCACGGTGCGCGCAAGGGGCTGGCCGACACCGCGCTCAAGACCGCAAACTCGGGCTATCTGACGCGCCGATTGGTCGATGTCAGCCAGGACTGCACCATTGTCGAAGAAGATTGCGGCACCACTCGCGTGCTTGAAATGCGCTCTATTGTCCAGGGTGGGTCCACCATCGCGTCATTGGGCGAACGCATTCTTGGCCGGACGCTGGCCGAGGATATCGTCGACAGCAAGACCGGTTCCGTCATCGCGGCCAAGGGGCGGTTGCTCGACGAAGCCGATGTTGCGGCGATCGAGCTACTCGGTGTTCAAACCGCTAGCATCCGCTCACCACTGGTGTGCGAAGCCAAAACCGGCGTGTGCGGCACATGCTATGGCCGTGATCTGGCGCGAGGAACGCCAGTGAATATCGGCGAGGCGGTCGGCGTTATTGCCGCTCAATCGATCGGCGAACCTGGAACCCAGCTAACGATGCGGACATTCCACATCGGCGGCGCGGCACAGCTTAACGAACAATCGCACCTCGAATCGGTTTCAGACGGCACCATAGAATATCGTGATATGCCGACGATTACTGACTCGCGCGGCCGCCGCCTCAGCCTCGCTCGCGGCGGCGAAATGGTCATTATGGACATGGATGGCCGCGAACGCGCGGTTCATAAACTGCCCTATGGCGCCAATATTCTGGTCGCCGACAAGGCGAAGGTTGCCCAGGGCGAACGCATCGCCGAATGGGATCCGTTCACCATGCCGGTTATCACCGAACAGCCGGGTATCGTGCGGTATCAGGATTTGGTGGATGGCAAGACCCTGACCGAGATCGTCGATGAAGCGACCGGCATCGCCCAGCGCGCTGTCATCGAATATCGCACCGCAGGCCGCGCCAAGAAGGAAGATCTGGCACCTCGCCTGACCCTGCTTGATGAGGCATCTGGCGAAGCGGCCCGCTATCTTTTGGCGATTGGCACAACGATTTCGGTCGAAGATGGTCAGATGGTTGCGGCGGGCGATGTGCTGGCCCGTGTCAGCCGCGAAGCCGCCAAAACGCGCGACATCACCGGCGGCCTGCCGCGTGTTGCCGAGCTGTTTGAGGCGCGCAAACCGAAAGACAATGCGATTATTGCCAAGATTTCGGGCAAGGTCGAGTTCCTCAAAGACTATAAAGCCAAGCGCAAATTTGCGATTGTTCCCGAAGAAGGCGATCAGGTTGAATATCTGGTATCCAAGTCCAAGGTGATCGACGTTCAGGATGGCGATCACGTCAAAAAGGGCGATACCATCATCTCCGGCTCGCCCGATCCGCATGATATTTTGGAAGTGTTGGGCATCGAGCCATTGGCCGCTTACCTCGTTTCCGAAATTCAGGAAGTTTACCGGCTTCAGGGCGTGAAGATCAATGACAAGCATATCGAGGTGATTGTTCGCCAAATGCTTCAGAAAGTTGAGATCACGTCTGGCGGCGACACGACATTATTGCCGGCTGAGCAGGTTGACCGCGAAGAGATGGACGAAATTAATGCGCGTCTGCCCAAGGGCAAACAGTGGGCGACCGGCAAGCCGGTGCTGCTGGGCATCACCAAGGCTTCGCTCCAAACCCGCAGCTTCATCTCGGCAGCATCATTCCAGGAGACGACCCGTGTGCTGACCGAAGCATCGGTTCAGGGCAAGGTCGATACGCTGATGGGGCTGAAGGAGAATGTCATCGTCGGGCGGTTGATTCCGGCCGGAACCGGCGCGGCGATGAACCGCATCCGGGTGACCGCCTCTTCGCGAGACGCGGCGCTCAGGGCATCGATGCGCGCCGCTGTTGAAGCGACCATCATCGCCCCCGATAGCGCGGCAGAGGAACATGCGGCCGAACTGGCACAGGGCCCCGAAGCCGCGATTGGTGATGATCCGCTGGGCAAAGTTGTTGGCGAAGATTTCACCACCGACGATGTGACATTGGATGGCGAGGGCGAATAAGCAGCGCTGACGCTGGCTCGATCTTGGGCGGTTTCAGCGATCCGCGTGCAGCGCCAATCAGACCCTGTTTCGTTTCTATCTGAAGCGGAACAGGGCCTGGCGGGTATCTGACCGCTTGAAAATCGCGGTAAAATAAGGGCTTAGTGCAGGTGGTGCGATCTCATTCAATCGCACCCGCTCTAAAAACTGACGCCAATCGTAAACAGCACAGTCGCATCATAGAGCGTGTCGGCGGCCGGAATGCCGGTCAGACGCCCGATGTCGCTATCGACATATTTGACGCCTGCGGTCAGGCCATGGCCAATCGCCCAGTCGGCACCAAGCGACCAATCCCAATAATTGCCGCCAAGCGCCAGTGCACCATCGCTGTAACCAAGGTGCGCGTTCAGCGAGATTGGCGTGCTTGGGATGCCTAGGCCAAGATCGGTATAAACATAGATATTATCCGCATTGCCCAGCGCCGCCTGGTCCCAGGCATAGGCCGCGCCCAGCTTGGCCGTTACCGGCCCGAGCGTGGTCTTTACGGAAGCATAGGGCTCGAAATAATCGCTGTTCAGCGCCGCTCCAACGGTTGCGGGGAGGACAGGCGCAGCACGGTCATCACCATTGGGGTAGTAATAATAGAGCAGGCCGACATCGAGTGTCGTCCCGGGGGCAACCTCGGTCGCATAGCCCGCATAAAGGTCGATCTCGGTGTGCCCATAGAGTGCCGTATCATCGAGGCTCGATGCCCAGGTGCCGAGGTAAACTCCGCTTGCGTGGTTGATGTTGATCGTGCCTTGGACCGCGATATCTTCGGCAGAAAAGCTGATCCCACGGAAACGATAATCGCTGACCAGGCTGACCCCGCCAGTAACGGTGATGTCGCTGGGCGGGTCGGCTTGCTCATCGGCCATGGCCGGCGCGGCAAAGCTAAGGAGAGATGCTGATAGGAGAGAGCGGGCCAAAAGCCCCTTGAGTGACGTGCGCATAAGTGAACCCTTCTAGGTTGTTGCGTTCCGTCCTGCCTGCGCGCAGCGTCGCCTCTATCATGCCTATGGCACCGAGCGATCGTCCGCGTCGCGCGTGTCTGCATCGCAATGGTGCGGCGCACAACAAAAATCCGCTCTCACCCCATTTTTATTATTGCGATGTTGCATCGCTGCAACAGGGGGCGGTATAGCGCACAGAATGAGTATCCGCCCCTGGCGCGACATCACGCGCCGCCCCTCGCGTGCAATCATGGTCGGCAACGTTCCCGTTGGCGGCGATGCGCCCATTACCGTCCAGACCATGACCAACACACCGACCGAGGACGTGCGCGCGACCATCGACCAGATCCGCCGATGCGAGGAAGCGGGGGCGGACATCATCCGCGTTTCCTGCCCCGACGAGGCGAGCACAGCGGCGCTCCGGCAAATCGTCCGCGCGGCCGCCGTGCCCATCGTGGCTGACATCCATTTCCATTACAAACGCGCATTGGAAGCCGCCGATGCGGGCGCGGCGTGCCTGCGAATCAACCCGGGCAATATCGGTTCATCGGAACGGGTGGCCGAAGTGGTCCGCGCAGCAAAGGCCAATGGCTGCGCGATCCGCATCGGGGTCAACGCCGGCTCGCTCGAGCGCGATCTGCTCGAAAAATATGGTGAGCCCTGCCCCGAGGCACTAGTTGAAAGCGCGCTCGACCACATCAAACTGCTCCAGGACCATGATTTCCACGCCTATAAGGTCGCGGTAAAGGCGAGCGACCTGTTCCTCGCCGTCGCCGCCTATCAGCAACTCGCCGACGCGGTCGATTGCCCGCTCCACCTGGGCATTACCGAGGCAGGCGGGCTGATCGGCGGCACGGTCAAGAGCGCGATCGGCATCGGCTCGCTGCTATGGGCGGGGATCGGTGATACCATCCGCGTCTCACTGTCTGCCGAGCCCGAACAAGAAGTGCGCGTCGGCTTTGAAATATTGAAATCGCTGGGCCTGCGCACGCGCGGGGTGCGCGTCGTCTCGTGCCCGTCGTGCGCGCGCCAGGGGTTCGACGTTATCCGCACCGTCGAGGCGCTGGAGGAGGCGTTGAGCCACATCCGCACCCCGATGTCGCTCTCGGTCCTCGGCTGCGTCGTCAACGGCCCGGGCGAAGCGCGCGAAACCGACATCGGCATCACCGGGGGCGGCGCGGGCAAGCATATGGTCTATCTGTCGGGCGTTACCGACCACCATGTTGCCGACGCCGACATGGTCGCGCATATCGTCAGCTTGGTCGAAGCCAAAGCGGCGGAGATTGAGGCTGGGGTGAGCGTGAGCATGGACGCGGGCCACGGCAAGGGGGCGTGAAGGTCCACCCGGCCCGGCCATGAGACTGGGCCGCCCATGTGACTGCCCGGTCCCGCAACCCTCACCACCCGCGCTGCCGCCCATCCGCCCCGACGCCCCGCGCCGCCCGGCGTCAGATGCCGTCGACGGCCTTGCTGACGAGGATGCTCACCGATACGCGGCGGTTCTGCGCGCGGCCTTCGGCGGTGGTGTTGTCCGCCGTCGGGTCCGCCTCCGCCATGCCGGTCGGCGTCAGCATGCGATAGGGCGCCCAGCGGCAGCGTTGCTGTAGGTGGTTGACGACGCGGCCCGCGCGCCGCTCGCTCAGCACTTGATTGTAATCCTCGCTGCCCACCGCATCGGTGTAGCCGACGACGAGCAGCAGCGCATTGTCGACTCCCTGCGCCTCGGTGGCGGCAGCGCACAGCTCGGCCTGCGCCGCGGGCGACAGCTGCCAGCGGCCGGTATCGAAATAGGCGTTCACCGTGCGCCGGACATTATACTGGTCGATGTTCGCAACCCGGCTGCGCAGCGCATTGGTCGCCTCGGTCTGTTCGGCAAAGCCCTGTTCGGTGCCGTCGCGGATCATCCGCGCGGTGCGCAGGTCGGTGTTGCGCATATTGACCCGGCGCGCCACCAGTGCATCGCCCCACTGCACCGTTTCAATGGTGACGGGGATGCCGTTGACAAGATCGGCTGCGGCCAGCGCCTGACGGCTGACACCGAGGAAGCCGCCCCGCGACCTGATCTCGGTGGCCTGGCTGAGATGCACGACGGTGCGCGCGCGGTCGGCGCCGGTCACCTGCATGCGCTCTCCGCCTCGCGCGGTGATGATGCCCACGACATCCGGCCCGCGTTCAAGCGCGGAAATGTCGGCGGGCACGATGCCATTCACCGTGATGTCGGCCGGTTCGGCCTGCTGCGGTTGGGCGGTCGCCGGCACGGCAGCCGACAGTGCAAGCAGCATGCTCATAGAGACGAAGTGGGTGGGGAATATCTTGCTCATGGCGATCCTCCTATGGTTTGGGGGCAGTTGCATGGCCCCACCAGGCAAAGATGGGACGCCGCAGCACAACCTGCTGCGCCGACTTACTTGTCTGACAGATGAACAAATTCTTAACTGCCAAACCCACAGGGGTGGGCCGACGCGCAAGAGCGACGAACCGTTAGCCCAAAGGCATCGACCCCCACCGATCTGCCGCTGATTGCCGAACCTATCTGCGCGCTTGCCACTTGCCATCGGTGCGAATAAGTGCTACCAATTCCTACCATGAGTAAAGTCGAAAAAATCTCCATCGCCTTGACCGACGAAATGCTCGCGTCGGTCAAAAATGCCGTCGCGTCTGGCGATTATGCCTCGTCGAGCGAGGTTATCCGCCATGCCTTGCGCGATTGGAATGTGCAACGCCTGCGCGAGCAAGAAGCGATAGCCGAGATCCGCCGCCTGATCGCCGAGGCTGACGCCAGCGGTTATGAGCCTTATACGGGCATGGATGAAATCAAGGCCGAAGGGCGTCGCCGCCTCGCTGAAATGCGGAGATGAGTTGGCGCATCATAAAATCAAAGGCGGCGAAAGCCGATTTGGTCGATATTTGGTTGTATAGTGCCCCCGAAAACCTCGAAGCAGCAGATCGGCAAATTAGCCGGATAGAAAAGGCCGTGGACCGGCTGTCGGGCTATCCGCGATCAGGGCCAGCTCGGCACGATATCGGTCCAGATATTCGCGCGATTGTCATCAACCGCTATCTCGTGCTTTACCGAATATTGGTGAACGAAAAGCAGGTTGAATTGCTAAGGGTCGTCGATGGTAGGCGTGATCTCGCCTTACTATTCAGCGGTGGCGAGTCATGACCCCAACTATCCGCACCGCAACCCCCGCCGACCTGCCGCTGATTGCCGAGCTGATCCGCGCTCTTGCGGACTATGAGCGGCTGGCCGATGCGGTGCATTTTGACGAGGCGGCGCTGGCCGAGCATCTGTTTGGCCACAATGGCGGGCGTGGCCCCTATGCCGAGGTCATCATCGGCGAGGTTGACGGCACACCACAAGGCTTCGCGCTGTTCTTTCATAATTATTCGACGTTCGAGGGGCGGCCTGGTCTCTACCTTGAGGATCTGTTCGTGCGGCCCGATGCGCGCGGGGCGGGCCTTGGCAAGGCGTTGCTCGCGCACCTCGCGGCGCTGGCGGTGGCGCGCGGCTGTGCGCGGCTGGAATGGAGCGTGCTCGATTGGAACGCGCCCGCTATCGCCTTTTACAAAAGTCTGGGCGCAGAGCCGATGGATGAATGGACGGTGATGCGGCTCGACGGCGATGCGCTTGATGTGCTTAGCAGTCAGGCCGCCTGAGGTCGCACGACACGCACCAGCGCGACGCCGAACAGGAGCGCCCATGCCGCGCCTATCCCGGGGGCAAGCAGCTGTGGCATCACCAGCCCCGCCAGTCCAACCGCGCCGCTGCCCATCATCGCCCAGCTGGTGATCCGCCAACCCTTGCCAGAGCGCGCGCCGACCAGCCGACCTAGCGCAATCGCTGCCAATGCCAGCAACCCAAATTTGACCCGCACGAACCAGAACAGCTGTTCCAGTCCTGCGGGCTCAATCGCTTCGCGCATCCGCGCAATTGCCGACAGTGAAAAGAGCCTATGGTCCTCCAGTAAATCACATCCAGCCGCGATAAGTGCCGCATTGATGACAAATAACGCCGCTAAACGGCCGTTTGCACGCATCGCAAAAGCCGCAAACAGCTGAAAAAGCGTGAAAGCCGGGATATAGGCCATGGTATCTATGCGGTCCACCCCATCCATCGCCAGCGCCAATTGCGATCGGCACGGCTCCGCGCCGAAGAATTGCTGAAATTGCGCGGCACTGGTCAGCCATTCAAACCGTAAGATGGGCCGGAGCGAAGCATTGCCATCGCACGCGACCTGATGCGGCACCTGACCCATCGCGACCATCGCCGCTATCATCGCCAAGCCGGCGACAACGCATAAAATCCATAATAATCGCGCTCTGGCCATATTGCTCTCCCTGCCCTGACTATGCCCGCGATATTGCCGCTCGACAAGGCGTGGCATCTTCGTGCACACTCGCCCGTATCGGAAAAGGGAATTGAATGTGATCGGGGCAAAGCTGACAAGAGGCGCTATCTTTGTTTCGCTGACGATAGGATTGACCTCATGCGCCGCGCCCGATCAACCACTCGTATCAACGGGTCCGGCGTCCGACTATATGCGCGAGATCAACCAGCTAACCTTCGACCCCGCGCGCAACGCCGCCGCCGATGTCGATACTGCTCTGGCCGCCGCGCGGGCCAGCGGCAAGCATGTGCTGTTGATCATGGGCGGCGATTGGTGCCACGATAGTATCGCGCTGGCCGACCTGTTCACCTCACCGCGCTTTGCCGCGATGCTCGGTGCGCGCTATGAACTGGTGTGGGCCCATGTGCCGCGCAGTCTGGATGAGCGTGACCCAGCCATTGCCCGCCGTTTTGGTCTGGATTCGATAGTGGGCACCCCGACCGTGCTCATTCTCAACAACCAAGGCGTAGCGATCAACCTTGCCGATGCCCCAAGATGGCGCAACGCCGCTTCGCGCAAGCCTGAGGCCGTCTATCGTCACTTCGCGCGTGCGGTTCAGCCAGTTACAAATTAACGCCGCTGCTGAAATTGTGTTACCACCGACACGAAAAATGCGGTGGACCAGCCCATCAGCAACAGGCCGTTAATCCCCTCAATCGCCGCGACCATCCGCCATTCTGGGGCGATATAATGGTCGGTATAACCGATAGCGGCATAGCTGATTGTCGAATAATAGGCCGCCGTTGCAATGTCGCCAATCGCGCCTATCCACACATAGACGAACGCATAGAGCCATATCTCGATACCGTGCAGCGTGAACAGCGCCAGCACCAGCGCCACCGTGAATATCAAACTGCGCAAAGATAGTGCAGGGATGTGGTGCGATGCCTCTTCACGCGCTTCGCTACGCAGCAGCCGCGCAAATAATGTCAGGACGGTGCCGTGAAATGCGACCGTCAGCACCACCAATATCGTAGAAACGACGAGGTCATCGAAAATTGCGGTCAAAAGCAGTGTGTCGTTCATGGTAACATGGCTATACTGCGCGCAGCTTTAGTCAACAAGGACGCGCCATGCCGCCCGATGCCCTGATATTCGTCTATAATGCCAACGCGGGCAAGCTCGCCGGCATTATGGATACAATCCACAAAACGCTGAGCCCATCAACCTATGAATGCGATTTATGCGCCGTCACTTTTGGTGCATTTTCGATGCGGCCAGAATGGCGGGACTGGTTGAAAGCGCAAAGCTGGAAGGCGGAGTTTTTTCATCGGCCAGATTTTCGCACGGCATGGCCCGACTATGCAGGGGCGCCATTGCCGGCGATATTTCGCCGCGATGGTGATGCGCTGACCATGCTGATTGAGGCCGATGGCTTTGCAGCACTGGATACCATCAAAGCCCTGATCGACGCGATAGAGGCAGGGTTAGAATAACGGTAGGGGTAGAAGGTCGCCGCTATTGTGCTCCGGCGATCTGAGCACCAAATTTGGCAGTCATGGCAAAAAGCGCGTCGCCATCTGCTTGTCGCAGTCGCGCCATCTCCATCTCCATTCCGCGCGCAACAATAAGCTCGCGTGCATCAGCATGTATCGCAGCAACAATGGCATCAGCGCATTCATCAGCGGGAATACCATTGTCGATTTGCGGGTCGCTCAAGCCCCGCCGCTCGCCCTGTGCGGTGAGTGCATTACGCGCCACATCGGTTGCGACCGACCCGGGCAACACACTGAGCACATGCAAGCCGTGGGCGACCTCTGTTTCAGCCCGCAGCGCATCCATATACCCAATCAGGCCATGTTTGGCGGCGCAATAGGCTGTGCGCAATGGCACCCCGATGCGACCCGCAACCGACGATATCGCTACAACCAGCCCGACATTATTGGCTGTCAGATACGGCAAACATGCCTGTGTCAAATAGATGGGGGCAAGAAGATCGGTGGCGATGACTTGTTCATAAACACGCGCATCGGTTTCCACCGCAAGGCTGCGCTGGCTTATCCCGGCATTATTGACGAGAATGTCGATGCGCCCGTGCCAGTTATGGGCCTGTGCGACGATTGTGGGCAGTGCCAGTGTATCGGTCGCCTCGAACGGCAATATCAGGCAATCCCCGCTTATTTCCGCAGCCACAGTTGCCAAAGCATCGGCGCGCCGGCCAGAGAGGATGAGGCGTGCCCCTTCGCGCGCCAGGGCCAGAGCCAATGCGCGGCCAATGCCGCTGCTCGCACCAGTAACCCATGCGATTTTACCAGAAATGTTCATGGCGTTGCCAACCAGGCCGCGACATCGACCGCCACACGGTTCGCCGCATCGTTAAGCGCAGCACCAACTGTTGGCGCATCGATCCGCGACAATGGCGCGCGCCCCTCAAATCGGCGTTGTTCCACTGCGCCGCCGCCGCTGGGCATCCGCACCGCAAGATAGGTGACAACTGCCTGATTGCTATTGGCATCCACACCGAAATCGAGCAATTGCCCGGTCACCACTTCGCCCGCGCCGGTCACAAACTCGCTCTCATCAAGCACCAGTCGCGTTGTCCGTGCGGTGACTGTTTCGGACAATAGCCGTTGAAAAAGCCTTGCGGGCGGCTCGACCCAGGTCGCATCCTGGACATAGGCGATGTTAATATCGCCCGACTGCACAGGCACACGCGGTGTGCGCAATTTCTGAGGGGTTGACGGCACCATGATGGTGAGCGCCGAGCCAACTTCACCCCGCCGGGCCTCAACCCCAGCAGGGAGCGAGTTGACACTGGTCAAGGTCAACAGGCTATCAGGCGCCTTACCGCCAAGGCTGAGGCAGCCAGACAGCAATATCGCACCCGTCAGCGGGATCAGCGTCGCCCAGCGAAAATGCTTAGCAAGTGGCATCATGCTTGTCCTCATGGTTCATAATCGGGCAATTGCGGCGATAATAATCCCCCCGCCCCCTGTTGGTCGAGCCTGTCGGCTACATTCGACAATGTCGTCGCGCTGCGCCGCAAATCGCGGATGAGCGCATTGGCTTCGGGGATTGTTCGTTGACTGAAGGATTGAAGCCCAGGGCGCGCATCGGCGATCGCCGATTGCAAGGTCACGATCGAGCGCTCCGCCGCCGCGACTGTTGAGCGCAGCTGGGCTATCATTGGCCTGCCTTCGCTATCGAGCACATTATTGGCGGTTTGCGTCAACAACGCAACCTGCTGTGCCGCCAGCCCAGCCTGCTGCACCGTGGTCCTGGCATCGGCAATCGCCGCTTCAAGCTGGGGCCCATTACGCGCCATAGTTCCGCTCATATTCTCAATATTATCGAGGATAGTGGACAAGCTTTCCTGATTACGATCATTGGCTAGCTCGGTCAGCCGCTCGGTCAGCGTCGACAAGCGTTCAAGCAATAATGGTGCGCTGTTGAGCAACTCGCCAAAGCCAGCCCGTTTGGTGGGGATAACCGGCCTGCCCGCTGGACCATCATCGGGCAGTGGCGGCGCGCCAGCGACCGCACCCTCAAGCTGAATTTGCGATACGCCCGTAAAACCAACGCCCTGCATCGACGCTGTGGTGCCTTGCAACACCGGAACATCCTCATCCACCTCTATCCGCACACGAACAAATTGAGGATCAGGGCGCCACAGCGCAATCTCGGTCACCTGGCCCGCCTGAACACCCGAATATAGCACTGCCGAGCCACGATTGAGGCCATCCACCGATTGTTTGAAAAACACGTCATATTCGACTCGGTCACGCCCTCCAGAATTGGCGAGCCAGATGACAAAGGCTGCAAGCGCAGCTATCAGGGCCAGCGTTACCGACCCGACTAATATAGCGTTGGAGCGATTTTCCATAGTCATCAAACCCCAGTTTCATTACGCCGCGCATCAGCGGCCAAGGCGGCGCGACCACGCGGCCCCATAAAATATTCGGCGATCCACGGGTGGTCCGTTGCCACCAATTCGTCAATCGTTCCGATGGCGATAACACGATGATCCGCCAACACCGCCACACGGTCGCACACCGTATGCAATGTATCAAGGTCGTGCGTGATGAGCAAAACAGTCAGGCCCAGAGTGTCGGCGAGATCACGGATCAATTCGTCAAACGCCGCCGCGCTAATCGGGTCAAGCCCCGCAGTCGGTTCATCCAGAAAAACCAGAGCAGGATCGAGCGCCAACGCTCTGGCCAGCGCCGCGCGCTTGATCATCCCACCCGAAAGCTCGGACGGATATTTTGGCCCAGCATTGGCCGGCAAGCCCGCAAGCACAACTTTATAGGCCGCAATCTCATCGAGCAGGTCATCGCCGATGGACGGAAAATATTCGCGAATAGGCACCTGCACATTTTCCGCGACCGTCAATGTCGAAAATAAGGCACCGCCCTGAAACAGCACGCCCCAACGGCGGCGTATATCGCGCTGCTCATCGGTATCAGCGGGGCCGAGCGTCGAAATGCCAAACACTTCCACTTCGCCCGCCTGTGGCGCCTGGAGGCCGATGATAGAGCGCATCAGCACCGACTTCCCTGTCCCTGACCCGCCGACAACGCCCAATATCTCGCCGCGTCGCACATCAAGGTCCAGCCCCTCGTGAATCACCTGATCGCCAAAGCTATTGCTAAGCCCGCGCACGCGAATGGCGGGCGTGTCTGCATTATGCGCAAAGGGTAAAGCGGGCGGCGCATTGCCACGGTGGGTCGGCGCATGGCTCATCATTGCCACCCGATAGCCGTAAAAAACACGGCGAAAAAGGCATCCAGCACGATGACGATGAAGATCCCCTGCACCACAGCGTCGGTCGTTCGTCGCCCCACCTCTTCGGCATTCGATTTGACCTGCATCCCATGATAACAGCCCGTAATCGCGATGATGACACCAAATACGGGGGCTTTGATCAGCATAGCCCACACATCGGTCATCGGAATGATGTCGCGCAGGAGCTGGATATAGGTCAATGGCGGAATATCGAGGCCAAGCCAGCAAAACAGCCCACCGCCGATGATGGCCGTCATTGCCGCGTAAAAGCCGAGCAGCGGCATCATCAGCAATGTCGCAAAAACACGCGGCAGCACGAGTGCCTCCATCGGCGCTACGCCAATTGTGCGCATCGCATCCACTTCTTCGGTCAGTTTCATCGTGCCGATTTGTGCCGCAAATGCAGAGCCAGAGCGCCCCGCCACCATGATCGCGGTCATCAGCAACCCCAATTCACGGATAGACGTGCGCCCGACAAGGTTGATTGTAAAAACTTCCAGCCCGAATTGGCGCAGCTGCACCGCGCCTTGTTGCGCGATGACGACGCCAATCAAAAAGGTCATCAGCCCGATAATCGCCAGTGCATTGACACCAACCGTTTCGAACCGTGTTACCACCGCATTCCAGCGAATGCGTTGCGGGTGACGGAGCAGATGGAAACTCGAAATCAGCGCTTCGCCAAAAAAGGCCAGCAAGCCTTTTAACTCGGAAAATGTCCCGAGGACACTTTCTCCAACCTCGCCTGCAATCCGCACCAGTGGAAATATGGGCGTGGGGCGGATCGCGACGGGTTGATCGGATCTTCCCACCGCCTCGATCAGCAGGCGCGCTTCGGCGCTGGCCCCGATAATGGGCGCAGAGTGGGTCGTCGAAAGGCGCGACACCATCCAGGCGCCAACGGTGTCGATCCGCTCAACCGCGCTCAAATCTATCGTCCGAACTGCGCCGCGCGCCGCCACCGTTTCGGTGAGCGCGGCCTGCAACCGATCATAAATGCCATCGATTCGCGCTAGGGTCAGCCGCCCAGACAGGCGCAATATTGTCGCCTCGCCATCGCTTGTCAGTTCAAATTCAGGCGTAAAGCTCATCGCAGACCAGTTTGGGGAAAAGCCGCGCCATAAGCAATATAAGAGTTGCTAAGCTCAAACCATATCCAGCGCCTGGGCAAAGTCCGCGATCAAATCATCAGGATCTTCAATGCCAATCGAAATGCGCACCAAATTGTCGGTGATTCCCATCGCCTTTTTGCGTTCATCGGGCACAGACAGATGCGTCATGGCCGCCGGCGCGCTCGCCAGCGTTTCCGTGCCGCCAAGGCTGACCGCCAGCTTCGCGATTTTCAACGCATCAAGAAAACGAAAGGCCTCAGCTTCTCCGCCGCGAATAAACAGCGAAAATGTTGATCCCGCCCCCGTATAATGGCGATTGAAAATATCCTTTTGCGCGCCATCGGGCAAAAAGCCGAGATAGCCTATCCCCACAACCTTGGGGTGATCGCGCAGGAACGCACATACTTTTTCGGCATTTTCACCCGCGCGGCTCATCCTGAGTTCGAGCGTTTCAAGGCTGCGCAGCAACATCCACGATGTGTTGGGGTCGCAGATCGTGCCGATGGTGTTGCGCATCGCACGCACCGGATCGAGCCAAATCTTGGCACCCAGCACACCGCCCGCCACCAGATCGCTGTGCCCGCCGGCATATTTGGTCAGGCTATAAACCACAAGGTCGGCCCCGTGCCGCAAGGGCCGAGACCATAATGGCCCAAGAAACGTATTGTCGATGGCGATGGGTGGGCGCGCTCCTTCGGCAAAGGCATCATCAATCGCGGCGCGGCACGCCTCGACATCCACCAATGCATTGGTCGGGTTCGCAGGGCTTTCGAGATAAAGCATGGCAACACGGCCGCCGTGCTTTGCGGCCAAAGCTTTGGCTTCGGCCAATTTTGCGTCAATCTCTGCGCGTGATGCTTCGGCTGGAAAGTCAATATAATGGATGCCGAACCGTGCGAAAATCCGCGCGATCATGGTCTCAGTAGCCGCGTAAAGCGGGCCCGAATGGACAATCACGTCATTCTGGCTGACATGCGCCATGAACAATGTGGCAATCGCCGACATGCCGCTGGAAAAAACCAGCGCATCTTCGGCGTCATCCCAAATCGCCAGGCGATCTTCCAAAATCTCCTGATTGGGCCCGTTGAAACGCGAATAGACGAGGCCATCGGCCCCGCCCGGGCGCTTTCCGGTAATCCCCTCAAAATGCCGTTTGCCGGCGGCTGCATTTTCAAATGCAAAGGTCGAAGTCAGAAATATCGGCGGTTTCAGCGCTCCTTCGGAGAGCATCGGGTCATATCCATGGCCCATCATCAGCGTCGATGGCCGCAAATTATGCTTGCCGATGCTTTGCACATTGGCCTTTGGCTTGCGACGTGGGGTAGCGATAGGCAGCGGAGGTTTGGTCATGGAGAATCCTTCCTTGGACGAGCGCTGCCGGATGCCAGAGATGACATCGCCCGAGTGCACTCCCAGGAAGGCAGGAGCTAACAAGGCTGACCGGGGCCAGGGTCCCTAACCTCCGCAGGAACGCGTCTCCATCGACCAACCCTAAAGTGATTTCGAACCAGATAGTCACATCTGGTGGCTTGAAAATCACGGTAAAATATAGACCTAAAGTGCGAACTTTGAAGCACTTTAGCTCAGCATCCCTATCGCACCCCCAATCCAGTTTCAAGTGTAACCAGGTTAGAAATTATCTCAGCGCAGCCACAGCCCATACCGTGCCGACAATCATCGGGATACCCAGCAAATCGAGCATCAGGCCAGCTTTCAGCATCCGCGACAGGGCAATATGCCCTGTGGACCAGGCAATGGCATTTGGCCCAGTGCCAGAGGGCAGCATGAAGCCCCAGCTCGCCGCTATCGCGGCCGGCAACGCAAGCAGAACCGGATCAACACCTGTGGCGCCAATCAACGCCGCGACCACCGGCATGACCCCGCTGGCCGTCGCCACATTCGATGCGAATTCGGTGATCAAAACGACCAAGGCAACAAGCGTCAAAGCGATGATGAGCGGATGCACCGCCTGGAGAGGCTCTAGTGCGTGGCCGAGCCAGTTGGCCAGCCCCGATTCGGTGATACCCGCCGCCAGCGCCAGCCCGCCGCCGAACATCAATATCACGCCCCATGGCGCGCGGTCTGCCTCCCTCCACAATAACAGCGGGCGCCCCGCGCCTTTCGGCCCCTCACCGTCTGGAATGATGAACAGCAACAGCGCCCCGGCAACGGCTATTGTCCCATCGGTCAATGCGCCTGCTGGCAACAGGGGCTCTATCCATGGCTGCGCGACCCAGGCGGCAAAGACCAAGGCGAACACCCCGAGCACACGCCGTTCTGCGCTGGTCCATAATGCCGCATGGCCTATCGCGCTGCGCGCAGCAGAAACATCGAACCCATGTCGGCCCAGCCGCTGCACATGCACCAGAATGACAAAGGCCAGCGCCGTTCCCAGTATGACCAGCGGCACACCAAAGGCCGACCACATGGCAAAGCCAATTTCAACATGAAGCGTGCGCTCGATCAACCCCACCGCAATCGCGTTGGTTGGCGATCCGACTATGGTGCCAAGCCCGCCAATCGACGCCGCAAAGGCGATTCCCATCATCAACGCGCCCGCCATGCCGCCCGTTTCCCCCTCGGGCACGCGCGCCGCGCCCAGCACCGCAATGGCAATCGGTGCCATGATGAGCGCGGTTGAGGTGTTCGATATGAACATGGAGAGCAACGCGGTGGCGACCATGAATGCCGCCAACAGACCCCAGGCCGTATCGCCAGCGCGCGAAAGCAACGCCAGTGCCAATCGGCGGTGCAGCCCCACCCGTTCGATCGCGAGTGCAATAAATGCACCCCCCAGAATAAGGAACAGGATCGGCGAATAATATTCCTTGGCAATAGCGGCGGCTGGCATAACCCCAAACAGCGGAATGGCGAGAAAGGGTAGGATCGCAGTAATCGTCAAGGGCACGGCCTCGCTCATCCACCATGCCGCCATCAACACAGTCAGCGCGGCCATATGCCATGCGGGTGCGCTCATGCCGGCGGGCGCGGGCAGCCACAGCATGACACAAAAGGCCAAAAGGCCGCCGATCAAGCCAATGCTTTTGGTCGTCACTGCACATTTCCGATCATGCTGAGTTGGCGGCCATAGTTCGGCTCGCCTCGATGGGTTGCCCGGCGATAGCTGTAAAAATCCTCTTCGCGCCTATAGGTGTCGAGGCCAAGTGCTTCGATATGGGAAAGGCCAGCCGCAGCCAACCGCGCGGCAACATAGGCCTCCAGGTCAAACTGCCAATGCCCTGATTTGCCATCGAAAAAGAAACGCTCATTATCGCAGTCGTCATCGGTAAATGCGTCAAACAAATTGCGATCAACTTCATAGGATGCGCGCGCAATACAGGGTCCGATCGCGGCTGCGATACGGCGCCGCTGTGCCCCCAGCGCCTCCATCGCCTCGATTGTAGCATCGGTGACGCCGCACAGCGCGCCCTTCCACCCCGCGTGCGCAGCGCCAACCACAGCAGCCGCCTTGTCAGCCAATAACACTGGCACGCAATCCGCAGTAACAATGCCCAGCAATATGCCCGGGCGGTTGGTGACCAGCGCATCGGCCTGTGGACGCGCATCGTCGCCCCATGGCTGATCCACACTCACGCACACCGCAGAATGCACCTGATAAACGCTGGTCAAGGCAGCGCCACCGAGCACCGCTTCGGCAGCGCGCCTGCGGTTTGTCGCCACCGCAGCAGGGGCATCCCCGGCGCCAAGCCCGCAATTGAGGCTGGCGATCACACCCGTTGAGGCACCGCCGCGCCGTCCAGCAAAGCCATGCGGCACATCGCCAAGCGATTGCGCGCGCCACAGTGGGATGGTTTTGCTCACAGCATTAGCCTCCAGACGCGATCATCGTCGATGACATTGCCAATGCGGAACGGGTTTTTACCAATCTCTGCGAAGCCATGGCGCGCGTAAAATCGCTGTGCACGATGATTTTCAACAAATACGGACAAATAGAGCGCAATGGCGCCGCGCGCCCGCGCCTCGTCAATTGCCCAATGCATCAACATGTCGGCGATGCCAGACCCCTTGGCTTCTTCGCGCACATAGAGTTGATGCAATTCCCATGTCGCCGAAGGGGGCGGTTCACCAGGCGGCATAGGAAGCTCGTTCGGACCTAGTTTGATAAATGCGACTATGCGCCCTCTCTCGTCACCATGGCTGCGGCGCACAATACGCAGGGCAAAATTGGGGTCGGATATTTGCTTTTCATAGCGCGAGGCACTCATCGCTTCCGCCAGAAATTGCGCTAAGTCATCGGGCGGATAGTTCATCGCGAAAAAAGTCTCGCAAAAACTTTGCTGCGCCATCGCGGACAGGTCAGCCGCATCATCGACGGTCGGGTTTGTGATCTGCCAATCGGCCACGCGCGTCACGGCACAAACCCCTCTGGCCCAAATCCTTCAGGCAACGCCCAACCCGATGCGACCATCGCCAGCACTTTGAACAACTGCCCCATCTGATCGTCGTCGGTTAGCCTGTCGCGCTCGCCCGCAATCGCCTCTGCACGGCGCGGGTGTCCGGCAATCAGGCTGTCGGTGCGTGCATCAAGCCCCAAATTGCGTAAAAAAGCCCCTTGGGCGATGGGGCCATGCACCGCCAATCTTGCTTTGCCGCCTAGCGCGACCAGCGACGAAAAATCGACATGCGCGGTTATATCGCGCGTTCCAGGCGCGTCGAGAACCGACGAATATTTGTGACCAGACACTGCCTGTAGAGTGTCGACAAGGGTCGCATTGGCATAGCCATAATCAATCACCAGCATCGCACCGCCCTGACGCGCTATGGTTTGAGCCAAGTCATCGGCTATCGCTATCGTCGCAGGGCTGGACTCGATCACGGCCCCTATGGCCTTGTTTTGCCAATCGGCTGGAACCGCAGCATCAATCGGCATATCGCCCGCGCAAAAGCCAAAACCTTCCTCGCCATGCATGACCATCCGTTCGCGCCACCCCGCCTCCGTCCGCAACCATTGCCGTATGGGCAGCGCATCGAAAAACTCATTGGCGAGGATGACCAATGGCCTGTCATCCGGCAGGCTTGATGCATCGTTGTGAAACTGTGCGCCCGGGACGGCGGCGGCTTGCAAATCCCGCAATACAGGGCTGTTCTCGATAAAGTGAACTTCCGGCGCGATATTGAATGACCGCAAGGCACGTAAAATATCCACCATCAAGGTGCCGCGCCCGGGCCCCAATTCTACCAACGTCAATGGCCCATCCTGCTCGCTGCGCAGCCAAAAATCGGCGCACCACAAACCCAATAGCTCGCCAAACATCTGGCTTATTTCGGGCGCCGTGATGAAATCGCCATCAATACCCAATGGGTCACGCGACGCATAATATTGTGCATTCGCCAGACCCATGAACAGGCTGAGCGGGATCGGTCCGCTGCGCGCGATCAACCGCGCCAGCCGCCCCGCCAGCGCATTGTCGTCAGGCAACGCTATGCGGCCCGGCAAAAGGCTCAACACGTTGCCGCCGGGCGCGCGCTGTCCACATCAACCACGCCCCGATGAGGATCATCGGGATGGTCAACCATTGGCCCATCGACAGGCCGCTACTCACCGCAAATTTGCTCAATTGCTCGTCGGGTTGGCGGAAAAACTCAACGATGAATCGACCCATCCCGATTCCCAGTGTGAACAGCCCGACCAACCAGCCCGGGTGATAGCGTTTGTCGGTGCGCCAAAAGGCATAGGTCAATATTGCAAGCAGCAACGCGCCCTCCAGCCCTGCCTCGTAAAGCTGGCTCGGGTGGCGCGGGTCCATGGTCCCCGATGCCGGAAAGATGATCGCCCACGGCACGTCGGTCACGCGGCCCCACAGCTCGCCATTGATGAAATTGGCCAGCCGCCCGAGCATCATACCCCAAGGCACTGCACAGGCGATATAATCGCATACGCGCAGAAAGCTGAGCGTGTTCCGGCGCGTCACCCACCAGATGGCGAGTGTCACCCCGGCAACGCCGCCATGAAAGCTCATGCCGCCGTCCCAAAGCTTGATGATGTCAAGCGGAGCCGCAACATAATGTTTGAGGCCATAAAAGAGCACATAGCCCAACCGCCCGCCAAGGATGACGCCCAGCATAGCGTAAAATAACAAATCATCGGTGTGCCGCTCTGCCATCGGCGCGCCCGGTTCGCGCAACATCCGCCGCACGCCCCCATAGGCGCCGAATATGCCGATGATATAGGCCAGCGCATAAAAACGGATTGGCAGCGGGCCAATATGGAACTCGCGAACAAGGCCCAGATCGTCAAAATTGATATGCGATGCGACGGTGATAAACATCATATGCAGCAAGGTCTTTCCCCCGATGATTTTCACCCCCATAGTCGCGACAAAGACCAAGACCAAGTGGAGAGATTCGCCAATGCCTACAGATCTGGACATGCTGATTGCCGAAGGGATAGATGCCGTTGTCGGTGAGGGAAAGATGTTCCAGCTAGGAACGATCGAAAACCGCGGCGAGATGATGCCCTTTATCGCCAATGCGCCGGACAGCCTGCCGCAATATTTTGCCTATTTTTGCTCGGTTCAGGGCGAAGCCACCTTTATCGTTGATGGCGACGAGCGACTGAGCTTTGCCGAAACCTATGCCCTGGCGACAAAAGTGGCCGAGGCGCTCGTGTCTGGCTGGGGCATCAAAAAAGGCGACCGCGTTGGCATTGCGATGCGCAATGCGCCGGCATGGGTTATTTCCTATATGGCTGTGTTGATGGCTGGGGGGGTTGCCACTTTGCTGAATGGCTGGTGGCAGAGCGGCGAGCTCGCCGCGGGGGTGCGCGATGTTGGATGCACATTGGTGCTGGCCGATGAGCAACGGGCGAAGCGCCTGGGCGAGCCGGGCGCCGACCATGGAGCAACCATCGCGTCGCTCAACGTCGCTTTGCCGATTGCCGATGCGATGGAGCCGATTTTGACGCGCGGCACTGGGGCAACAGCCGGCCCGGTAGACCTGCCCGCCATGGCCGCCGACGACATCGCAACCATTCTCTTTACCTCGGGATCGACCGGCACTGCCAAGGGCGCGTATTCCACGCATCGCGCGGTGTTGCAGGGCACGTTCAGCTATATCGTGCAGACGGCATCGATCGTCCATGTGCTAACGGCCATGGGCAATCCGCCGCAAGGCCAAGCGTCGACCCTGCTCAATGTGCCGTTGTTCCATGTTACGGGTGAGGTGCCTGTATTCCTGCAAAGCCTTGCCATCGGACGCAAGCTGGTGATGATGCCCAAATGGGATGCAGAAGAAGCGATGCGGCTCATCGAAAAGGAGGGTGTGACCTATTTTGTTGGCGTGCCGTTGATGAGCTATGAAATGCTGATTCACCCCAATCGGGATAAATATGACCTGTCGAGTTGCAAAACTTTTGCGGCGGGCGGCGCACCGCGCCCGCGCGATCATGTGCGCCGATTGGCGACAAGCATGGGCGGTGGCATGCCTGTTCTGGGCTATGGCCTGACCGAAACCAACGCCATCGGATGCGGCAATCTGAATGAAAATTATGTCGCCAAGCCCGACAGCACCGGCCCGGCGTCGCTCCCGCTCGTTGATCTGGCGATTATCGATGATGCTGGCCGCCTTTTGCCCCAAGGCGAGATTGGCGAGGTGTCGATACGCTCCATCGCCAATTTCGCCGCCTATTGGAACAATCCACAAGCAACAGCGGATGCCTTTTCCGCCGATGGGCGGTTTCGCACCGGTGATTTGGGCTATGTTGATGAGGACGGCTATTTGTTCATCGTGGATCGTAAAAAGGACATCATCATTCGCGGCGGCGAAAATGTCAGTTGCCCAGAGGTTGAGGCCGCCATTTATGCCAATGAGGCCGTCGCGGAATGTTCGGTATTCGGCCTGCCTGACGAGCGCTTTGGCGAAATTGTCGGCGCGGTGATATTGTTCAAATCTGGCGAAGCTATTGGCGAGCCCGCGCTGCGCGATTTTTTGAACGCCAACCTCGCCGCCTTCAAAGTGCCGTCGGTTATCTGGATAACGGACGCGCCGCTACCCATACTTGGCACGGGAAAGCTCGACCGCGTGGCGATCCGCGATGGCTATCAAGCACGCTATGCAAAGGACATCGGCGCTTGAACTCAGGCTTATGCCCCTAGGCGCGATCTGCGCTGACCACCGCGTCTGATGCGCGCAATGACGATAATATGCTCATCAAATGGTGCACGTCGGTGACCTCGAGGTCCAGTTGAAAGCTATGAAACCCGCCTTCACGCGATACCAGCTTGAGGTTGACAATGTTGGTTCGTTGACGGGCAATGATATTGGCCATTTCGGCCAGCGTACCCGCTTCGTTGCGGATAACAACCAATAACCGTGCGGTGCTGCCCTCGCTGTCGCGTTGCCAGCGAACGTCAATCCAGTCGGCATCCTCGCCGCTGGCCAGTGCCTCGCAATCGATCGCGTGAATTTCGATGCCCACACTGGGCCGCGCCAGGCCGACAATGCGGTCACCGGGCACCGGGTGACAACATTCAGCGAGGGTATAAGCGACCCCTGGCGTCAACCCTTCGATGGTGAGCGGGCGCGCCGGGTTGATGCGAACGCCGCTGCGCTTCATGTCGGCAACAATGCCCGGCACCAGTGCATCCATGACATCACTGTCGCGCAATATGTGCCGGCCGATGGCAAAATGCAGGTCGTCTGCACTGTCCAGTTTCAGGCGCTTGATCGCTTGGGCAATGGCTTTGTCACCAATTTTGACTGGCAGCCTTTGGACAATGTCTGATAATAATTTTTGGCCCAACAGGATGGTTTCATCGCGTTCTTTGTGGCGCACATGGCGGCGGATGGCCGCGCGCGCCTTGCCTGTTGCGACAAATCCCATCCAGCTGGGCTCGGGCATTTGTGTGTCCGATGTCAATATCTCGACCGTATCGCCGTTGGCGAGCTGGGTGCGCAATGGGACCAGTCGTCCATTGACCTTTGCGCCCACGGTGCGGTCGCCCAAAACGGTGTGGACGGCATAAGCAAAGTCGATGGGGGTTGCGCCCTTGGGCAGTTGGAACAATGCCCCCTTTGGCGAAAAGGCAAAGATCCGGTCCTGATACATCGCCATCCGCGTATGTTCGAGCAGTTCTTCGGCGTCATGCGCCTGATCCAGGATTTCAACGAGGTCGCGGATCCACCCCGCCTGACCATCGGGCAGTGTCCCTTGCTTATAGGCCCAGTGGGCCGCCAGGCCATATTCGCCATGCCTGTGCATGTCGTGGCTGCGTATCTGTATTTCGACACGCATATTGTCGCCGCGCATCACTGTGGTGTGCAGCGATTGATAGCCATTGCGCTTGGGTGTCGAAATAAAATCTTTGAATCGCCCCGGCACCAATTTCCATTTTTGATGGATCACGCCAAGGGCGCGATAGCAATCATCTGCGCTCATGGTGACGACGCGAAACGCTATGATGTCGGTGACCTGATCAAAGCTGACATGGCGTTCGTGCATTTTGCGCCACACCGAATAGGGGTGTTTGGCCCGTCCTATCACTTCGGCGGTTATGCCGTTAATCGCCAGAGTATCGCGGATTTCATCGCTCAGCTTGCCAACGCGATCAACGCCGCCTTTAGTTAATTTGTCCAGCTGTCTGGTGACGGTTTTATAGGCGTCTGGCTCTAGTTCCGCAAAGGCCAGCAGCTGCATTTCATGCATAAATTCATACATGCCGACGCGTTCTGCCAGCGGCGCAAAAATATCCATCGTCTCGCGCGCAATGCGGCGGCGTTTTTCGGGATTTTCGATGAAATGCAAAGTCCGCATATTATGTAAGCGGTCGGCCAATTTGACCAAAAGCACGCGGATATCGTCGGACATGGCGAGCAGGAATTTGCGCAGATTCTCGGCCGCCTTTTCATGCTCGGTTTCGGCTGAAATCTCTTTCTGCTCGATTTGCGACAATTTGGTTACGCCATCGACGAGCCGCGCCACCTCTTCGCCGAACAAGCGCTCAATCTCTTCTGGTGTCGCCAACGTATCTTCTAATGTATCGTGCAACATTGCGGTGATGATTGTCTGTGTATCGAGCTTGAGGTCGGTCAATATCCCCGCGACCTCTATCGGATGGCTGAAATAGGGGTCGCCGCTAGCGCGGGTTTGACTGCCATGTTTTTGCACAGTGAACACATAGGCGCGGTTGAGCGCATCCTCATCCGCCTGCGGGTCATATTCCCGCACCTTCTCAACCAACTGATATTGCCTCAACATAAAGCCAATGTGCCGCATTGCCGCCCACTTGCAACAGCTTTGTCGCGCATGGGCCATGGGGAGGGCGAAAAATCGCTTGGGTTGTAGGGGTAATGGGGGCATCATGCGCCGATGACCATGCTACGCGAACATTTGGCTGATGCCGGAGAATGCGGGCTCCCTATTGCGTTAGAGGCGATGGGCGAGCGCTGGTCATTCATGATATTGCGCGCGGCATTTAATGGCATCCACCATTTCGAGGAATTTCAGACCGAGCTGGGCATTGCCCGCAACATATTGTCCAATCGTTTGCAGCGCCTCGTTGCGCATGACATTTTGGAACGAACGGTAATGCCGTGCGACAGGCGCAAGGTCATGTATCGCCTCACCGAAAAAGGGCAGGATTTACTGCCGACCATGGTTGCGTTGCGACAGTGGGGGGAAAAATGGGTGTCGGGCGCGCCGTCGACCCCCGTATTGGTTGATGCCATTGACCATCAGCCGGTGCGCCCCGTTGTCTTGCAGGCGCATGACGGACGCACTTTGACGAAACTTGACTTACTATGGCTGCATGCGGATCAAGTCTGCGCACTGGGCGAAAGGGAGGTCGCTATCGGGGATAGCGCGGCTGTTCCGGCGGCAAGGAGACACCATGGCTAGGCTCTTTGTCCCGAGCACCCCCCAGCCCTTTTTTGATGATAAGATCCGCGCTTTCTGGACATTACAGACCTTTGGCTGGCTTGGCTGGTTCGTGCTTCGCGCGGCATCGGGCTTTGCTAATGGTCAGCAGCTCTCGTTTCTCTTGCCCTTGCTGGTATCCGGGATAGCAGGGTTTTCGCTTACGGTGACGCTGTCGGTCTTGTTCCGCCGGTTGATGCATGAACGCGCCTTGGTGATGTGGCCGGGCGTTTTTGTGTCGGTGATTGTCGCCACCATGGTCTATAGCTCGATAGATGCCTCGATGGTGTCTATCCAGCCCGGTGGCAGCGATGTGCCCTTCACCCAACTGCTGGTGGGCGCGGTTTATCTTGATGCGGTAACGCTCGCCGCCTGGTCATCGCTCTACTTTGCGATCAATTATTTTTTGCGCGTAGAACAGCAAATCGACCAACTCGCCATCCTCGAAAATCAGGCAACCACCGCGCAATTGGCGATGTTGCGATACCAGATTAACCCGCATTTCCTATTCAACACGCTGAATAGCATTTCGACGCTGGTTTTGCTCAAGCAAACCGAGCCCGCCAACGCCATGTTGTCGCGCCTGTCTAATTTTTTGCGCTATACTCTGGTCAATGAACCGACTGCCGAGGTGACGTTGGCGCAGGAGGTGGAGACGCTGAAACTCTATCTCGAGATTGAAAAAATGCGCTTCGAAGACAGGCTTCGGGTCAGTTTTGACATTGACCCGCGTGTTGCAGATGCGGGATTGCCGTCATTATTGTTACAACCGATCATCGAAAACGCGATTAAATATGCGGTGACCCCGGCCGAAGATGGGGCGGATATTGTCATGAAGGCGCATCTCATCGGCCAAAATGTGCGGATCGTCGTGTCAGATAGCGGCGGTGGGTTGAATCCAGCGAATATTTTGACCACCAGCTCAACCGGTGTTGGCCTCGCCAATATAAGAGATCGTTTGGCGCAAGCCTATGGTGAGCAGCAAAGTTTTGATGCACGTAATATGCCCAATGGGGGGTATATAGTCACTATCGAACTTCCATTTGCCCCCGTTGCGCGAGTCGATGACCGCGCCAGCGAAACAAGGACCACGATCACCGCATGACCATCCGAACAATATTAGTGGATGACGAAAGCCTGGCGGTTCAAGGACTGCAACTCAGGCTGGAAGCGCATAGCGATGTGGAAATCATCGATACGGCGCATAATGGCCGCGAGGCTATCCGCAAGATCAAGACGCACAAGCCTGATCTGGTGTTTCTCGACATCCAAATGCCAGGATTTGACGGCTTTTCTGTGGTGCAGGGGTTGATGGACATTGACCCGCCATTGGTCATATTCGTCACGGCTTATTCCGATTATGCGATCAAGGCGTTCAACGCACAGGCGGTGGACTATCTGCTCAAACCCGTAGAAGCTGAACGACTAGCCGATGCGCTGGATCGCGTGCGTCGGCGGCTGGCAGATCAGCGCTCTGGCGAGGAGGCTGAGCGGCTCAAGGAAGTGTTGGCAGAGATCGCCCCAGAGACGGCCGAGCAGATGGCAGCCGCTGACGATGTTGAGATGCCCAGCGCCAATCGTTTTGAAAAACTGATTAACATCAAGGATCGCGGGCAGATTTTCCGCGTCGATGTTGACACGATTGAACGCATTGATGCGGCTGGTGATTATATGTGCATCTACACCGCAGACAATAGCCTGATTTTACGCGAAACGATGAAAGACCTGGAAAAGCGGCTCGATCCGCGTGTGTTTCAGCGCGTCCATCGTTCAACCATTGTCAATCTGGGCCTTGTCCGCGAAGTGAAGCCGCACACCAATGGCGAGTGTTTTCTCGTTTTGGGCTCTGGGGCGCAGGTAAAGGTCAGCCGCTCCTATCGCGATGTGGTAGCGCGTTTTGTGCATTGATGTCTTCCAAGACGGCCCGCCCTGATGACTTTATGGGGGCGCATAAGGGGGTGGGCCCACGCGCTGTGGCGCGATGCGACCGCATTGTGGTTGGCGGCGCGCAGCCCCGATACCCCGCTGGGAGCCAAATTGGTCGCGGCGGCGGTTGCGGCCTATGCGTTCAGCCCCATTGACCTGATTCCCGATTTTATCCCCGTGCTTGGCATGGTTGATGACATGTTGCTGGTGCCGCTCGGTATCGCGCTGGCACTGCACCTGATGCCGGCCGAGCTCATGGCGCGGTTCAGAGCAGAGGCGGACGTGGTTGATGAGCAGCCGCGCAGCTGGATTGTGGCGGGGGGGATTATTGCGCTGTGGCTGGTCGGAATCGCCTGGCTCGGCTGGGAATTGATGCGCTATCAGTGAGCAGCTCATCGCCTTGCGGCAAAAAACGAGCGTAAAAGTTGCGCAGATTCTGTGACCATGATGGCATCATATACCTCTGGCCTATGGTGCAATGTTGGTTGGCTAAACAGGCGCGGGCCATGCGCAATGGCGCCGCCCTTCGGATCATCCGCACCATAATAGAGCCGCGCAATCCGCGCATGGGCGATGGCGCCGGCGCACATTGCGCACGGCTCCAGCGTTACCCACAGCTCACACCCGATAAGGCGCTCATTCCCTATGGCCGCAGCGGCGGCGCGAATCGCGATGATTTCCGCATGTGCTGTCGGGTCATGATGCGCACGAGGCGCATTGGCCCCCTCGCCGATAATCAACCCTTGCCGGATGACGACAGCACCAACGGGCACCTCGCCGCGATTTGCGGCGCATTGTGCAAGCTCTAGCGCGCGCAGCATAGCGGGAAAGGGGGCCGGGGCGGACATCAATATTGCTTTAACTGAAGCGAAGTCGCTTGTCGCGCTTGACTGTTCTCTAAACTGCGGTTAGTCGCCCATCCTTTCCAGCACCAATCGCTTTCAAGGGTTTTCAAACATGTCGCGGATTTGCGAGCTGACCGGCAAGAGCCGTCAGGTGGGACACAATGTTTCCCACGCCAACAACAAGACCAAGCGCACGTTCCTCCCGAACCTGCATAATGTGACGTTGATGTCCGAAGCTATGGGGCAAAGCTATCGCCTGCGCGTATCAACGCACGGCCTGCGTTCGGTGGAGCATAATGGCGGGCTCGACAATTGGCTGGTCAAGACCAAAGACGAGCTTCTGTCGCTGCGTGCGCGCCGCCTAAAGCGCGACATTGTCAAGAAATTGGCTGTCGCCGCTTAACCTGGCACTTTCATGCCGATGCAATAGGGTGGCCGGAAATGGCCGCCCTTTTTGCTGTGCCTGCTTTCTGGTCCAATCTCTGCCCTTAGATGAACCTCACGCAACAATCGCGTTCAGCAATCAATCATTTGTGCGCGCCTAACCCTTGATCAACGCCCCGGCATTTTTCGGGCCGGATTGAGGAGAGACACGATGCGCAAGTCACTATTGACCATCGCCACCCTAGCCACCGCCTTTAGCAGCTTTGCCTCTGTCCCTGCTGTGGCCCAATATCACGATCAATATCGTTATGATCAAGATTCGCGTTATGAAGATAGCGATGATGACCGCGACGATCGGCGCTATGGCCGCCGCTATGACAGGCGCGATGATCGGGGCTATGGCCGCCGCCATGACAGGCGCGATGACCGACGCTATGACCGCCGTCACGACAGGCATGATGATCGCCGTTATGATGATCGGGATTATCGTCGCGACGATCGCCGCTGTGGCAATGGCACCACGGGGTTGATTATCGGTGGTGTGGTGGGTGTATTGGCTGGGCGTGCCGTGGTTGGCCGCTATGGTGACCGCACAGCCGGCGCCGTTATCGGCGGTGCAGCCGGGGCGCTCGGTGGGCGTGCTATTGATCGCAGCGATGATCGGTGCCGCCGCTAAGGCTCAACGCTGCGATCCAAACATATTGTCACAATCCATAGGCAAGGGGGGGCATTTTGCTCCCCCTTGTGTTGTTGACCTGTGTTGTTGACTTGTGTTGTTGATCCGCGCGCTTTAGCATGGGGGCAAGTACTGGCTCGGGTGATTCTGCGGCTAGAGAATATACGGGTTAGGACCATGTCCATGAAGGGCAATGGCAATAGGGGGCCGGAAAGCGCTCCATTTAATTTTGGCGGGGGCCCGGCGCCTCTTGACCATTGGATACCTATGAGCGAGGCCGCGCCCATGGTGCGCGGTCGCGATGCTTCTCATCATCATCGCCCAACCTTTGGCGCGCTGGACCTGGGGACCAATAATTGCCGCCTGTTGATAGCGCGGCCCCATGGATCAGATTTCATCATTGTCGATGCCTTTTCACGCATAATCCGTTTGGGCGAAGGCATGACTGCTAGCGGCAAAATAAGCGAGCCCGCTATGGATCGTGCGCTGGCTGCGTTGACCATTTGTGCCGAAAAATTGCGCCGCCGCCGCGTCATTCTTTCTCGTGCTGTGGCGACCGAGGCGTGCCGCCGCGCGACCAATGGGCAGGCCTTTCTTGATCGCGTCGCCCGGGAAACCGGGATCGTGCTTGATATTATCTCGGCGCAAGAAGAGGCCCGTCTCGCGGTTTTGGGGAGTTATCAATCGCTGAGCCAAGGCGATGGGCCTGCTTTGCTGTTTGATATTGGTGGGGGCTCCACCGAAATCGTGCTGCTCGATGATCGTGGCGAGGAGCCGATCATCCTCGATTGGCACAGCATTCCCTGGGGCGTGGTGACCTTGTCAGAAGCCGAGCAACAGGATGGGGAGGGTGCTGCGAGCAGAGCCAGGGCCTATCAAGCCATGCGGGGCCGCGTTCGCGGCGCAATCGCCGATTTTCAAACGCGGATTCGCGCCCACCTCCCCGATTTCAAGACCGACAATATCCGGTTGTTGGGGACCAGCGGCACCGTAACCACGCTCGCGAGCCTTTATCTCGACCTCCCATCCTATGATCGGTCAAAGGTTGATGGGTTAAGCGTTGCCACTGCCCATATGCGCGCGCAATGCGCTCGGTTGGCCGACATGTCGCAAGCCGAGCTGTCGCTGCTGCCGTGCATTGGCCGCGAACGCGCTGATTTAGTCGTTGCGGGCTGTGCCGCGCTCGAGGAAATTTGCGAGATTTGGCCTGCATCGCACATCGACGTTGCGGACCGGGGCATTCGCGAAGGGGTGTTACGACAGATGATGGCCGCCCATGCGGCGAATCATCGCAGGTCTGCTGGCTCATGACCGGGCGCAGCGTTGGCGGGCATACGCGGGTCAAAACGGCCCGGGGGCGCACGGCGTCATCGACCAGATGGCTATCACGGCAATTGAACGACCCCTATGTCAAGCGCGCTATGGCGGAAGGCTACCGTTCGCGCGCAGCCTATAAATTGATGGAATTGGACGAAAAATTTGCCTTTTTACGCGGGGTTTCCGCCGCGGTTGATCTTGGTATCGCACCCGGCGGGTGGAGCCAGCTGGTGCGCCGTGTGCGCCCCAATGCTGTGATAGTCGGGATCGATCTCTTGCCTGTCGATGCCATTGAAGGCGTCACCATATTACAGATGGATTTTATGGACGATGCCGCGCCCGCCCTGTTGCTGCAGCATCTGGGCCGGGCACCCGATTTGGTGATGTCGGATATGGCGGCAAATACTGTCGGCCATCAACAGACCGACCATTTGCGGACGATCGCGCTGGCCGAAGCGGCGGCAGAATTTGCGATTGAGACGCTGGCGCCTGGCGGGACATTTGTGACCAAAGTCTTTCAGGGCGGCACTAATCAACAGTTGCTCACACGGTTGAAACACACATTTACGACCGTCAAACACGCCAAGCCGCCATCAAGCCGCAAGGGCAGCCCTGAGCTGTTTGTTGTGGCCCAAGGGCGCAAGCCGCGTGATGATTAGCGCCGCGCTTCGGCGATCGCGGCCTTGAGCGCATCATAGCCGACCGCGCCGGTGAGCGCCTTATCGCCGACAATCCAGCTTGGCGTGCCATCGAAACCCAGCTCGCGGGCGAGCGCAACATTGGCACGCAGCTCGCTGGTAATAGCGGGGTTATTCAATGCTGCGGCATCCGAAGCAATGACAAAGCGGTTCGCTACATCCACCCGCGCCGCGCCATCGGGGTTACCGCTGACAAATAGCGCGCGGTGCACGTCCATATAGCGCCCAGAGCGCGCAGCAACCAGTGCCAGCCTTGCCGCAGCTTCGCTCTCCTGGCTCAGGATGGGCAGTTCGCGGAACACGATTTTGACGCGCCTGTCCTCGCGCAAAAGCCGCTCAATATCGGCCTCGCTGGCGCGGCAAAATGTACAGGCATAATCGGTAAAGACGGTGAGGGTGACGTCACCATCGGCCGCGCCCGCCCATGCCCCGGAAAATGGGCGTTCGATGGATGTGCGTTGACGGTTGATGACCTCTGCGGTGCGCGTTGCCCGCAACCGATCCATGGCTTGCGGGATGATTTCAGGGTGGTTCAAGAGGTAATCATGAACCACGCGTTCGGTAACGGCGCGCTGGCCCACACCGCCGTTCCACATCATTCCGCCTGCAAAGCCGCTCATGATGAGCGCCAGCCCACCGACGACCCTGCTCGCAGGATGGCGCAACCAGGCACTGTCTATCATGCTGCCGAACATCGGCCTGTTATTGCCAGAGTGCGATTGCTCTGAGGGCGGTGGGTTAATGGGTGGTGGAAGCGTGCGCCCAGGCGTTTCGGCGTCCATCGCCATGTCCCTAGCTTCCGCATCGCGATTGGCGCGCTCGATCGGTTGTGACGCGACAAATAGCGGCAAGGATGCCCCCTGCTCGGCTGGCTGGGGCGGCACTTCGGTCCCCATCAATATTTCAAGTTGTGAGGCGGGCGGCGTTCCCTTTGCTGGAATAAGCGCAGCAGCGGGGCTTGATTCGGCAAATTTGCGGGCATGTGTTCCGGCTTTTCGCGCGCTATTAACGATAGCAGCAGAAGCAGATGCGGCGCCTTGCGCGGTTTTTGCGCTGACCTGTTCGGCTATAGCGCGCACTTTGGGGCCGGATACGTCACTGGCGCGTTTGGCCGCTTTTGTCATTGTTTGCGCAGCAGATTGCAAAGCCGCGCTGCTTGCGGCAGTTCCGGCTTGCAGCAAATGCTTGCCCTTTGCGGTCGCGCTGCGCGCCCGCCGACCGAGCTCGAGATTTTCAACGCGCGCGGGCACGTCGGCACGCTCAATGATATCGGCCGCCCATGATTTTGCCTTAGTCGCTGCGTCGCCAATGCGCGCGCCCATGCTTGGCGCTGCCTCTTCGCTGGATGTTGGAATGGCCAATGGCCGCGCCAGCAATTCATCAGCGCTTAAATCGCTGATGGGCCGCTTTGGTTCGGCGCGCGCTGGCTCTGGCAGCTCTCCTTTGGGCCGCCCCCCTCCCGATTGAGGGCGCATCGGTAGCGGTTCTGGGCGATCCACAGGCGCGCCAGCCGCTTGATTGCGCAGCCATGGCTGATAATGTTCGTCGGCTCCCTGCCCGCCCTTTGATGATCCACGATCGGATGTTGGCATTGATTCCTCATGTCCGATCTTGAAATTCGGCCCAAACGGCCGGGGTCAAGATCAGCTCCTGTTGCCGCCCGCTCTACCCTGTCTTCGCGCCTCATCCAAGCGTGCTCGTGCAACTAATGCAATATCTTGCGCACGCAACCAGTCTGGCGAGCCATGCGGGAGTGCGCTCAGCGCCGATTCAGCGTTGGGCAGGGCCAATTGCACCTGTCCGGTCAGCAAATAACGCTCCGCCGTGGCGAGGTTGGCGCGTGGCTCGTCGCCATTATGGGCATAGATGATGCCCAATTGATACCAGGCAAAGGGGTTTTCATTGTCCTGGGCGACGGCGGCGCGCAATATCTGTTCGGCCTCGGCGTAATGATTGCCATCCTCGGTCGCGATCAGGGCATGGCTGAACAAGGCGGCAATCAGTGGCTGTCCGTCCGATAGCTCAACCGAGCGGCGAAGCGCGGGCAGGGCTTCGGCGGGGCGGCCAGACTCGAGCAATATCTGCCCCTGTAATTCGAGAAAATAGGGGTTGTCGGGCATCTCGTTGACCAGGGATGTCACCTCTGCAAGCGCGCGGTCGGGATGGGCGTTGTGGTGCCAAGCATAGGCTCTGGCATAGCGCGCGGCGATGGACTGATCGCTTTGGGGGTAGCGTTGCAGCACCAGGCGCGGTTCGCTGACAAAGCCGATCAATTTGGCGCGGGCGCGCTGAAACCAGGCTTCGAGCTCAGGGGCGGTGCGGGTGTCCCAGGCCGCGTCGGCACTATAGGTATCACGCAAATATTGGACGCGATCGCCTGAAAGTGGGTGGGTGCGGCCATAGGCCTGATCATCATCCTGCGGCACATTGTAGCGCATTTCGAGATTTTGCAGCTTCATAAAGAAATCAACGCTGCCGCGCCCGCTTATTCCCGCAGCCGATAGATAACGCGCGCCCGCAGCATCTGCCGTGGCTTCCTGTGTCCGCGAATAGGCAAGGTAGCTGCCAAGCGCTGCTTGTTGCCCGGCGGCCAAAACGCCCATGCCCGCTTCACCCGCGCCAGCGGCAATCGCCACTGCGCCCAGCAACAGGCTGATGAGCGAAATACCCATAGCGCGCGTCTGGCCATCGGTGCGAACAACGTGCCCGCCCGCAATATGGCCGAGTTCATGGGCGATCACACCCTGCACCTGATTGGCGTTGTCGGCCTGCTCAATCAGGCCGCTATGAATGTAAACAACCTGCCCGCCAGCAACAAAGGCATTGATGCTGCGATCATTGATCATGACAATCCGAACATCGGCAGGGCGCAGGCCCGCCGCGCGTATCAGCGGCTCTGACATGGCATCGAGCAGCGCCTCTGTCTCTGCATCGCGCAACAATTGTTGCGCCTGCACCGGTGAAGCTGACAATGCCAGCGCCACTATGGCCAAAAACAAGGCCCGCATGGAGGATATGGCGCGGCGGCGAAGCAAGGGGAGTGGGGGAACCATAGTTATCTCCTACACGTCCCCCAGCTTAACCTTCACTGAAGCAATGATGCTCAACAGCCTTTCACCGTACAACTGCCCCGCACCAGCCGCTATCTTTATTTCGGCCCGAACGTCGATTGCCACCAGCCTCGGCGGCGCGTTCCACCTTCACCCTCAGTTTCGCCACTGACAGCATCAGAGCCGGTGCCAGTGTCATTGGCAACCGCATTACCATCGGAGCCGCCGGCCGCGATGGACGGCGCTTCGGCAGTGTTTTCGGCCACCTTGCGCGCACGGCTAGTGCGCTTGGGCTTCTCTTCGCCAACCGCCTGTTCGCTCGTTTCCACCACCAGTGCGGGGGCAGCTTTGCGAGCGCGGCTGGCGCGCTTTGGCTTGGCTGGTGCTGCTTCGTCTGCTGGTGCTGCGGCCACTGGCACAGCGTCATCGCTCACCAAAGAATCGGAAGCTTTGTCTGCCTCAGCCTTTCGCGACCGCGCCACGCGCTTGGGCTTGACGGGGGCAGCCTCGGTCTCCGCTACTGCGTCATCCGGCGCGTTGGCCTGGGGGTTTTCGCTCTCAACATCACCCTCGACATTGCGCCTGCCGCGTCCTCCGCGCCGACCGCGCCGTCGGCGGCGCGCTGCGTCGCCCTCGGCACCTGCTTCGCCAGAGGCGCTGTCGCCAGCACCGCCGCGATCGCTTTGGGCATCGCTGTCGCTATCGCCACCATCATTAGCGGCGAGCTGTTCGTCTTGCGCGGCCTCGTTGCTGCCTTCGCGGGGTTGATCATTGCGATCGCGGCCACGGCCACCGCGGCGGCGGCGGCCACGGCGGCGTTGTTCACCCTCGCTGCCTTCTTCGCGGCGCCGATGATTGCGCGCTGGGCGTTCATCCTCTTCCTCGTCTCCATCCTCGGCAAAGGGGAGCGCGTCTTCGGGCTCGTCATCCTCATCGATGATCGGCTCAAAGCGGGGCATATTTTCTGGCGGCGGGCCAGACGCCTCGACGCTCATCCGCGCGCCTTCGACATGATTGTCTGGCTGAACCTCGATCTTGACACCATAGCGCGTTTCAATCTCGCTCAGCTCGGCGCGCTTATTGTTGAGGACATAGATGGTGGCTTCCTGGCTGGTGCGCAAAACAAGCAGGCTGCCGCGACCGCGCGCCGCCTCTTCTTCCAGCAGCCTGAGCGCCGAAAGCCCGGCCGATGATGCTGTGCGCACCAGACCCGTTCCCTCGCAGTGCGGACAGGCGCGTGTTGACGCCTCCAGCACACCGGTACGCAGGCGCTGCCGGCTCATCTCCATCAGCCCAAAGCCGGAAATCCGCCCAACCTGGATTCGCGCCCGATCATTCTTAAGCGCATCGCGCATCGCGCGTTCGATTTTGCGCACATGGTTGCCCTGATCCATGTCGATAAAATCGATAACCACCAGCCCTGCCATGTCGCGAAGGCGCAACTGGCGCGCGATTTCATAGGCGGCTTCGAGGTTGGTGTTATAGGCTGTTTGCTCGATATTATGCTCGCGCGTTGACCGGCCCGAGTTGATGTCGATAGATACAAGCGCCTCGGTCGGGTTGATGACCAGATAGCCACCTGATTTTAGCGTCACATGCGGTTGATACATGGCGCCAAGCTGATCCTCGACACCATAGCGCTGGAACAGCGGCACCACATCGGCATATTGTTTGACCTTGCGCGCATGGCTGGGCATCAACAGCTTCATGAAATCTTTGGCGGCGCGGTATCCTTCGTCGCCCTCAACCGAAACTTCCGAGATGTCATTATTATAAATATCGCGGATGGCGCGCTTGATGAGGTCGCTGTCGCTATGGATGAGCGCTGGCGCCTCGCTTTTCAGCGTCTGTTCGCGAATATCGTCCCACAGCCGCGCCAGATAATCAAAATCGCGCTTAATCTCGGTTTTTGTGCGCTCCAGCCCTGCTGTGCGCACAATACAGCCCATCGTTGGCGGCAGGCCAAGGTCGTCGATGACGGTTTTCAGGCGCTTGCGATCCGCACCATTGGCGATTTTGCGGCTAATGCCGCCGCCGTGGCTGGAATTGGGCATGAGCACGCAATAGCGCCCAGCCAGGCTGAGATAGGATGTGAGGGCCGCGCCCTTGCCGCCGCGTTCTTCCTTGACGACTTGGACCAGCAACACCTGTCGGCGACGAATAACGTCCTGGATTTTGTAACGGCGATGCAGCGAGCGACGAAAATCGCGGGCATCATCGCGATCACTGCGGGCCTGTGTGTTGGCCTGACCGTCGCTACGGCCACGGCGGCGGCCGCGGCCACGCCCCCGATTATCGGCATAGCCACTTTCACCGGAGCCATTCTGGTCAGAGTCATTGTCGCCAGGGCTATTCTCGTCGCCTTCACCCAGCTCGTCATACTGGCCATCGGCGGATGATTCCTCGGCATCATTGTCGTCGCCGCCGTCATCTTCGGCACTATCGTCGCCCCTGTCGGGCGCGCCATAAAAATCATCCTCATCGCCCAGCGGCGCAGGGGGCTGAACATCTTCAACCTCGCCTTCGAGTGACTCAATCTCTTCCTCGGCGCGCATCGCGGCTTCGGCGGCCGAATATTCGGCTTCTTCGCGCAACAAAGCGTCGCGATCTTCCTTGGGGATTTGGTAATAATCGGGGTGGATTTCAGCAAAAGCCAAAAAACCATGCCGATTACCGCCATATTCGACGAAAGCGGCCTGTAACGATGGTTCTACCCTGATGACTTTGGCGAGATAGATATTGCCCTTTATCTGCTTATGTTCAGCAGATTCGAAATCAAGTTCCTCGATACGGTTCCCTTTGATCACCGCGACACGGGTTTCTTCCCGGTGCCGCGCGTCGATCAACATGCGCGTTGTCATTATAAATTCTCCAGAAGCGGGGGCGCACAAGGTTAATGCGCGCGGCCGCAAATCGTATTTGGGTCGCTGGCGGCGGCGCATTGCGCAACCGTAAATCGGCCCATGGGGTTATATGGATAGCGGTGCTCGCCACAGGGCAATCACCAGCGTCGAAAGAGTTTTGGCCTGACAGGCGCAGCGCAAGCCCAGCCGCGCCAGCCCAGTGAGGGCGGTCGGACAGGGAAATCACATGCGGCATCAAGCTTCAACCTGGTATGGACAATCGCGCCAGCACGAAATGGCGGGCATCTTGTCGCAATTTCTGTTGTCCCGACAAGCGCAGTTTTGCCGCACCAATGACTGGGACAGCACACTGCTAGCACTCTCCTGTCGGGGGAGCAAGCTACGGTCAAAAATCAGTCGGCCACTATGGTTTTCAAATAAGGCTGACGAAGCGTTAACCCGCTTTCTTGGCCTAAGCTTTGCAACTGACTGGCTAATCCATTGTTCACCTTGATGGTCATGCGCTGGAATGAACCAGCCCGTGGTCCGCCGGGGGGTTGAACGAGGACGGCAATGATAGACTGGACCAGCAAGGGGTTTTCGCGCCATAAGGGCCGCGTGATAGAATTGCTTCTTCTCATCTGCGCTATTGCAGGCTTTGGCCCCGCCCATGCCGGGACATTGGACAGCGTCGATGTTCAGGGCACGGAGATGATACTGCATTTCTCATCGCCTGGGGGCGAAGCTGCGGGCTTTGTTCTTGATGGGCCGCGCCGGATAGCCGTCGATGTGGCGGGGCACGAGCCGGGTCCGCCTGTGCTGGCGTCGAGCGATACTATTTTAAGGGTCCGCCAAGGGCGATTGGCCGGCCTTGGGCTCCGCATCGTTGTTGACCTGGCTGGGCCAACCATTGTGAACAATTTGCGCTATTCACCCGATGGCCGCACGCTGACCGTGTCCTTAGGGTCATCAAGCGCCAATGATTTTGCCGAAGCGGTGCGCGCCGGAAGCCGCACGCTGGCATCACCGGTCGGCGGCCTGCCGACATTGGCAATGGCGCGCACACCGCAACGCCGATACCAAGTGTCGGTGCCGATTGGCAACGGGCGAGGCGGATTGCCATTGCCGTCAATTGCCGGGCCCAATGATCCAGCCCTGCCATTGGTGGTGATTGATGCCGGGCATGGCGGGCACGACCCGGGCGCCATATCTGGCAATGGCCAGCTGCGCGAAGCGCATGTGACGCTGGCGATAGCGCGGCGGGTGCGCGATGCCCTGGTGGCATCGGGCCGGGTGCGGGTCGCCCTGACCCGCGATTCTGACCGCTATCTGGTTTTGGAAGAACGCTATGGCCTGGCGCGGCGGATGAACGCTGATCTTTTCATGTCGATTCATGCCGACGCTGCTGAAAATACGAGCGCAACCGGTGCATCAATTTATACGTTGTCCGAAGTGGCGTCTGACCGCGAAGCCGGGCGACTGGCCGCGCGGGAAAATCGATCCAACATATTGAACGGCATAGATTTGGGCGGCCAAAGCGATGATGTTCGGTCGATTCTCATCGACCTTACACAACGCGAATCGATGAATCTGTCGTCAGATTTCGCCAGAACGCTGCAACGCACGGGTGGGGCGGATATCCCGTTCCGCAATGCATCGCATCGTTTCGCCGGCTTTGTCGTGCTGAAAGCTCCCGACATGCCCTCGGTTTTGCTGGAAACAGGGTTTATTACCAACCCCACCGACGCCCAGCGACTGGCCAGCGCCGAAGGGCAGGCCGCGATTGCGCGCGGTGTTCGCCAGGCGGTTTTGACCCATTTTGCTCGCCGTATCGCGCAGGGCAACAACACTATAGTCGCCGCCAACGCGGCTCAGTGATCGAGGGTCGCCGCCAACGCGGCCGAGTGATCGAGGGTCGCCGCCAACGCAGCTCTATAATTTTCGACTATTTGGCCCTAAAGCGGCTGGCACCCTAGCCATTACATGCTAAAGCCGTCGGCCATGACCGACAATATCACCCCAATTGACGAGAGTAACGCCGCATCGTCATCGTCGTTAAGCTTGCGCTTGACCCGCGAAGCCCAAGGCTTTGGTGCGGGTCTCTGGCTCACCGCAAAACAAGTGATGGCGATTGTCGCGGCTTTTTTTGCGCGCCATTGGCCGCGCCGCTGGTTCCGCTGGCTAAGCTATGCCACAGCCTTTGGGTTCGTCGCCATTCTCGCTTTATGGGTGCTCGTGGCGCGTGATTTGCCCGATGCGCAACAGTTGGTGAATTATCAGCCGCCATTGCCGACGATTGTGCGCGATGTGAACGGGGTGCCAACGCACAGCTTTGCCCGCGAACGGCGGGTGCAGCTGGAATATGATGAATATCCACCATTGCTTATTCGCTCGTATTTGGCCGCCGAAGATCGCACCTTTTTTGAACATGGCGGCGTTGACTATCCGGGATTTTTCGGCGCAGTTCTCGACTATATCTCTAAAATGGGGTCGGGAGAACGCGCGGTTGGCGGATCGACGATAACGCAACAAGTCGCCAAAAATATCCTGCTGGGTGATGAATATTCGATCACCCGCAAATTGCGCGAGATATTGGTCGCCTATCGCATTGAAAGCGTATTGACCAAAGAACAGATCCTTGAGCTTTACCTCAACGAAATCCCATTGGGCCGCCAATCCTTCGGGGTTCAGGCGGCATCGCGCGCCTATTTTGACAAGGATGCCGGAGATCTCGCGCTGCATGAAATGGCGTTCCTCGCGGTCCTTCCCAAAGCGCCAGAACGCTATGGCAGGCGCGGGCAAGAGACGGCAGCGATCGCGCGGCGGAACCATGTGCTGAGTGAAATGCTCCGCAACGGCTGGATCACAGAGCCACAGCGCGCGGCGGCAAGCGCCATGCCATTGGGATTGATCGAACGGCGCAGCGCCCAATTCGAAGCGGTCGGCGGCTATTATATGGAGGAAGTGCGCCGCGAGCTGATCGACCGTTTTGGTGAAAATGCCGCCGACGGTCCGCATAGCGTTTATGGCGGCGGCTTGTGGGTGCGCACGGCCTATGATGGTCGCCTGCAAGCGACCGCAGAATCGGCGATGCGTAATGCCATGTTGCGCTATCATGGCAACCGTGGTTGGGCCGGGCCATTGGGAACGATAGAGGCCGATGATCAATGGCAAAGCCGCCTGCAATCGACCTTTATCGGCATCAATTTTGACGAATGGCGGGTCGCGGTGGTGCTGGCCAAGGACAATGGCGTGGCGCGGATAGGATTGCCCGATGGTGAGGTGGGTCGATTGCCTGCGGGCTATGCCGGCATGGCGGCGCGCAGCGGCGGCACGGCCTTCAACGCCATGCGTCCAGGCGACATCATCCTGGTGAAATCGGTCGGCGCCGGAACGTATATGCTCAAGACGCTGCCCGGCATATCGGGCGGATTTGTGGCGCAAAGCCCATCCTCAGGCCGGGTCTTTGCGATGCAGGGCGGGTTTGATTCGCGATTGTCGAGTTTTAACCGTGCGACACAGGCCCAGCGCCAGCCCGGCTCTACGATCAAGCCCTTTGTCTATGCGACCGCGCTTGACAATGGCATGACACCGGCATCGATCATCGTCGACGGCTCTTTTTGTGTCGATCAATCGGCAGCATTGGGGCGGAAATGTTTCCGCAACTCTGGTGGCGGCGCATCAGGGCCACAGACCATGCGTTTTGGCCTTGAGCAATCGCGCAACCTGATGACAGTCCGCACTGCCAGCACTGTGGGAATGGAGCATGTCGTCGGCACTTTTCGCACCATGGGCATTGGCGAATATCGCCCCTATCTGGCATTTGCTCTGGGAGCAGGCGAAACCACAGTATCCAAGCTGACCAATGCCTATGCGATGCTGGCCAATCATGGCCGGGCGCTGACCCCGCATATGATCGATTATGTTCAGGACAGGCAAGGCAGAGTGATTTTCCCAGCACATTGGCGACCATGCAATGGGTGTAACGCCAGCGATTGGGACGGGCAGCCGATGCCGCGCTTTGCGCCAAGCGGTCGGCAATTGATGGACCCCATAACCGCCTATCAAACCGTCCACATTCTCGAAGGCGTTATTCAACGGGGAACCGCAACGATGCTGCGCGATCTCAATCGGCCGATGTTCGGCAAAACGGGCACAACCACCGGCCCTACCGATGTCTGGTTCGTGGGCGGCACCCCGCAATGGGTGGCGGGCGTCTATCTGGGCTATGATCAGCCGCGCAACCTGGGTGGTGGGGCCTTTGGCGGGACCATGGCCGCGCCCGTGTTCAGACAATTTGCGATAGCCGCATCGCGTGGGCAACCCGCGCTGCCGTTCGTCGCGCCAGAGGGTGTTCGGATGGTCCGGATAGAGCGGCGTTCGGGCCAGCGCGTCTATGGCGCCTGGCCAGGCCATGACCCGCAATCCGCCGTTATTTGGGAGGCGTTTAAGCCAGATACCGAACCACGCCGGACTATCCGAACCGATGAACTGCCCGCCACAGCCAGGGCGGCGGCGGCCCGTGCCACGGGACCAGCGCGTGCGCCGGCGCGGCAGAACCGCGACACAGAGTTTCTTGAACGACAGGGCGGCGACGGCATTTATTGACGCTTTGCGCCACTCGACACACGGTCTTCCTCAATCTATCGGATGCGCAACCCCTAACGCATATCACTCACAGGAGTTTCACGATAATGCGCGCCGATGTCGAAGGCTTTGTATCCCGCATTGATGCAGCGCTGGCGCTAGTGAAACTGGCGCTGGGCTGGGAAAAGGCGCTGCGGCGGCTTGATGAGCTTAATGCGCGCGTTGAGGACCCAAAGCTGTGGGATAGCCCCAAGCTGGCCGAAGAGGTGATGCGCGAGCGGCGTCGGCTTGACGCGGCGGTCAGCACGGTGCGCGATATTGACGCAGAGAAATGCGGGACCGTTGAACTGGTCGAGCTTGCCGAGATGGAGGGCGATGAAGCCTTGGCTGACGAAGCAGCGGCGAGCCTGGCTGCGCTTGCGGAGCGTGCCGACAAGGACAAGGTGCAGGCGTTGCTGGCGGGCGAGGCCGACGCCAACGATAGCTATATCGAAATCCACGCTGGCGCAGGCGGCACCGAAAGCCAGGATTGGGCCGAAATGCTCCAGCGCATGTATAGCCGCTGGGCGGAAAGCCGCGGCTATAAGGTTGATCTGGTCGAACAACAGACGGGCGAAACGGCGGGCATCAAATCGGCGACTCTGCTGGTCAAAGGCGAGAATGCCTATGGCTATGCCAAGACCGAAAGCGGGGTTCACCGCCTGGTGCGCATTTCGCCCTATGACTCATCGGCGCGGCGGCACACCAGCTTTTCCAGCGTCTGGGTCTATCCGGTGATCGACGATAATGTCGAGATTGAGATTAACGAGAGCGATCTCAAAATCGACACTTACCGCGCATCGGGCGCGGGCGGACAGCATGTCAACACCACCGACAGCGCGATCCGCATCACCCATGTGCCAACCGGCATCATCGTGGCCTGCCAGAATGACCGATCGCAGCATAAAAACCGCGCAACCGCGATGAATATGTTGAAAGCCCGGATGTATGAGGCCGAAATGCGCAAGCGCGAAGAGGCGGCGAGCGGAGAATATCAGGCCAAGACCGAGATTGGCTGGGGCCATCAGATCCGTTCTTATGTCCTCCAGCCCTATCAGATGGTCAAGGATTTGCGCACTGGCGCGACATCAAGCGCGCCGGGGGATGTGCTTGATGGCGATATTGATCTATTCATCGCAGCGGCATTGGCCCAGCGCGTTACGGGCGAATCGGTATCGGTGGAGGATGTGGATTGAGGCATGATGCTGCCTTGTTGGCTGGATGCCTTTGGCTAACGCTCGGCGGGTGCGATGCGATAAGCCGCCCCGATAGCGCCGCTGAATTTCCCAGGGCCAATAGGCCAGTCGCGCCCACGGTGGCGACGCGCTGGGCCGACGAAGATGTCCGCGACCGATTGGGCGAGAGCGAAGATGTGATGAACCAGTCGGACATTCGCCTTGGCATGACGGTGGCGGATATTGGTGCAGGCGACGGCTATTATACCATCCGCCTGTCCGAACGGGTCGGTGCCGATGGCCGCGTGCTGGCCCAGGATATCATGCCGCAGGTGATCGACCGGCTTGGCGACCGGATAGCCCGCGAACATCTGGAAAATGTATCGATCCGGCTTGGCGCGGCGGATGACCCGCGCTTGCCTGCGAACAGTTTTGACCGTGTGCTGATGGTGCATATGTATCATGAGATTGAGGAGCCCTACGCATTTCTGTGGCGGCTGTGGCCGGCCTTGCGCAGCGGAGGTCAGGTGATCGTGGTCGATGGCAACCGCCCGATAGCGCAACATGGAACCCCATTGGCACAGCTTATCTGTGAGTTTCAGGCGGTTGGTTATCGCCCGCTCGAATTTATCGAAAAGCCCAATGCCGGGGGGTATCTCGCCCGTTTTGCCCGCGCCCCCACCCGGCCAGCGCCCAACGCTATTCAGGTGTGCGCAGCAGAGCAGTGAAGCCAGAAGCCCAATTGCGTGCGTGTTTCGCTTGGTCTAAAGGCGATATTCACCATCGAACAGGGAATAGAGCATGGCGCGTCGCCGACAAATTTATGAAGGCAAGGCCAAAATCCTCTATGAAGGACCAGAGCCGGGGACGATCATCCAATATTTCAAGGATGATGCGACCGCATTTAACGCGCAAAAACGCGGCACCATCAGCGGCAAGGGTGTTCTCAACAACCGCATCAGCGAGCATATTTTCACGCTGCTTGGCCATATTGGCGTGCCGACGCATTTTATAAAGCGGCTAAATATGCGCGAACAATTGGTGCGGCAGGTAGAGATTGTCCCGATCGAGGTGGTCGTGCGCAACGTTGCTGCGGGCAGCATTGTCAAGCGGCTGGGCGTCGAAGAAGGCACACAATTACCGCGCACGCTCATCGAATATTATTACAAGGATGACGCGCTCGGCGACCCGATCATCAGCGAAGAGCATATCGCCTGTTTCGGCTGGTGCAACCAGGAAGAATTGCACGATATGCAGGACCTGGCGATCAGGGTGAATGATTTCCTGTGCGGGATGTTTGCCGGTGTCGGCATCAGGCTGGTCGATTTCAAGATGGAATTTGGCCGCCTGTGGGACGGCGAATGGTCGCGGATTATCCTTGCCGACGAAATCAGCCCCGATGGCTGCCGCCTGTGGGACATGACGACGAATGAAAAACTCGACAAAGACCGTTTCCGGCAGGATTTGGGCGGCGAAGCGGAGGCGTATCAGCAAGTTGCACGCCGCCTTGGCCTGATGCCCGAAGACGCCGAATCCGAAGTGCTCGACCTCGACAGCCACCGCAAGAAAAAAGGCAAATAATCGCGATTGACGATGGGGCTGATGTTCGCGACAAGCGGAGCCATGATCCGCATATTTATCGCCCTATTGGCATCGCTCGGCTTCACTGCCGCTTTCGCTCAAACAGCCCCCGCACCCCTGCCAACAGATGCGCAAACATCTACGCCAGCAGATGTGGCTATGGGGACGCGGGTCAACGCGCAAACGCCGGCAGCCACCGCCTGGGGCTATGCCAATAGCGACATCCCTGTTGACCCCGACGTGCGTTTTGGGGTCCTCGCCAATGGCATGAAATATGCGCTGCGGCACAATGCAACGCCGCAATCGTCGGTGTTGATGCGCCTGCATTTTGACGTGGGCAGTTTTTACGAGCGCGATGATGAGCGCGGCGCCGCGCATTTTCTTGAACATATGGCGTTCAATGGGTCGACGCATGTGCCCGAGGGCGAGATGGTCGCGCTGCTCGAACGCAAGGGCCTGGCTTTTGGCGCAGACACCAACGCCTCAACAGGGTTTGAGGCGACCAGCTATCGGCTCGATTTGCCGGGCAATGGTGATGACCTGGTCGATACAGGGCTGATGTTGTTTGAGGAGGTCGCGCAGGAACTGCTCATTGCCCCCGAAGCGGTTGAGCGCGAGCGCGGGGTTGTTCAGTCCGAACGGCGGACTGGTGATAATTATGCCCGTCACAATATTGTTGATGCCATGCAATTTGGGTTGGCGGGGACTGTGGTGCCCGATCGACTGCCGATCGGCACCGAGGCGAGCATAGCGGCGCTCAGCGCCGATCAATTGCGCAATTTTTATAACGGCACCTACCGCCCCGAACGCGCAACTTTGGTGATTGTTGGCGATTTCGATGTTGATGCGATGGAGGCACGCGTCATCGCCCGCTTTGCCGATTGGCAGGGCCGTGGAGCCGCGCGCGCAGCGCCCAGCCGTGGGCGGCTCGATTTTGCGCGGTCATCAGCCGCTGATATTTTCACCCACCCCGCCATCGCCGAAACAGTGGAGATTGACTGGCTTAAACCCTGGGAATTATTGCCGGACACGCAGGCGTTGCGCCAAGAATCGCTGTTGCAATCGATTGGCGAGAGCATTTTGCGCCGCCGCTTTTCTCGCATAGCCCTGAGCAGCGGCGCCCCCATAATCGGCGCAGGTTTTTCCGAAAGCGGCGCCTTTGATTTGTTACGCAGCGCTTCCTTGACTGCGCAAACGCGCGACGGGCAATGGCGCGGTGCTTTGGCGCTGATCGAACAGGAATATCGCCGGGCGATGGACCATGGCTTTACCGATGCCGAGGTGGCGGAACAGCTGGCCGGCATTGTTACGGGCGCGCGCAACTGGGTTGCGGGCCAAAATACCCGGGACAGCGGCGGGCTGGCCGGTCAAATATTGAGCGCGGCCGATGGGCGAGGGGTGGTCAGCACCCCCGACACATATCTGGCTATGGTCGAGGCGATGACGCCCGGCACCAACGGTGCATCGGTGAGCGCCGCCTTTCGCGCCGAGTTACAAAATTATGGATTGCCGTTGATCCGCGTCACCAGCAAAACGCCGGTAGAGGGGGGAGAGGGCGCTTTGCTCAGCGCCTATGACGCCTCCTCGCGCATTGCCGTTGCGGCCAATGCCGCGCAGGCGGTGGCGACATTTGCCTATACGGACTTTGGCACACCGGGCGCGGTGATCAGCGATGACCGGATAGAGGATGTCAACATTCGCCGCGTCCGCTTTGCCAATGGGGTTATGCTCAACATCAAACGCACCGATTTTGACTCCGATAGCGTGCAGATGATGGTGCGTGTCGACGGTGGCGGGCAATTGGTAACCCGCGCCGATCCGACGCGCCTTGCCCTGACCCCGCTGATGGGCTTGGGCGGGCTGGAAGCGCACAGCGCCGATGATTTGCGCAGCATTTTTGCGGGGCGATCTGTTTCGCGATCCTTTGGCGCTGGCCAAGACGCTTTTGGAATGAGCGCGTCGACCACGCCTGCTGACATGGCGTTGCAGGCCCAGATATTTGCGGCGACCTTGCTTCATCCTGGCTATCGGCCAGAGGCGGTGGATCTGTTGCGGCGCGCGCTGCCCGCGCAATATGCGGCGATGGATGCGACGCCCGGCGGCGCCTTGGGGCGCGAGATTAACGCCATTCTCAGCAATAATGATCCGCTCACCATATTACCTCCGCTCGAAGCGATGATGGCGCTCGATTGGCAGGGCTATCGCGTCGCCGTTGCCGATTCGCTGGCCCATGGCGCGATAGAGGTGGGCATTGTCGGTGATGTTGATGAGGATGCGGCCATCGCCGCCATTGCCGCGACCTTGGGGGCACTCCCCGATCGCCGCCCGGCCTTTACCCGCGACCCTGCGGCATTTGAGCGAACATTCGCCCAAGATTTATCGCTGCGCACGATAATGCACCGCGGCGAAGCTGACCAGGCGATTATCCAGGCCTATTGGCCCGCGCGCGACGGCCGGGATCTGCATGAAACATTACAACTCACCCTGCTCGGCTCGGTGATGCAGCTGATGCTGACAGCAGAATTGCGTGAGAAATTGGGGCAGAGTTATAGCCCCAGCGCGGGCACGCAATTATCCGACGATTTCCCCGGCTATGGCTATCTGTTCGCTTCGGCGAGCGTGGCCCGTGGCAGCGTTGAATCTGTCGAGGCGGCCATATCGGCCGTGGCAACCAGGCTGCGCGATGAGCCTATTCCTGACGATTTGCTGTCGCGCGCCCGCCAGCCCTTGATTGAAGCCTTTACACAATCTCAGCGTGAAAATGGCTATTGGCTGGGCTATGTGGGGCAGGCGACAAGCCGTGCCGATTATCTGGATCGCAACCGCAATGCTATGGTGGAGTATCAGGCGACAACTCCGGGTGACTTGTCGATACTGGCGCGACGATATTTGTTGGCGGATCATATGTTGCGCATACGCGTCGTGGCGGCGCCTACACCCGCGCCTGGGGTAGCGCCTGTGGCGGCTTCTACTGCAACGCCCTAATCCTTGACGCGGTACCCGCAGATTATGCCAAAGATGAACGACGCAAACAGCGCAAGCCGGACCTGGCCAACGGGATCAGCCCAGCCGAACATTTGCTGGCCCCAGCCCCACAGGCCGATGAACATAGCGAGTGCGATCATACCCATGGCGCCGTTTATAACCTATCATGGTAAAGAAATTACTATCGGGCAGATTGCGCGATGGGCACGGCTGCGCCATAGCGCCGCTATAGGAATAGGGCGGCTGTGGCATGAAAGTAGACATATTTGTAACGTTGAAACCCGGCGTGCTCGACCCACAGGGCCGGGCAATTCAGCATGCGCTAAGCGGATTGGGCTTTGCGGGTGTTGAGGATGTCCGCGCTGGCCGCTTCATCGAGCTGGAGCTGGCCGATAGCGTGAACGAAGCCGATGTGCGCGCTATGTGCGAGCAATTATTAGCCAACACCGTGATCGAAAATTACCGGATCGTTGGATTTGGTGCGGGATGACTGCCGCCGTCATCGTCTTCCCCGGCTCCAATTGTGACCGCGATATGGCCCGCGCGATCACGCTGGTTTGCGGCCATGCGCCTAATATGGTGTGGCATGGCGAGCCTGAGCTGCCCGACGGCACCGATTTTATCGCGCTACCCGGTGGCTTTTCCTATGGTGATTATTTGCGATCGGGCGCAATGGCGGCGCGCAGCCCGATCATGGCCGCCGTGGTTGCGGCTGCGGCGCGCGGTGTGCCAGTGCTTGGCGTGTGCAATGGGTTTCAGGTGCTGACCGAAGCGGGGTTGCTCCCCGGCGCTTTGATGCGCAATGCCGGGCTAAACTTCGTTTGCCGCGACGTGCCATTGCGCGTTGAAAACAACCAGAGCCTGTTCACCAGCGGCTATGACGCGGGTGAACGGATCACCATTCCCGTTGCGCATCACGATGGTTGTTATTTTGCTGACGATGCCACACTTGAGCGGATAGAGGGCGAAGGGCGCGTCGCTTTTCGCTATCTTGATGCGGTGAACGGTTCGGCGCGCAACATTGCTGGCCTGCTCAATGCTGCTGGCAATGTGCTCGGCATGATGCCGCACCCCGAACGCAGCGTCGAGGATGCGCACGGAAACCGCGATGGATTACGCCTGTTCGAAGGTCTGCTAGGCGTCATCGCCTGAAGGTGGACTGGCCACTGATTCTGAGTCCGGCACCAGCATTGCCGCGTTTCGGGGCGCCAGCCATCGGCCAATGAACAACAAGATTGTTGGCCATAGCATTGTGTTCCAAATGTCGTGCCAATGCTCCTCGTTTGCGGCCGCCTCGTTACCGGGTGTTTCGAGTTGATAGTCCAGCCATTCGCCGCCAACCGCAAAACACAGCGCAATCGCCCAAGCCAATACCCACCCGCCACGGCGGCGCCAGATCAAGCGGGCAAGGACAAAGACGATGAGCCCGGCATGGACGTGCAGCGCATCTCTGGCGAGGCCGGTCGCTTCCACAACAAGGCTTTTATACAACAGGAAATCTAAGCTCATGCCGCGCCCATAGCCATGCTTTCCCTCATTGGCTACAAGCGATTGCACGCGCGAGGGCGCTCATCATGACGCGGCACGAAAAGGTGAAAAATCGGTTCCTTCGTCATATATGTCGATTCCTTCGCGGCGCTTGAGCGTGCCAATAACCGCATAAGTGAGCGGGGTAAGCAAAGCTTCCCAAGCGGTTTTGAGCAGAAACTGGCTAAACACCACCTGCGCAATCTGTTCGGGTGGCCAGCCATCATTGCCCCAAAAGGCCAGCGGGTAAAAAAGCAGGCTGTCGAGCCCCTGCCCGATACAGGTGGAGCCAATCGTTCGCATCCACAAATGCCGCCCCTGGGTCAGCAATTTCATCCGGGCCAGAACAAAGCTGTTGGCAAACTCACCCACCCAAAAGGCGATGATAGAGGCCCCGACTATCCGCCAGGTGCCGCCAAACACGCTTTCATAGGCCGCTTGGCCTGGCCAGTCATGGGCCGGTGGTAATGAGACGACCACCCAGCTCATGAACGCCATGAAAATCAGGGCCGCGAACCCTGTCCATATGACGCGGCGCGCGCGGGCATAGCCATAGACTTCGGTCAAAACATCACCGATCACATAGCTGATCGGGAAAAACATCACCCCCGCGCCGAAAGACCATAGGCCGATGAGCGGCAAGTCAACCTCTGCGCGTTTTGCCGCGCCGATGATGTTTGACAGCAGTAAAATGGCAACAAAGGCGGCCATGACGAGGTCATAATATCGCAAAGGGCGGCCAGCGGTGGCGGTGGCGCTGATCTGTGACGGAGGGAGAGGCTGCGGCAAAGTCATTTTTCCATCCTAACTATGTTTGCGGCAATCGCAAATGCGGCTAGGGGGCATACTATGTGCGTCCGTAGCTCAACTGGATAGAGCATCGGACTTCTACTCCGGCGGTTGCAGGTTCGAATCCTGCCGGGCGCACCATTTCTGTTTACCCTCGAGCACCGGGCGGCCGCGACGCCGAAGGTATTTGGAGTGCCCTTTCACGCAATGGCCGAAAGCCCTGGGCGTTCGGGTCGAGCTGTCCCCAAATTTGGGGACATACGCGGCTAGCTGATATGGCTATTAACACAGGCATGCGATTCAAAACTATCGTCATAATCGCCGCAATGGTGCTCGCCATCGGCCCGGCTGTGGCGCGGATCGACGCCAGCCCCGCGGTGCATATTTTTGAACCAGGCGGCGCGCAAGAAACCGCGATCACCGTAACCAACGCCGGCAGCGGCCGGGCTTTTGTCACGACAAAGGTCCGTGAAGTCATGGCGCGAGGCGAAACAGACGAGCAATTGCGCGAGGATCCCAATCCCGAATCGCTTGGCCTTATTGCAACCCCTGGGCGGATGGTGCTCGAAACGGGGGAGCGGCGCGGCGTGCGGATTGTTCCCGTCGGTCAGCCTGGCAACGATGACCGTGTCTGGCGCGTCCTCGTTTCCGAAGTGGCGGGAAATATCCGCGAGGGCCAATCGGGCGTCGCCTTTCTGATTGCCTATGACATCCTTATCATCCAGCGCGCTCAGGACGCACGCGTGGCAATCGCGGGCGAACGCGCAGGCACTGTCCTGACCCTGACCAACAGCGGCAACAGTTTCGGCGTCATATCCGAAGTGCGGCACTGCCCGATTGGCGGCGAATGCGTGAAACTACCCGATTCAAAACGCCTCTATGGCGGGCGCAGCTGGGCGGTAACCTTGCCATCCGATACGGGCAGCGTTGAGGTTCTGGTTCAGGGCATCAATCAGCGCGAGGAAACGCTTCGTTTCTGATTACGGGCCGCTTCTGATTACGGTGTTGTCGGTGCGCAAACGACTTGACCAGCGTGCACAAACAGCGCCACCGTGCTCAATCGATCGAGACGCGCCTCGCAATGCGTTCCGTCATCGCTCTCGGCGGTCAAAACCCCGTCAGCACCCAGCTCGATCTGAAAACGGCCATCCTCGTCGCTCTGGGCTATGCCAGCGGCACTCGACAGCGTGACCGAGGCCATAGCCGCGCCCGCGCCGTCAACCAGCCGGCCGAACACCAGCACAACGCGCGTCGATGTCCGCACCAGCCGTATGACGGTGCCGGGATAGAAGAGCGCGGGTTCGCGCCGCGTGTCAAAGGCGGTGGTGCCGCCGCTGGCATCGATGCCGATTTCGCCGATACTATAGGGCGATGCGCTGACGAAGACCGGATTTGGCCCCCGCATCGGCACACCGCCGCCGCCGGGCGCGCGAAGCTGATAGGCGGCACCGGCTGCAGCATCAGGGGCCTCGACCACGACCCCCGCACCCGTAAATCCGCCGGACCCGAAGGCCAGCCGACCGCGGGCGAGCCCAAAACTCGTTTCCACCCGGCCATAAATGGCACTGCTCGACAGGCGTTCTTCGATCTGCGCGTCGGCGGAGACCGTTGCGTAGGTGTGGTGCAGATTGGCCCCCAGTCGCCCCGACAGCCGATCAAATTGCTGGCTCACCCCTGCGCGCAGCTGAAGCGGCCCGAGGCCCGTCTCGCGGCTTTGGCTCCAGTCGGCGCTGGCAATCGGCCTGAACCGTGTGCCACCATTACCCCTGCGCCCCTCGGCTCCGCCGTATAGCGTGGTCGAGGACCGCCCCCCGTAAAACGACAGCCTGATCCCGGCACGCGCCGACCAGCCGCCACGGCTATAGCTGCCCGACATGTCGGCTTCCAACCGCCTGCCCCGCGCCTGAGAAATCGTCCAACGCGCGCTCGGCAGGATGGTGTAGGATGAGCGCCCGGGCGGATCACGCCGCCACAGGACCCCCGTGTTGAACGAGAAATTGCCCCTGCTGTATCCGCCAAAGGCGCTGAGTGAAGTCTGGCTGCGGCCAATGCCGATTTCGGGGTCGAACGGCGCGCCAGGTGCGCGCGGCCGCGCGTTGATATGGCGCGCGTCGAGCGACCAGTTATAGCCGCCCCCGTTCCCCGACACATTGGCCTGTGCCCCATATTCGCCCTGTGCTGTGCCGGCGATTGTGGCCGATAGTCGCCAATTGCTCTGTAGCCAGATCGCGCCCAGCTCCGCCAGCTGCCGCTTTTCCGTCCCCTCGGCGCGCGCGAACAGGCCCAGCTGCGGCCCGGCGCGCATCCGGTATCCAGCGCGTATGGTGGGGGAGAGCAGCTGCGGCAAAAAACCATCATTGGCCCCGCGAAACGCGGTATTCCACCCACCCTCGACAAACCATTCAGCGTCGCCATAGCCCGGCAGACCATAGGCCCGCGTGAAAAAGCGGACCTCCTCGCGCTCGCCGCTGGCATCCTTGATCCTGAG
>JBEBJX010000001.1:0-85525 GCA_040079655.1 Sphingopyxis sp. | reverse complement strand
CGAAAGCAGAGTAACTAAGTTCGGCTTTGGCGACTCTGCTCTCAATCCCACAACCTCTCATGTCACCCCTGCGAAGGCGGGGGCCCATCACCTAAGCCTCCGGTTCAGACTGAGTGGGCGGAGATGGTTTCCCGCTTACGCGGGAATGACAAAGGGGGGGGGATTACGGTGACAGTGCACTTAATCTTTCAATCGCCCCCGCTACCTATCTCGCACCCACACGGCGCGACCACCGACCCAGGTTTCGCTGACCCGCGCGGCGCGGATTTGCGCTGGGCTGGCCAGCGTCGGGTCGGTATCGAGCAGAATGAAGTCAGCGCGCATGCCGGGCATCAGCGTGCCGATGCGGTCCTCGGCAAATCCGGCAAAAGCGGCGCTGCGGGTAAAGCCATCGAGCGCGGCGATACGGTTCACCGCCTCCTCGCTCCGCCAGCCACCGAATGGCTCGCCGCTTGCGTCGGCGCGGGTGAAGGCGGTGGCAAGGCCCGCAAAGGGATCGGGGCTTTCGACTGGAAAGTCGCTGCCGAACGCTAAGCGCGCGCCGCTCCGCGCTATCGACGCCCAGGCATAAGCGCCGCTAAGGCGCGACGGCCCCAACCGCGCTTCGGCCATCAAACGGTCGCTGGTCTGGTGCACGGGCTGCATCGACGCGATGATACCATGCTGGCCAAAACGCGCAATGTCGGCGACATCGACGATCTGCGCATGTTCGATGCGCCAGCGCCTGTCCCCGGGAAAGCTGGAGCCAACATCGTCGATCGCGCTCAGCACATCGGCGTTGGCGGCATCGCCAATCGCGTGGACCGCCACCTGGAACCCGTCCATGGTCGCGCGGACCATGCGGTTACGCAACTGTGACGACGACAATGTGGGGATGCCCGTCTGTGCGGGGGCATCGGCATAGGGCGCCTTCAGCCAGGCCCCGCGCGACCCCAATGCGCCGTCGAGCACCAGCTTGACCCCGACCATCCGCAAGCGGTCGTCATAGAGCCAGGGCGTTGGCGCACTGCCCGCGATCAGCGCCATATTCTCAATGCCCGCACCATAGCTGATGATGCGGATATTGAGCGTGCCATTGTCGCCCGCGCGCCGATAGGCCTGCCAATCCTCGATGCTGGTCCCCATGTCGGCTACGGTGGTGATGCCGAGCGAGAGCAGATGTTGCTGCGCCAGCGCCAAAGCGCGGTCGCGGTCGCGCGCCAGCGGCGCGGGCACATGCGCATCGATCAGCGCCTCGGCTCGGTCAATAAACACCCCAGATGGCCGCCCCGCCGCTATTTCGATACGGCCACCGGCAGGGGCGCGGGTGGTGGCGGTGATGCCCGCAATCTGCATCGCGCGGGCATTGGCCCAGCCTGCATGGCCATCAACACGGGTGAGCCACACCGGGCGGTCGGCGACGGCGCTGTCAAGGTCGGCGGCGGTGGGAAAGCGGCCCAGCCCCCATGCTTCCTGGTTCCACCCGCGACCAATGATCCATGGTAATTCGGGATTGGCGGCGGCATAGGTGCGGATGGCGGCCAGTGCCTCGTCCAGGCTGTGCGTGCCCGACAGGTCGAGCGTCATCGCCTGCCAGCCCAGCCCCATGACATGGCCGTGGCCGTCGATGAGGCCGGGCATCAGCACCGCGCCGTGGGCATCTTTGCGGAAATCGACGTCGGCGGGGCGGGCTTGCCCGCGCTCTAACAATCGCCCGACGCGGCCTTCATCGTCGATGACGAGGCCGGTGAAGCGCATCACATTTCCGCTAGCATCGAGCGTCATGCCTTCGACATTGTCGATCAGCGTATCGGCCATTGCTGGCGCGCTGAGCGCGAGCGTGGCGGCGGCCACCCACACCAGCGATCTCATTTGTTGAACCTGCGTATCAGCACGCTGGTGTCCTGTCTTCCCGCACCCATTGCCTGTAACTCGGCATAAAATTGGTCGACCATCGCCGCGACCGGCAGGCTGGCTCCGTTGGCGCGCGCTTCTTCGATGGCGAGGCTTAAGTCCTTGCGCATCCAATCGACGGCAAAGCCAAAATCGAACTCATCCTTGACCATGGTGTGCCAGCGGTTGCTCATCTGCCAGCTTCCCGCCGCGCCGCCCGATATGGCCTCGAACACCTTGTCGAGGTCGAGCTTGGCGTGCTGGGCAAAGCGCAGCGCCTCTGCGAGTGACTGAATGATGCCAACGAATGCGATCTGATTGGCCATCTTGGCGGTTTGCCCCGCGCCCGCGCGGCCAATATGCACGATACGGCTCGAATAGGCCGCCATCAGCGGCGTCGCGGCTTCGATCGCCTTGGCCTTGCCGCCGCACATCAGGGTCAGCGTGCCATTTTCCGCGCCCACTTGCCCGCCGGTGACTGGCGCATCAACGACCAACAGCTTTCGCGAATCGGCCTCAACCTGCAGCTGGCGCGCGATTTTGGCCGACACAGTTGTGTGGTCGATGAACAATGTGCCGGGTTGCATGGTGCGAAACGCGCCTTCGCGGCCCATGGTAATAGTCGCCAGGTCGTCGTCGGTGCCAACGCAGCTGATGACCGCGTCAGCGCCCTCAGCGGCGCTGGCAGGCGTTTCCGCTGCTACCCCGCCGTGCGCCGCGATCCAGCGCTCGGTTTTGCTGCGGCTGCGGTTGAACACGGTCATATCGTGCCCGGCTTGGCTCAGGTGGCGCGCCATGCATGAGCCCATGACGCCGAGGCCGATAAATGCTATTTTTGCCATATGAGGGTCAGTACCTAGACTTCGCATGAGCCGTGATGGCGCGATTGCGGGATGAAATGCAAGGAAAACAGCGTAGGGCGGGTGCCTATCCCGGGCAAGCTGTTTGACGGCGCAGTTCGCCCGCATCGTGCCACCCAAAGGGCTTGGCCAGAAAGCGCCATGACAGCGTCGCTCACTCCCATAATAGCACCACTATTATTGCTCACTCACTTCTCGTCCTGACACTTTCTGGCTCAAGTCACAGTCATGGGAAGTCTAGGTGCTGACCCTTTTGCCATAACGCGCCTTTGCGTAAAGCGCTAGATGCGATAGAGCCGATTGCAATATGACCACAGCCAATCAATCTGCCGTTTCGGCACAGCCGCTTGCATCGCGCTTGCTCTCGCTCATCGATATCGAAGCGGCGCGGGCGCGCATTGCCGGCGCCGTTTTACATACGCCGACGACCGAGAGCCGGACGTTGGGCGCCATGGTCGGTGCGCGGGTGTTTCTGAAGTTCGAGAATCTGCAATTCACGGCGGCGTATAAAGAACGCGGTGCGCTCAACACGCTGTTGATGATGGACCCAGAGCAGCGCGCGCGTGGTGTCATTGCGGCGAGCGCGGGCAATCATGCACAGGGACTGGCCTATCATGGTGCCAGGCTTGGGGTCCCTGTAACCATCGTCATGCCAAAGACGACGCCGATCGTGAAAGTCTATCAAACACAAAGCCACGGCGCGGAGATCATCCTCCACGGCGAGACATTCGACGATGCCTATGCCCATGCGCGCGAGCTTGAACAGGAGCGCGGGCTGACCTTTGTTCATCCGTTCGACGACCACAGGATCGCGGCTGGGCAGGGCACTGTGGCGCTGGAAATGCTGGAGGATCAACCAGACATCGACACATTGATCATCCCGATTGGTGGTGGCGGGCTGTTTTCGGGGATGGGCACGGCGGCGCGCGCGATTAAACCCGACATCACATTGATCGGTGTCCAGGCCGAGCTTTTCCCATCGATGTATGCCAAAATCAACCATGTCGATATGGCGTGCGAAGGCGATACATTGGCCGAAGGCATTGCCGTTAAACGGCCAGGGGATTTCACTAGCGAAGTGGTGGCCAGTCTTGCGGACGATATTGTCCTGGTGGCCGAACGCCATTTGGAACGCGCCGTGTCACTGTTGCTGCAAATTGAAAAAACCGTGGTCGAGGGGGCTGGTGCCGCTGGCTTTGCTGCGATGCTGGCGCATGGCGACAAATTCAAGGACCGCAATGTCGGTCTTGTGCTGGCGGGCGGCAACATCGACACCCGCCTGCTCGCCAATGTGCTGCTGCGCGATCTGGCGCGATCGGGCCGGTTGGCGCGGCTGCGTATCCGCTTGCAAGATCGCCCCGGCGCGCTGTTCAACGTGATGCGGGTGTTCAATGACCAACAGGTCAATATTGTGGAAATATATCACCAGCGCATCTTTACGACGTTGCCGGCAAAGGGGTTGATTACCGATATTGAGTGCGAATCGCGTGACCGCGATCATCTCGATGCGTTGGTCGCGGCGCTACGCACGGCGGGGTATCAGGTAACATTGGTTGAACTGGCCTAGGGTGATTGCTAAGTAAAAATACACGAATTAACTATAAGGCACATATGGTTTTGGTCTAAATTTACGGTCATTCAAAAATTCATTTGAAAGTCAATGAGATGAATTTAAACGACGCTTTGGCTGCGCATGTGCAATGGAAGATAAATCTGCGTTCCGCGATTGAGCGCGCTGAAACGCTTGATGCTGATATTATCGGGCGCGACGACTGTTGCCCGCTTGGCCAGTGGATTCACGGCGAGGGTGCACGCCTCTATCATGACTATCAGGAGTTTGTGCTTTGCAAGACAGAGCACGCCGCCTTTCACCGCGAGGCTGGGTATGTGGCGCGGCTGATTAACGACAAGAATTTCGATTCTGCCAAGCAGGCGATCGGTATGGGATCGCCCTATCTGCATGCATCAAACGGATGTGGGCAGGCGATAATCAACCTCAAATATGCGATTGAAAAATAAGCCCATAGCCCATAGCCCATAGCCTAGGGTCAGGGCACGCTATTGGTGCAGCAATGCTAAACCATGTGCACAGCCAAGTGTGACAGCCTTCCGCCGCTTTGGCACAAATAATCATCCCACGATGGTAAATAGGCTTTCACCTTTGCGGCGCTCTTGTCATAAGCTTTTGCACCGGCCTGATTTTGGGCCAATCCTATAGCAAGGCTGTGTTTTTCAGTGACGGCTCCATTTCGCTTCCCTCGTTTTTTTGTGACCAGCCCGACGCCATGCCCATATTTGCCAGGGCAGAGCGAGCGCAAGGTGTTCACCGAATTAACGGGCGGTAACAGCGTCGAGCTTAATGACGCGCTGGGCCGGATAGGCTTTCGGCGCAGCCAGAATGTCGCCTATCGCCCATCTTGCCTGAATTGCACGGCCTGTGTTTCTGTGCGGGTTGTAGCCGATCAATTTGAGCCAACCGCGTCACAGCGTCGCACGCTGCGGCAGAATGACGACCTGATTGTCGAAGCGCGCGCGCCCTGGGCAACCGATGAGCAATATGAGCTGCTTTCGCGCTATCTCGGTTCGCGCCACCCCGATGGTGGTATGGCAGATATGAGCGAGAGCGATTTTGCGGCGATGGTCGAACATTCGCCGGTTGAGACATGCGTTGTTGAATATCGCGAACGCGGGCCCGATGGCAAAGCTGGGCGATTGGTTGGTGCTTGCCTGACCGATCGTCAGGTCGATGGCTTGTCGATGGTTTACAGCTTTTTTGAAACCGAAGATCCGTTGCGCCGCGGGCTTGGCACCTTCATCATTCTCGATCATATCATTCGGGCTGCGCGTGCTGGCCTGCCTTATGTCTATTTGGGTTATTGGGTCGATGGGTCTGATCGCATGGCCTATAAAGCGCGTTTTCGCCCTATTGAACGACTTGGCCCAACGGGATGGGGCAGCTTTGACCCGGTTGAGCTCGCAAAGGCTCCCACATCATCCGCAATTCGGATTCCCGTTGACGTGGCCAGCGGTTGCGAGGCATAGACTTCCCATAACATAATATTGGGTCGCGATTGATTGATGCTTGCCTGATTGGGGCAAGGGGGGAATCGCGTTGCCGCACATGTCGCGCATAGATTTTTTTGTGAAGCCGCATTTTGATGTGGTTGGCGAGCCGCGGGCGACTTGGCCGTGAGCGACCTGCTGGACATCATCATCGTCGGGTCGGGGCCTGCTGGATTGAGCGCAGCCGGGCGAGCGGCGACGCGCGGCCTTACCTATATTCTGCTCGAAAAGACCGAACATCTATCGGATACAATCTATAAATATCAAAAGGGCAAGCACATCATGGCGACCCCGGTGCAGTTGGAACTGCGCTCGGATGTTGATTTTGATGCGGGCAAACGCGAAACGATTTTGGATCGGTGGAGCGAACAGACCAGTGGCTATAATGTCGCCTTTGATGCCGATGTAACGGCCATTACCGGCGCAAAGGGCGACTTTACCGTCACAGTGGCCGATGGCCGCACCTGGCGCGGCAAACATGTCATTATCGGCATTGGCACACAGGGAAACCCAAACCGTCTTGCCGTGCCGGGCGCAGATTTGCCGCATGTGCAATATCAATTGAATGACCCGGGCGAATATGTGGACGAGCATATCACCGTTGTTGGCGGCGGCGATGCGGGCATAGAAAATGCACTGGGCCTTGCTGGTGATGCGGCCCAGGGCAATATCGTCACCATTCTCAATCGTGATGCAGGCTTTATTCGGGCCAAGGGCCCCAATGTCGCCGCGTTGATGGAGCTGGCTGGGCAGGGCCGCATTGCGCCAAAGACGGAAACTTCGCCAGCATCAGTTGAGCCAGGCTGGATCACCCTGCAAACCCGCGATGGCGAAGAGCGCATTCGCTGCGACCGCATTATCGCGCGATTGGGGTCGTCGCCGCCCCGCAAATTTGTAGAAAGCTGTGGCATTGAGTTTACCGGCCCAGACCGCGAGGCTTTTCCTAAATTATCGCCTACATTTGAAACGTCGATGCCTGGAATATTCGTTATCGGGGCTTTGGCGGGCTACCCCCTCATCAAACATTGTATGAACCAGGGCTATGATGTGGTTGAGTTTATTGCGGGTAATACCGCGCTCAAACCCGTCGACGAAAAATTACTCGCAGCGCGCTTTGCCGGCTTGCCCGGCAATCACAGCGTTGATCACTGGCTCGATTTTATCGGCAGCCGGATCAGTATTTTTGACGATGTTTCGCCATTGCAATTGCGCGAGTTCATGCTCGATTCCGATGTCCGCACCTATCGCGCGGGCGATGTCATTGTTGAGCGCAACGACCCAGGATCATCGCTGTTCGCCATAGCCGATGGCGGTGTGCTGGTAGAGGTCGATGCCAACGATCCCAGCATCACCGTCCCTATTGATATGGGGACCATTTTTGGCGAAGTCGGGCTGGTTTCTGGGCGGCGGCGCGGCGCAACCATTCGCGCCTCTGCCGATACGGTGCTGGTTGAAATGTCGCGTAACGCAGCGTTAAAGCTGATGGCGTCTGTGCCTGGGGCCAAACGCGCAATTACGCGTATTTCGCTAGAGCGGCAATTATTGCAATTATTCGGCTCCGGGCTGAGCGCACAAGACCTCAACGAAGCGATCGATACGGCCGAGGTCATGCCTGTTCCGGCCGGGCAGCATATCATTACCGAGGGCGATGAAGGCGATGACATCTATGTTGTTCGCCAGGGGTCAATGGTTGTTGAAAAACAGATTGGCGGCAAGCCGGTGTTTTTATCTTATCTGCCAGCGGGATCCTATGTCGGGGAAATGGCGGTTATTGCCGGCGGTGCGCGCACGGCTACGGTCAAGGCTGCTGTCAAATCCGAAGTGGTCAAGGTGTCGGGCGCCGCATTCCGTAAAATATTGGCAACCAAGCCCGATTTGGCGGCGCGTTTGCGCGGTGATATGGCCGCCCGCCAAGACCTGAATAATTTTATCGAAGGGCGCAAAGCGAGCTTTTCCAGTGCGGTTGAGCTCTATTCTGAAACCGCCAAATTCCTGGTGGACAAAGGGATTGGCGAAGCGACCGATGTGTTGCTCATCGACGAGACATTGTGCGTGGCGTGCGATAATTGCGAAAAAGCCTGTGCCGACAGCCATGAAGGATTATCGCGCCTCGATCGTGAGGCCGGCGCAACTTTCGCGCATATTCATGTGCCAACCTCTTGTCGACATTGTGAGCATCCGCATTGCATGTCTGACTGTCCGCCCAATGCCATCCACCGCGGCCCAGATGGCGAAGTGTTCATAGACGACACCTGCATCGGCTGTGGCAATTGCCAGCGATACTGCCCCTATGGCGTCATTCGCATGGACGCGGCGCCGCCAAAGAAACCAGGCCTATTGTCCTGGCTGTTCCTCGGGCTTGGGCCTGGACCTGGCGAGCCGAGTAAAAAATGGTCAAAAGCACATGGGCCAAAGGGGGTTGAAACGCCGAAAAAGGCGATCAAATGCGACATGTGCTCTGGAATATCGGGCGGGCCAGCGTGCGTGCGTGCCTGCCCGACGGGGGCGGCCATCCGCGTTTCGCCAGAGGCATTTTTGTCCGTCGCGCGCCTGACGCAGGATGACGATTAATGGCTAGTCGTTTCAAACGCCGCGCCGCACAGGGCGAACGCCAGCGATCGAGCCTGCACACGGGCTTTCTCTCGCATGCTGGTTTCTTGTGGCTCAAAATTGCGGTCGCCATCATCCTCATCTGCTTCGTCAGTTACTGGCTGGTCGATGTTGCCCCGCGGCATAATGGTGGCAGTTGGTATGGCTATACGCTTGGAACGATCGGCGCGCTGTTGATCCTGTGGCTGACGCTGCTCGGTGTGCGCAAACGGGCGATGACGCGCGGCGCATGGTCGTTAAAGTCATGGACATCGGCCCATGTCTATCTGGGGCTGTCGCTTGTCGTCATCGGCACATTGCACACGGGGTTTCAACTGGGCTGGAATGTCCATACGCTGGCCTGGAGCCTGATGATGCTGGTCATTGCGTCGGGGATTTGGGGCATCACCGTTTACAGCAGCTTGCCAGCCTTGCTCTCGAACAATCGCGATGAGCGGACCCAGGCACAGATGCTCGAGGATATTCGCGGCCTTGATCGACAACTTCATGCGGCCGCGCAACCGCTCGACCCTGCCGATGCCCAGATTGTCCGCCTGTCGCTCGATCAGGACCCTTTTGCCGGCTCGCTATGGTCGCGCCTCACGGGCCGGATGCGGCGGTGTGACACGGCGAGGGCGCTAGAGCTGGTGCGCGCACAGACTGGGCCACAGCACGATAGTGGCCACGACCCAATGGAAAAAGTGGATATTTTATTGACCCGCAAGCTTGCGGCATTGGGGCGGTTGCGCCGACATCTCAAGCTTAAGTCGCTGCTCGAAATATGGCTTTACGCCCATGTGCCGATGACATTTGCGTTGATCGCGGCGCTGACGGCACACATCATCAGCGTTTTTTTCTACTGGTAGGGGCGGGTAAAATGAGCTTCCTTCTCCGCCGGGTTTCGGTGACCAGCGCTGGCCGCGAAATCATCCGTTCGACGCCGCTCGTGCAGCGTGAAATTGCGGTCGGCCGTGATGCGTCGAGCGACATCCACCTCGCCGATCTGGCGGTGATCCCTCATCACGCCACGATCACCTCCAATGACGGCCGCCATATCGAGGTTCAGGCGACAACCGGCCTTGGATTTGAATGGGATGGTCGCACGGTCACCCGCGCCTCGATTGATGCTGGTGATGGCGCTGAACTGCGCTTTGGCGGGCATCGTATCACCGTTGGTCTGGATAGCGAAACCGCTGATTCCCGCGTGACATTGACCGTAACACGGACAGATGAGCTCAGCCATTCGGCGCTTGATCGTGATGAGGGGCGCGCATTTTCATTGCGAGGAAAATTGCCCGGGCGGCGGCTTTCGGCCTGGGCCTTTGCGCTGCTCGTCATAGGCGCTTTCCTGATTGCGCCGATATTCGCCTATATGCAGTGGCGCGGAATTGAGGAGCGCCCAGCAACCTTTCATGCTGACCAAAGCTGGTCATCGGGGCCGTTGAGCAGCGTGCACGCCGCGCTGGCTCGCGATTGCCAGTCGTGCCACACAGATGCCTTTGTCGCGGTGACCGATCAGGCATGTAAAAGCTGCCATGATGATGCGCATGACCATGCGCCGATCAATCGGCAATTGGCTGCGCGCGGCGAGCCGGGGATGTTCCGCGGCGTATTAAATCGCATTGGTGCGGCGTTCAACCGGACACAGGGCCGATGCGTTGATTGTCATAATGAGCATGAGGGTGCAGGCCCGATGCCCGCCACCGCTCAGGCATTTTGCGCCGATTGTCACAACGGCATGTCGAGCCGGTTAACCGATACGCGGATCGGCGATGCGGGTGATTTTGGCACTTCGCACCCGCAGTTTCGCCCACGGGTTCAAGTGGCACCGGGCGCGGCCCCACGTTTTGTCCGTACCACCCTCACACCACAGACAACCGACATCAACGGCCTGAAGTTCCCGCATAATATGCATCTGCAACAAGCGGGCGGGGTGGCGCGCATGGCGCGACATTTGCGCCTCAACGCTGGCCAACAGTCGGGGCTGGATTGTGCCAATTGCCATAGACCAACGGCGGATGGCGTGCGTTTTGAACCCGTTGATATGGAGCGCGATTGCCAGGGATGCCACAGCCTGTCGTTCGAAAGCGTGGGCGGGGTGACGCGGACATTGCGCCATGGTGAGCCGGCCCAGGTGGTGGCTGACCTTTATGCCTATTATCGGTCTACCCCGCCAACACGGCCGATCAGCCTTGGCGGGATGGCGCGGCGCAGGCCGGGTGAATTTGCCCAGGGGCAAATCTATAACATCTATTTCCGCGAAACCACGGTGCGTCCGACACGCGCCAATGATGCGGTGCGCGCCGTATTTTCACGCGGTGGGGCTTGTTATGATTGCCACACCATATTTGCGCCCGCCGCCGGAAACAGCAATTGGCGCGTTCTGCCCGTGACCCAGACCGCGCGCTATCTGGAGCATGGCTGGTTCGATCATCGCCCGCATAATGATGAGCCATGCAGCACCTGCCATCTGGCCGCGCGATCATCCTCCGCCAATCAATTGCTGATTCCTGAAATCAAGGTGTGCCGCGATTGTCATGGCGGTGAAAATTCCGGCGCGGATGTCGAAAGCCCTTGCGCTTCGTGCCATGAATATCATGCAGGTGAGCGGGCCGATGCCCCGTGGCAACCGCCGCAATCGTCAGACCGTCGACAGCGCGGAGGCCGAGGGCCCGCAGGCCGAGAGCAATCGGGCCGAGTGATTTCCATCACAGACTCTGATAGGCAACGGTAGTAGGGTGGATAATAGCCCATTGAGAGGAAAGAGCAGCCTATGTTGATCGCCCAGATCACCGATATTCACATCGGTTTTGATTCTGGGAATCCCGATGAATATAATCAGCAGCGGCTGGACATGGTGCTGGAAAGGCTGGCAGTCGGCCCAAATGCGCCTGATCTGATGTTGGCGACGGGCGATTTGACCGATCAGGGGGATACGGCGAGCTATGTGCGGTTGCGCAATGCCTTTGCGGCTTATCCGTGGCCCGTGTTTCCGTGCGTCGGCAATCACGATGTCCGCACCGCCTTTACCGAGGTTTTCCCCGATTTCGCTGATCGCAGCGGCTTCATCCAATATGATCGGCTGTTCGCAGATTTCCGCCTGATCGTTATCGACACATTGGAAGAGGGGCGGCACGGCGGCGCTTTTTGCGAAGTGCGCGCCGCGTGGCTGAAATCGCGGCTGGCCGAGCATCCTCACCTTCCAACCTATATTGTCATGCACCATCCGCCGTTCGATAGCGGGATTGACTGGATGACCACCGACCCCAGCGAGCCATGGGTGCAGCGCTTCACAGAGGCGATCGCCGATGCGCCGCAACTTTGCGGGCTAATTTGCGGCCATTTGCATCGGTCAATGAGCGTGCAATGGCATGGATTGACTGCAATCGTTTGCTCATCGACCTCGCCACAGGTCGCGCTCGACCTGCGCCCGATTGACACGAGGGCGACCGACGACCGCGCGATGATCATTGCCGACGACCCAGGCTATGCGCTCCACCACTGGAATGGCGCGCAAATGGTCAGCCATTTTGACAGCGCATCACAAGGACTTGTTTTAGCGCAATATAACCACGCTATGATCGACCTGGTCGAGCATCTGATTGGCGAGCGGCCGGGGGTTTCCAGCGCTTGATAAGCGGCGCGGCACGGTGTACAGTGCCGCGATGCGCGACCATCATTATACACTCCACCTTGAATGGACCGGCAATCATGGGGGCGGCACCACCGACTACCGCGCCTATGGCCGCGAGCATATTCTGTCCGCGAGCGGCAAGCCCGCCATCGCCGGGTCATCCGACCCCGCCTTTCGCGGAGACGCAGGCGCGTGGAACCCCGAGGAATTGCTGGTCGCGTCAATCAGCGCCTGTCACCAGCTGTGGTATCTGCACCTGGCGGCGGTGGCGGGGATCAACGTCACCGCATACACCGACGACCCTGTCGGCGTGATGACCGAGGGTGCGGATGGCGGCGGGCAATTTGTGTCCGTGACGCTGCACCCTGCCGTGACGATCAGCGACGAGGCGCGCCGCGCAGAGGCGGACGCGCTGCATGATGAGGCGCATCGACTTTGCTTCATCGCGCGCTCGGTCAATTTTCCAGTGAGCGTAGAGTCGGTGGAGCCATAGCGCGGGAGGCGTCATTGCGACCCCAGTGAAGGCTGGGGGAAGCAATCCAGAGTCAGGCGTGCACCGCGCTGGATTGCTTCGTCGGCAAATGCCTCCTCGCAATGACGGTGGTGTGATGGGACTCTAGTTCCCCGCCCACCGCGCCATATCGGTTCGGTCGCTGACCTTGTATAAGAGTCCACCCGGCGTGCGGAACAGCCGTTCCATCTCCGGCCGTGTAAATGGCCGCGAGCCAAGCCGCCCGAACACAGCAATCTGCCCGCCGGTTTCATCAACCGCGCGGTCACGGTCCAGCCCCTTGGACATCGCAACCGCCGGGGTCGGCGTGCGCGCCCAGGCAATGAGTTCGGGCACCGGGCGCGGGCTGAAGCCATAGAAATTGGGCTGACTGGCGGGGCTGGTCAGTTGCAATATCTTCACCCCGTTGCGGCCATCGGCGACATAGGCAAACAGGCTGGCATTGGTCGATGCGACCACCACGTCGCGCGCATCATTGAGCGTGCCGCCCGCCGTGTAACGCATCAGCTCAGCGGGTGCGCGTGGCCGCGTCACATTCATGATAACCAGCCCCTGATCCCCCGCCGCAACATAGAGGTAGGTGCGCGCGATATACATGCGCTGCGCGCTCGGCAGCGCAATGTCGCCGCTTGGCACCGCCACCGGAACGCGCATATCGGTGGTGTCGAACAACCTGATACCGCTCGCGTCGCTGACCCACAGATAGCGGAACTGGATCGTGCTCGCCTTGGCACCATCCATCGCAATGTCGGCGGTAAGGCGCGGGCTCATGGGATCGGCCAGATCAACCACCGCCAGCCCATGCGCAGTGGTAATATAGGCAACCGACCCCGCCAGCGTGATGTGCTGCGCGCCGTTCAACACGCCATCGGGGTTCCAGGTGAGCGCGCGGCGCAAGTTGTTGTTGCGCAGCTCGCCATCGGCAAATGTATTGACGTCGACAAGGATCAACCCCTCTTCGGCGTCGGTCACCACCGCATAATTATAGATAGGGTGGAACGGCTGTTCCTGGTTGATGGTGCGCAATGTTTCGGTGCTGCGCGTTGGCGCTATTGCCTGATTGGTGGGGAGCGCCATGCAGGTTGCGTTGCGACTTTCGACGCGTTGATCGTGACCGAGCGGAGAAAATGGCGCGGTAATGATGCGGTCTGAAAAGCCCTTGTTGGCGACCGACGCAATATCATAAACCGCAAAGCCGCCGCGTCCTTCGGCGACGAACATATATTCGCCGCGCATTTGCAGGCAGGAAACCGGATCGCGGGTGCCCTGCACGACATTTTGGAACTCTTCGGTGCCGCCCTCGCCCGACAAATGATCGTTAAGGATTGCACCGCGCACCCAATTGCGCAGCTCGCGGCCATTTTGGTCGACATGCAGGCGATAGAAATCGGGGTAGGCATAGCGATGGAGATAACTACCGATGACTGCCTGTGGCTCATCCCATTCGGTGACGCGCGTCGCCTGGAACCCGCCCTCCAGCCCCGCAAAATTGTTGAGCCCGACAAAATTGACATAGTTGGTGCCGAGCAACAGCAGCTGCGACATGATGGCATTATTGTCTTCGTCTTCGGACAAATGACAGTCGCTACATGTCTTGGTTTCGGTGGTGCGCACAGTGTGCGGGAAATGCGGCGCAAAGGCCTGTGACGAATAGCCGATCGCGCTGATCGGCGGTTGCTGAACATAGATACGCTCGCGGTTGATATTGGTCGAAGACAATACCAGCGCCGATGAAGAGCGTACCGGTGCGATGATATTGCCCTTGGTGGTTTGGTGGATGCCCAGCTGGAACATCTCGTCGCGCGCGACCTGTGGGTTATAGGTCGCAAAATTACGGGACGTTTCGCCTTCAAAATGATGCTCATTAGTCAGCCAATTGGCTTCTATCGGCAAGTGGCAGCCGCCGCAGCTGGTGGTCCATGACAAATGGCAGGTGAAACAGGCCATGCGGTCGTCGCCATGGGCGCGATTATCGGAGGCGACGCCGGTGCCCCAGCTTGTTTGCCCGTCTTCGCTGACACGGCCCATAAGCTTGGCACGCGCGGCGCGCGCGTTGAACCGCGGGTTGCCGAGCGTCACCGTGTCGCGGACTAGGCTGACTTCCCAGGTTACAGCGGGGTCGGTGATCGACCGCTGCAAAAGCTTGCGGCTGCCGTCGGGGTTATCGACCCATTCAAAGCGCCGCTGGCCATCGGGATTGCGGAGCAGCGCGAGGTTGGTCCCTTCGGGCGGTGCCGCAGGGCCGGAGGTGAGCAGGGTTGGGTAGGCATCAGCAGTGCCGTGGCAATCCTTGCAACCAATCTCGATCGCGTTGGCAACTTCGCCATAGATAAACCCGTTGCCATGGCTGTCTTGGCTGAAGTGGCAATCGGCGCATTGCATTCCCTTTTCGGCGTGGATGTCCATCAAATGGACGGTGCGCCCAGGGTTGACGCCGATCGGCGCAAACTCGCCCTCGCCGTTGCGGCGCCAGCGCTCGGGGTCATCGGGCGGCACGATTTGCCCCTCGGCATCAAGCAGATTGCCCTCGCGGTCGCGGCGCAGCACCGCGCGAAAATTCCAGCCATGGCCGTGATAGTCGGCAAATTGCGTGTCCGAGAGATCAGGGTTGAGGCTGTACACATCGCGCAGAAACTCGACATCGCCCCATAGGCCGTGCGTTGCCGCGCCCTCTGGATTGCGGTCATTGATCGCGCGAACCTCGGTAGCGGTCGGGTAATGCTGGCTGCGATAGATGCGGTTATAATCTTCGTCGCTCATGCCGGCTGGGCGCGGCGCTTCATTTTCAGGGCCAGGCCACATGTGCGGCGCATCGGCTTCATAATCCCACATCGTATAGCCAAGGTAAGTGTTCACGAATACATTGGGCTGGTGCATGTGACAGTTCATGCACTGCGCGGTCGGGATGGCGCGGGTGAAGGCGTGGCGGATCGGGTGGCCACTCTCGCGGCGTGTCGGTGACCCAGCCGGAATCAGGCCGCCATGGCCGCTCTCGGCATGTGCGTCCTCGGCATGTGCGTCATCTCCGCTACTGCTCTCACCATGCCCCGCTTCGCCATGCCCACTCTCCCCGTGAACAGGCGCGCGCTGCATCAGGCCGGAAATGGTCGGGTCAACTGTCGCTGTCTGGCCGTCGCGGCCATATTGGGCATAGACGCTGCTGTGGCGCGGCTCGCGGTCATTGGCATAAACAACATGGCAACCCGAACATCCCGATGAACGATAATCACCTTGTTGGTCATTAGTGCCCATAAACCACATGAACGGGTCGTTGAGCCGCGTTTTGTGGATGTTGAGCACCGGAATGGCAACACGAAGCCCAGTGCCGGGCCCGCGATTGGACTGGCGCAGATCGGGGCGGCCAGGCTCGTCAAGCCGCTGGATCTGCCCGGTTGAATTGGGCAGGCCAATCTCTGGGAACACCGGGTTGATGCTGCGTCCGCCGCGTTCAAATACGCGGAACACATCGCCCGGGGGGATCACGGTCCAGCTGGGCAGCGGGTACATGCGCGACAGTGCACCGCGCGCTTGCTCTTCGGGCGTCAATATTTCGCTCGCCGGCATGGTGATGTCGGCACAGGCGCGGGCCCATTGTTCGCGCGGCAATATGGTCGATGGGCTGGTGATGCAGGCTGGCTCGCCCTCGCGGGTATAGCTTTCGCCCATCAAATAGGATTTGAACGGGACGATGCCATTGTTATAGGCCGCCCCGCCCCACAGCATCGCGCCGGTTGACATGATCGAGCGCTCGGCATTTTCGATGATAGCGAGGTGGCACGCGCCGCATGCTTCGCGGGCAACGCGATAATCAGCGGGGTTGACGAAGCGGAGGAACTCAGGTGCTTCGCGGTTAAGCAGGGCGTAGCTGCGCTGCGGGTTGGCCGATGAAGGCCAGTTCCAGCTGCGCGGGTAACGCGGCAGCACATGGGCACGGGTTAGTGCGGCCATATTGTCGGGGTGGGCATAGCCAAGCGCCGGGTCACCGCGAACGCTTGCGTCGCCGCCGTGGCAATCGACACAGCCCAGCTGCACCGCTGGGCTGGCGTGCATCGATGGCTCGTCGGTGCGGACATGGCAGCTGAAACACCCTTCGGATTTGGCCATCACTGCGCTACGCTGTTCCTCGAATGTTGCGCCTATCTGGTTTGCGGGGGCATTTGGGGCGGTGACATAATGCCGCTCAACGGGCACCTCGCCCTCATTGGCGATGGCCGATGGCGTGAGAAAGGCGAGCGCGCTGAGCATGGTGAGCAGAGCCAGCATGAACGTAGCGAAACGGAGAAAGGCGGGGCGTTGCATCACCATCAAAAACTCAATATTGCGTTGGCGAGGATGGAATAATAGGCCCCCCTACGCGGGCTATTGGCAAAGAGTTGGTCGAACCCGCGCCCGGGGATAAGCGCGGCGGCAGACAGTCTGAGCACGATATTCTGGTTGGTGTTGGGGCGATAGATGCTCGACACCGAGACGTCCCAGCCAATGTTGCGCGAAATGCCGCCTTGGTTGCGCAGCACCTCTATCACCCGCGTATTTTCGAACCATAAATGGTTGATGTTGGCGGTTACGCGCGTGTCGGGTCTGATGTCGAAATCGCCGCCAACCCCCAGCAATATCGTTCCCGGGTTGGTGAAGTTCGATTGCCCTTCGTCCTTGGATGAGCGCAGCGAGTTTAACACCCCGCCACGCCCATTGACCGTTACCGCGCGCGCGCCGCCGGCAAAGGGGATAGCCTGGCGGATCCAGTAGCTGGTATCGGCCCCCGCAAACTGGGGGTTTTCAGAAATGGCATCGAACCCGCTCTCAACATCGTCATAGGGGTTGCCGTCGCCGCTGGCATAGAGCGCCGAGAGGCGAAAGCGCATCCAATTATGGTCATAACTCGCTTCGGCGGCGGCGAAATAGCCGGCAATCCGCGCCGGCCGATCGGTGATGGGGTTGTTGTGGTCCTTGCCAAATGCCGCGTAGAGTGAGGTTGTCAGGTTGATGCGGCCGACATGACCATCGGCGTTGTAACCAGCGTAAAACACATCATAATCGCGCCCGCGCAATGTGCCGAACAGCGCGGGGCGAATGGGAAAGCCATTGTCGTCGATATGGATGTCGCCGCCTTCGCGGTTGCGGTTATAGACAAGCGTCACTTGGCTGGTCAGGCCGGGGATAGGCAAATCCTGACGATACAGATTGGCCGCGAGCACAAAATCATTGCGCGGGGTTTGGGTGACATCGTTCAGGCCCGAATTGGTGTCCTTTTCCAGCCGCCAAAATGCCGCCAGATTATATTGAAAGCGATTATTGTCGCGGTTGCCAAACAGGCGGATACCGAGCTGATTATCATTGAACAGAAAGCCGCGAAAATCGGTCTGAAAGGGCTGAATGCCGACGCGGATCGAATGAAAATCATAGCGGTCTGAATCATTGCCCAGATGCTTGTCGATAAAGGCTTCCTGGACGCCCAGAAAATAATCAAACCGATGGGATGGACGCGATGGTTCGACAAACAGCACGCGGCGCTCTGGCACATCGACATAATTCATGTTGAACGCAATCGCGACGCGATATTCAACATCGGGTGGCTTGAACGCGGTCATCCCCTTGGTCAGCGCCGCGCCCATAATGAATGTTTGTGACAAGACCAGGCTGGTCGGGCGACCGAACACATTGTTGCTGTCGGGCCGCTCTGTCGTTTGGACGCCGACCGGGATGGGGAAACTGCGCGGCTCGACCACCGTGTCTGAAATTGCCGACAAGGTTAAAAACCAGTCATGCCCCTCTATTCCCAAAAAGCTGGGGAAATCCTCGGGCGGGATGGGTCTGTCACCCTTGAGCAGATTTTGATGATAGGGGTCGCGCGCGGAATGGCAGACATTTTGTAGCGCGGTGAAGATGCTCTGCACCGGGCAAAGCGCTGTGATCAGCCGCCAGCGATCGGGTATCGGCAATGTCTCCTGTGGAAATGCCGATGGCGGCAGGGCGCGGATTGCCCCGACATTTTCCTGCGTCACCGCCTCTGGCAGGCCGGGTTGATAGCCCGGGCGGCGGCGGCCTTCTAGGATTTCCTGCAACAATGTTGGCTCGATACGTCGTTGCCAGTCGGGTGGCGGCGGCGGGGGCGACGGTTCGGCTTGCTCGGCGTTTTCAGGCGCGGCCTCAGGCGTGCTCTCGCTCTCTTCGGGGTTCGTCACCGTTTCGACAGTCGTCGTGGCGGGCACCACCGAAGCCACCAAAGGCAGGGCAAAGGCGAAAGTGACGCTCATCCGTTACAGGCCCTGACAGACATTTTGCGCGTCGGTATCGAGGAACGGCGTGAACGGGCAATTGACATAGCGCAGCCGCACTTGCCGCGCATCGGGAAGCGTAACGACCAAGCGATCAGCGCGGCGATCAAACGGCGCTTGCGTTACGCTGCCGCCCAGCCGCGCGGACGCATTGGCGACGCCGAGGAAGGCCACCATATCATCCTGGTCGATGCCGTCGCCCGATATGCCGATACCGCCGACCAGCTGATTTCCGCGATAAATGGGCACCGCACCGGGGAAAATCTGCATGCCATTGGCCAAGCGATTAAGCCCGGGCGCGCTGTCGGGAATGTTGGTGCAGCGCTGTTTCACATCAGCCGAGTTGATATTGAGGACAAACAACAGGTGATTGAGGATGTCGGGAAATGTCATCGCGCTTTGCAGCCCGGTCGATAGCGGGTTAAACCCGCCAATATCGCGGGAAAATGGGCCGTTGGCGCGCCCGACTTCGCCGTCGGGAAAATAGGGGCGATGCAACAGGCCGATCGCGCGATTGGAATAAGCGACGGTGCCGGTGAGGGCGGCTGGGTCATTGAGGAAGGTTCGCGCCGCGCCGACATAGGTACGAACCGCAGGGTCAGGATCGGCCAGCAAATTGGCGGCGGCGACGCTGTTTGACAGGAACATTGCCGAGCGCGCCTTTTGCAGGCTGACGTCAATGCCAAACAGTGGCGCATCGGGCGAACGCACCATGCCCAACACCGCGCCGAAACTGTCAACGACACTGATCGTCACCTGCGCCTGGGCGTTCAATGGGCGGCGGATTTGCGCGCGCGCCCGCGCCATGACGGTAAAGGCCTCTTCCAATATCGCGCGCGTTTCAGCGGCGCTCATCGGTGTGGCGACGGTGCCGGCATCGGTGCCGCCGCGTATCGGGTAGCGCCCCGTTCCCGCGCCATTGCTCAGGATCATCGCGTCGCTGCGGCTAAACTCTGCTGCCGTGGCGAGCCGCAGCCCCGACGCTTCTGTGCCGTAAATCGCGCCCGCCTGGATAACGGGGACGGGAGCGCCAAAATAGCCGCGCACTGCGATCAATTGCCCCAATGTGCCGTTAATCGTTGCAAATGCGGGGGCGGTGCTGGTGGTCAATTGGTCATAGCGCGCATCCGAATAGCGCAATGTCGTGCCATCAACGGGGATGCGGTCGGCGCGGATTTCCACGGGTGCTTCGAACCCGCGTGTTCCCGCCAGCGCGCTATACTCCTCTGGGTCATTGTCGATATTGGTGACATCGGGGTCAAAACCATAGACGCCATCGGACATCACGCCAATGCCGCCAACCAGCACGCCATTTTTATAGAGCGGCAGCCCGCCCGCATCCGCCGACAGGCCAAGCGGCGAACGCTTTGGCCCGATCAGCGGCCCCGTCCCAAGGTTGCCGTCGCGATAGCGCGCCGACAGGTCAGAACAGGGCAGCGAGCTGAATTGCACACCATAAAGCGGGCCGCTCTCAAGCCCCACCGCGACCGGCGCAGGCGGAAAATGCTGTTGCACAATCATGCTGGCGGTGCGGGTGGAAAAGGCATTGCCGCCGCTTGACAGATAGGCGCCGGTGACCGCCTTGGCGATGGCTGCTGCGGTGGATGGGATGGTTTGGCCCTGTGCATCGCGGTTTTGGCCATTGGGCGCTGCGCCGACCACAGAGGTTGGCGGTGCGCCCGTCATGCGGAAAACGCCAAGCACATTGCCGGGGCGATCAACCACCGCAATCACCGCATTTTGCCCGCGCGCCTGGGCTTCGGTAACCGCCTGGCCGATGATGCGCTCAACATCGGAGACGCTAAGCGCCTCGGCTGCGGGCAGCACAAAGGCCATGCCGGTCGGTGTTGGGGTTGGTGTTGGCGAGGGCGATCCGCCGCCTGGGCCGCCAGTGCCGCCGCTGCCGCATCCGGCCAGGCTCATTGCCAAACAGGCTGTCCAGCCTAGAGCATGACGTCCTTTGATTGTATCAAAGACCATGCTCTACTCCTTTGCCTTGCCGCGATTTGCGAGCCGTCAGGCGGTGCCATCTGACTTCAAATCGCTTTTGGGTTGTGCGGCATCGCTTCATCACAGCGCACCGATGCTGCGAACGGCACTGGCGAGTGCGGATTGGAAATCACGCGGGCGATAGGCATTGGGGTCGCGCACCGCCGCATAGGCGCGGTTGATGTCACCACGAATACCCGCCGCCGATCCCACTGTCGCTTGTCCGTTGCTGATCATTGCATTCAATAATGTATCAATCCCCATCACCGCCTGCACCGACCCTTCATAATCGGTGAAGCGGGCGCGGATCGCCTCTCCCGCAATCGCCTGGGCCATTTGGCGTGCTGATCCGGCACCAAAGTTCGTGCCCGCCAATGCGCTACGCACGTCGCCCACCGCTGCCATCAGTTCGCGTGCTGCCGCCACCGCAGCCCCGCGGTCGCGGGTCATCGCCGCGTGAAAAGCGCGCGCCTTTTCGTCAAAACGCGTCGCCAAACTGGGTGCGGCCACGCGTGCCGCTGCCGACAGCATGATCATATTTTCATCATTATAGGGCGGCATCCCTTGGGGAATGGGCCGCGCTGGGTTGCCGACTGCGGTTATGCTAGGCTGTGCCTGGTCGAATATCCGGCGATGACAGCTATGGCAGTCATAGAAAGTAAACTCGGGGAACACGCCATCGGTGCCGCGATTGGCGTTTTGAAACAGCGACAGAGAGCGTTCGATCGCCATCGCCTGACCCACCGCCCACATCCGCACATGGTCAACACTGCCTTTGCGCTGGGCATAGTCGGCGTCCTCAACATGGTGCATCTGTAATGTTGAAAACAGATCGAGCTCAAAGGCGATGCGCGGGTGCCCCGCCGCCATGATGCGGTGGGTGACAAATTGCCCGTCCGTTGCCGAGCCAAAATGGCAATCAAGGCACACCCCCGCGCGCACCACCGGGTCTTCCAATCGCCGCAGCCCGCGCCTTACATTATCATCATGCTGCGCCGCGCCAGTCAACGTTCCGGCATAGTGCGATGCAATCCAGCCAGATGACGCGCCGTGGCAGCTTTCGCAATTGACGCCGTCCGACAATTGATAGCGAAATGCCCCGCCGCTGGTTGCTGCGGCGCTCGAATGACAACCAAGGCAGGTCGAGGAGCTGGCGGCGTCGGCAATGCCCAGATTGCGGGCGATGGTGCGGCTACGCGCATTGGAAAGCACAGAATAGGCCCGCGAATGGGCACCGCTTTGGGTCGATGGCTCCTGCCATCGCGCGATCTCGTCCTGTCGCACCACAGGCCCATCGCCCAGCATTCGGCCATGGCAGGTTGATCCAGCACAGGATGCAACGCCAAGATGCGCGCCGTCCTGTGCAGCATTGGAGCGCGCTTCGGGTGCGACGAGGACCAGCGCCGCCAGCAGTATTGCCGCCGCCGCCCCAAACAGGCTAATGCGCATCCGCGCCCTTTGCCATGCATCCGTCATAGTTTCCGACCCCCGCCGTGTCCGCCTAACTTTCTATGGCCTGCCTATACTACACCAAATGCCAGCATAGCATCGGCGACTTTTTTGAACCCGGCGATATTCGCGCCCTTCACATAATCAACATAATCGGGCGTAATCCGGCCATAGGTGAGACAACGTTCGTGGATACCCTCCATAATGTCGAGCAGCATCTGTTGCAGCTCGGCCTCTTTCCATGAACGCCGCTCGCTATTCTGGCTCATCTCCAGCCCCGACACCGCAACCCCGCCGGCATTGGCGGCCTTGCCGGGTGCAAACAGGATGCGCGCATCCTTGAACACATGCACGCCTTCTAGGTTGGTCGGCATATTGGCACCTTCGCTGACCGCGATACAGCCATTGGCGACCAGCGCGCGCGCATCATCGCCGAGCAGCTCATTTTGCGTCGCACAGGGCAACGCGACATCGCATGGCACGCCCCACGGCGTTTTTCCGGCGGTGAACGTCGCGCCAGGATATTCGGTGACATAATCCTCTATCCGCCCGCGCCGATGCGTCTTGTGCGCTTTCACCCAATTGATCTTGTCCTGATTGATGCCGTCGGGGTCGTGAATAAACCCGCCCGAATCGGACAGGGTCAGCACCTTGCCGCCCAGTTGGGTGATTTTTTCGGCGGCGTGGGTGGCGACATTGCCCGAGCCGGAAATCACCGCAGTCTTGCCCTTGAGGTCAAGCCCCTTGGTGCGCAACATCGCGGCAAGGAAATATACGGCGCCATATCCTGTCGCTTCGGGGCGGATGAGCGAGCCGCCATATTCCAACCCCTTGCCGGTCAACACGCCGTTCCAATGATTGGTCAGCCGTTTATACTGGCCGAACATAAAGCCGATCTCGCGCCCGCCAACGCCAATGTCACCCGCCGGGACATCGGTGTCCGGCCCAATATGGCGATACAGCTCGTTCATAAAGCTTTGGCAAAAACGCATGATTTCGCGCTCGCTCTTGCCCTTGGGGTTAAAGTTAGATCCGCCCTTGCCGCCGCCCATCGGCAGTCCGGTCAGCGCATTTTTGAACGTCTGTTCGAACGCGAGGAATTTGAGGATCGATTCGGTGACGCTGGGGTGAAAACGGATGCCGCCCTTATACGGGCCGATAGCGTTGTTGTTTTGCACCCGCCAGCCGCGCTGAACCCGGACATGGCCATTGTCATCTTCCCAGCAGACGCGAAACGAGAGGACGCGGTCAGGCTCGGCAATCCGCCGCAAAATCTGTTCGCGGTGATATGGCTCTTTATCCTCGATAAAGTCGTAAATATCCTCGGCGACTTCCTGAACAGCCTGAATAAATTCGGTTTGGCCGGGGTTGCGGCGCGCCACCCCTTCCATAAATGTGGCAAGATCTACATGATCGGTGACTGCCATATGTCGCTCCCTCCCCAAACAGACGGTTACGCGACCCCTATGGATGCTCTGACGGCATCTCTGAGTCACGGGCTTAGGGGATTTATCCGGCTGTTCCAACCCCCCATCTCGTGAATAGCGTCTATTCTTTCAGGGCGCTGTGATGTGTGGCATTGTCAGATTATGGCGGCAAAACTATTGGCGCCTTTTTGAAAAGGGATTGTGGTGAGCAAGATCGAGCATTCGGATGATGATGGTGTGGGCATGACGGAGGAAACCGCAGGCAATGGCCGTTGGTTGCTGCTGGGGCTAGGCTGCGTCGCTTTGATCGGCGCGCTGGGCTTTGCGTTGAGCCGTTCGGCGGGTCAGAGTGATGACACCGCCGCTGCTGCACCAGCAGCACCTGTTGGCGCAGGCATTGCCGCGCTGGAGGCGCGCACCGTCGCCGAACCTGAAAACGGCGAAGCATGGGCCAATCTGGCGCAGGCGCGGTTTGATAGCGAAGATTATGCCGGTGCGGTTGCCGCCTATCGCAAGGCGACGTCGCTTTCCCCCGCTGTCGCTGGCCTGTGGTCGGGACTTGGCGAGGCATTGGTGATGGCCGCGCCGCGCGTCGGCCCGCCAATACCGGCTGATGCGATGGCGGCCTTTGAACGGGCAGTCGGGCTTGATGCGGATGATCCGCGTGCGCGCTATTTCATTGCCGCCAAACGCGATGTTGATGGCGACCATGCGGGCGCAATCACCGCCTGGCTGGCTTTGCTGGCCGACACCCCGCAAGGCGCGCCGTGGGAGGCGGACTTGCGCCGCACCATTCAGCAAGTTGGGGAACGGAACAATATCGACGTGGCAAGCCGCCTCGCCGCCGTGCGCCAGCCGCAATTGACCGCCGAGCAGCTACCTGTCGCCGCCCGCGCTATCCCCGGCCCAACACGCGGCCAGATGCAGCAAGCGGCGGCGCTGCCCAAGGGGCAACAGGATATGATGGTGCAGGGGATGGTCGACAGCCTTCAGGCCAAGCTCGATGCCAACCCCGCGCAGCCCGACCGCTGGATCATGCTGATGCGCAGCCGGATGACGTTGGGGCAGAGCGCACAGGCGGGCGAGGCGCTGCGCCGCGCGGTGGCAGCCAACCCTGGGCAAGAGGCGCGGCTGCGCGCGCAGGCGCGGATGCTCGGCGTGCCAGGGGCGTTATAGCCTGCGCAGCTCACGCATATTGTCCCGAAATAGCGCAAATTGGTTAGCGGTGAGGATTTGGCCATAATTATCTGGCAAAGGGGCTTCACAGCGTGATTCGAAGCGCGCGACAACTAGGGAGCTCGTTCGCTTGACGAAAAATAGCACCAATCCTGCGACAGCATTGCCCGCCTCTGGGCAATGGCGCTCTGTGCCCGAGGCGGGTTGGCGCTCTGCGCCCGAGGCGGGTTGGCGCTCTGCGCCCACAAAACGGGGCCATGTGCTGCGCAATTGGCTGGCTGCTATTCTGCTCATCCCGATCATCCTGTTCGGGTCGCGCGAAGTGCTTGGCCGCACAGCTTTTGCCACGCCATATCGTGTTTCGGTGCCTGTCACGCTTCATCCGCATGATCCGCAATTATGGTCGCTGGTCAATGCCGACGATTTTGCTGCGGCGCAGGCTATCGACGCCGAACTGCCTGATCCCTTGTCCGTCCAGGCTTTGGGAGAGGCAAGCGTGACCGCGCCGACTATCAATGCAGCGTCACTCAGGCAGGAAGCCTATGTTGGCCCTGCGGCGCAACGCACCGTTTTCCGCGGTGCCACATCGACAGACACGGCGCGTGCGCATTATTGCCTGACAGCGGCGCTTTATTATGAGGCCGCGAGCGAGAGCGACGACGGCATGCGCGGCGTCGCGCAGGTTGTGCTCAACCGGGTTCGCCACCCCAGCTTCCCCGGCAGTGTGTGCGGCGTCGTGTTCCAGGGGTCGCAGCGCGCGATCGTGTGTCAATTCACCTTTTCCTGTGATGGCGCGATGGCGCGTGCGCCCAGCCGCCCCAATTGGTCGCGCGCCAGCCGGATCGCAGCCGAGGCGCTGTCGGGCCGGACCTTCCCCGCCGTTGGCCTGGCGACGCACTATCATACCCAAGCGATCTGGCCGTCATGGGGGCGCAGCCTAGCGATGACCAATATTGTCGGTGCGCATATTTTTCATCGATGGCGCGGGCGCTGGGGCATGCCAGCCGCGTTCAGTCGGCCCTATTCGGGGCACGAGCCCGTCCCCGGGCCCTACCTTCCGATTGCTGCACAGCTCGCGGCAAGGGCAGGGCGGTCATCACCCGCGCTGTCACCGCTTGTCCCCGTGGTGGCGAGCATCCCGGGCGCGGCGGATGCGGCGACCATGGCGGCTATTGCGCGCTCATCGCCCGTGGGAACCGTCGCTCCTGTGGTCACAGCACAGCCCGGCTTCACGCCGCTTGCGCCAGTGTCTGCGCGCCCAGAACCCCACTATACCGACCCTAGGCTTTCTGGTTCCGGCTCTATAAGAGAGGAATATCGCAACAGCGGCGCGCCGGTCGCGCGGTAGGCAAGGAGGATAGCGGCATGAGCGTGCTTGGCATGGGTGGGCTGTTCTTTAGGGCGCAAGACCCCGATGCGCTCTCCCTTTGGTACAAGGAATGGCTGGGCATCGGCGCGGGCTGTGTGTCGGACCCGTTGGCAGAGGCCAATGAATGGGTATGGGCCACGCAGGGCGGGCCGATGGTTTTTGCGCCGTTCAAGGCCGACAGCGATTATTTTGCGGCGGACAAATCGTTCATGATCAACGTCAGGGTCGACGATCTTGACGTGGTGCTCGCACCATTCCGTGCGGCGGGTGCCGAGGTTATCACCAAACCCGAATGGGATGATCCGTCGCTCGGGCGCTTTGCCCGCGTCCATGACCCGGAGGGCAATGCGATCGAACTGTGGGAACAGCCGAAGGGTTAGCGGCCCTGCGACTTCCCCCTCAGGCCGATCTATCGGCCCTGGCTTCTCCAACGCCGCACGATGCGCCCGACGATCTCGGCCTCTCCGCCGGTGTTGCGCCACAATTCAGAAAACAGCGGATCGGTCGATGCTGGGCGTTTTTCTTCCTCCAGCGTATCGAGCATGACGCGGATGGGAATGGCGACACCTTCGCCGCAGATAATGCATTCGCGGTTGCGAAGCGCCGCTATCGAATCGATAAAGCCCTTTGACCCTTCGGGCATCGCGGCTTTGACAAAATTCTGATCGCGCTCATTGTTGAGCCTCATGGCGATGATCGTGCCGCATTGCGACAACACCCCTTCGGCCAGGTCGGACGGGCGCTGGGTAATGAGGCCTAGAGACACGCCATATTTACGGCCTTCCTTGGCGATGCGTGACAAGATGCGGCCCACTGATGAGCCGTCGGCATTGCGTTCATTGGGAACATAGCGGTGCGCCTCTTCGCACACCAGCAGGATGGGCCGCTGGGGCTCATCGCGTGACCAGATGGCAAAATCGAACACCATCCGCGCCAATACGCCGACCACGACGCTGACGACATCGGACGGCACGCCGGATACGTCGACGATCGAAATCGGGCGGCCATCGCCCGGCAGGCGGAATATTTTGGACAGGAAACTGGCCATCGTGTCGCCGACAAGCATGCCGGAAAACATGAAATTATAGCGCGGGTCGGCGCGTAATTCCTCGATTTTCCCCTTTAGCCGCATGAACGGCGCGGTTGATGTCGATTTTTCGAGCTTGCCCATTTCGAGCTGGATAATGTTCAACAGGTCAGACAGTAAATAGGGAACGGGGCTATCCACCGTCAGCTTGGAAACACCCTCCGACGCTTTGTTTTTGGCGCGCGCGGCAAGCAGGCATCGTGAAAGAATATCGCAGTCGATCTGCCGTTCCTTGCCCTCGGACGTCACGAAAACTTCGCAATGTTCGTGAAAGTTAAGCAGCCAATAGGGCATTGCAAGATTGTCGACATCGAACAGCGCGCCTTGCCCTTTGAACGCGGCGCTATATTCGCCGTGCGGATCAATCATCACCACATGCCCTTCGGGCGCCATGGCGATGATGCGATGGAGGATGAGCGCCGCGCTGGTTGATTTACCTGTACCCGTTGAGCCGAGCAGCGCAAAATGCTTGCCCAGCATGGGGTCGATATACAGCGCGGCACGCGTGTCTTTGGTAGGATAGACCGTGCCAATATCGATATGTGGCCGGGTGTCGGCGGCATAGATTTGGCGAAGATCAGCAGCGGTCGCAGCATAGACGGGGCTGCCGGGGATGGGGTAGCGCGTTACACCGCGGCGGAAATTGTTGATCTTTCCCGTCAAGATTTCCTCGTCGCCTTCGCCCAGAAAATCGACCGTGGCGATAATCAGGCTGGGGTCGCGCTGGTGCATACGTTGATTGCGGATACCCGCAACAAGCCAGACATCGCCGACACGGATTTTGATCTGACTGCCGACCTGTCCCGCAATCGACACAACCGAGTCAGCATTGCTGGCCAATATGTTGAGGGCATCGGCGTGTAAAATAACAGCAGAGGAGGACCCTGCAATGTCCATCACGTCGCCAATGCGCAGGCTTTCCGTGCTGGCGGTTCGCGCGTCGACCATATCAACGATAGAGGCGTCGGAATTGGCCTGGGGGTTGGCTTGCGGAAAGTTGGAGAAATTATCCATTGTGACTATTTACCGTTCAATGTCGCGAAATAGGACGAGATTGAACAGTGACTAGCAAAGGGGTGTTAAGAAATTCCTGCAACATGGTTAATAGGATAGTGTGACGATTGCAGGACAATCAGACTTTGCGGAATATCCAGCCAGCAAACCAGCCCAGGCCAACCGACATCGCGATGGCCAAAAGGCCGTAGAATAAGCCGAAGTTTTCGGCGGCATAGGCGACAAACCGGTCGAATCCGGTTTTACGAATATCGATGTCGCGCGAGGCAACAGCGATGACATCGCCGTGACTGATAAGGAATGTTTCGGCCGTATAGCGCCCGACGGGCACCTGTGCCGGAATCATTAATCGCGCACGGTAAAGCGCACCATGAGAAATCTCTACGGCGTTTGTGCGCTCAACATAGAGCAATTGGCGCTGTTTCAAGTCGACCAGGCCGCCTTCGAAATGCCTAAGTTGGGCGCTGTCCGAAAATTCAGCCGGCGAAAGTGACAGATTTTGAAGGCCGATTTCGTATATAGCGGCTGTGCGCTCATCAATCATGTCTGGAATAGGGCGCGATGCAGCCACGGCGTAATAGCCGGGCGCGCTGCCAAATCGCACGCTATCGGCATTGACCCATATGCCGGCCACGCGCTGTTTTTCGCGCAGCCTGATAGACTGGGTCGGCCCTCTGATGACGACAACAATATCAGCCCGCGCGTCCGGCGCACGGCCGTCTGGGTATATTATTGCTCCAAACAAAAGCAATTCTTCACCAGTAAAGCTATATTTTATGTCGATGCTGCGGCTTGATACATCGGGCACCAAAACCGGGTCACCCGGCGCTGCGGGCGCGTGTGTGGTCATGGCTATCGCCACAATCAAGCCGCAGATCACTGGCCAGAGGAAGCGCGCCAGGCTCATGTTATAGCCATTGGATTGAAAAAATTTCGTCGGGTTGCCAAGCCAGCCCGATGGCGGTGCGAAACGCAACCAGCAACACAATGACAGCGAGGCCCAGCCGCATTTTCGTTGGGTTTACCTTCATCGCAAATCGCGCGCCCACCTGTGCACCAACGACTCCGCCGACCAGCAACAAGAGGGCCAGCACAATGTCTACCGCGCGCGTGGTCAGGCTGTGGACCATGGTCGAAGCAATCGTTGTGAACAGGATTTGGAACAGCGATGTCCCGACAACCATCTGGGCGTCCATGCCCAAAATATAAAGCATCGCCGGCACCATGATGAAACCGCCACCAACGCCCAGCAGCATCGTCATAATGCCCGTCGCCACACCCAGGATGAAGGGCGCGAGCGGTGACATATACAATCCGGATTTATAAAATCGCCAGCGCATAGGCAGGAGCGTGACCAATGGATGGTGCCTGCGTTTGCGCGCCTGAACGGCTATACCGCTTTTGAGTGCGCGCAGGCTATTCAAGGATTCACGCAGCATCAACCAACCGATAGAGCCGAGCAGCACCAGATACATCAGATTGATCACCGTATCGATTTGGCCCCTGGTCTGTAGCCATTCGAACAGCATAGCGCCCAGCAATGACCCGACAACACCGCCCGCGATAAGCACCAAGCCCATGCGAGTATCAACACCGCCGCGTTGCCAGTGCGCAAATATGCCAGAAACACTCGCCCCCGTCACCTGAGTAGCCGCGCTTGCAGCCGCCACCGTCGGGGGAATGCCGTAAAATATCAGCAATGGCGTGGTGAGGAACCCCCCGCCAACACCGAACATGCCGGACAACAGGCCAACCATGCCGCCCAGGGCAACAATCATGAAGATGTTGACCGACATGTTGGCGACGGGAAGATAGAGATCCATGCCCCGGTGCCGTTCAGACGAAAATGGATGTTCGCATTGACCCTCTATGGCGCAGTCGCCGCCATATGGCCACCCGCTTTGCGTGTTTATATAGCGGCGCCCGCTTGGGCCAATAGGGCGGCAGCCTCAGCGCCCGTCCAATCGAGCGGGCCAATGACCCGCGCGACCTCATGCCCTGTTGCATCAAACAGGATAGTCGTCGGAAGGCCACCCCCATAGACAAGGCCAATCGCGTTATCCGGGTCGTGCCATGACCGGATATTGCCCCAGCCGCGCGCAGCCAGAAACTCTCGCGGGCCGTGGCCATCGTCGCCAATATCTTGCGACAGCCCAATAATATGCGCTCGGGTCGATGTTGCGGCTGCCAGGCGGTTCAGGGTCGGCAATTCCTCGACACAGGGCCCGCACCAGGTAGCCCAAAGGTTGAGAATGATCGGCTTTCCGCTCAGGTCAGCGAGGTGGGCGGCTTGCCCCTGTTCGTTGCGCACCGCATTTGTCGGCAAGGTGGCTCCGGCGTGCGATCTGTCAATAGAATAGCGTTTCGGGGCGCCTGCCTGGCTTTCATTGTTTGCGGCGGGTTGCGGGGGAACGCCATTTTCCCTATCGCAGCCACTCATGGCCATGCCGCCAACCAGCACCAGCAGGGCCAAAGCCAATGGTCGCCGCTTTTGAATATGCCACTTTTGAGAATGGGTTAATCGCGTGACGGATACGGGGTCTCTAAAATCAAGCAAGGATGCAGCTCCGGCGGTCAGTACTATGTGGGGCGGCCGTTTCGCCGAAGGGCCAGCCGCAATCATGCGCGAGATTAATGCCTCCATTCCTTTTGACAAGCGGCTTTGGCAGCAAGATATCGCGGGGTCACGCGCCCATGTTGCCATGCTTAGCGCTACGGGGATATTATCGCGGGATGATAGCGCCAAAATCGATGCCGGCCTTGCGCAGATTGCGGCCGAATATGCCGAACATGGTGTGCCGGTGGATCTCGCGTTAGAAGATATTCATATGACGGTGGAAAGCCGCCTGGCCGAGCTGATTGGCCCCGTCGCCGGGCGGTTGCACACTGCGCGCAGCCGCAACGATCAGGTGGCGACCGATTTTCGCCTGTGGGTCCGCGACGCCATCGACCAGACCGATCAGGCGCTCATTGCGCTGATCCATGCCCTGCTGGATGTGGCAGAGCGTCATGCCGACACTATCATGCCCGGCTTTACGCATTTACAGGTCGCGCAGCCGATCACCCTCGGCCATCACCTGATGGCCTATGTCGAGATGATAAGGCGCGACCGCAGCCGATTTGCAGACGCGCGGGCGCGGCTCAATCAATGCCCTTTAGGATCGGCGGCATTGGCGGGGACCAGCTTTCCGATTGACCGCGAAGCAACGGCGCGTGCGCTTGGCTTTGATGCGCCCACGCGTAACAGCCTCGATTCGGTATCCGATCGCGATTTCGCGCTTGAATATTTATCCGCAGCCAGCCTTTGCTCGCTGCACCTGTCGCGCCTGGCCGAAGAATTTGTCATCTGGTCGAGCCAGATGTTCGGGTTCGTCGCTTTATCCGACAGTTTTTCGACGGGCAGCTCGATCATGCCGCAAAAGCGCAATCCTGATGCGGCGGAGCTGGTCCGCGGGCATAGCGGGCGCATATCGGGCTGTCTCATCAGCCTGATGATGACGATGAAGGGCCTGCCACTGGCCTATTCAAAGGATATGCAGGACGATAAACCGCCGCTGTTTGAAGCGCATGACCTGTTGGCGCTTTCCATCGCCGCGATGACGGGCATGGTGTCGAGCAGCCACTTTCAGACAGATAGGATGCGCGCTGCGGCGGCCAGCGGATATTCCACCGCGACCGACCTCGCCGATTGGCTGGTCCGGACAGCCGATGTGCCATTCAGAGAGGCGCACCATATTGTTGGTGCCGCCGTCAAATCAGCCGAGGCCGCAGGGTGCGATTTACCTGCATTGCCGCTTGGTGCCGCACAGGCTATTGATGCAAGGCTGGATGCGGCGACGCTTGGCGCATTGACCATAGACGCTTCGGTCGCCAGCCGGACCAGCTATGGGGGAACGGCGCCACAGCGCGTGCGCGAACAGATTGCGGCGATACGCGCCACGATGATTAGCCATCCATGATGAGCGAGAATGCGTTATGAAACAGGCAATATTCATTGGTGTGATAAGCTTGGCGCTTGCCAGTTGCGGGCAACGCGGAGAGCTTGTGCGCAAGCCGGCTGATCCCGGCCCCGCTATTCCAACGGGCGACACGGTGGCGCCAACTGCGGAACAGCAAAACGCGCCATCTGCCCAGGCACGGCCGCAACGCAGCGATGAAGTGTTGCGGCGGTCAGAAGAGCGCCAATCCGATGAATATGATTTGCCGCCGAGCTAATCCACAGACAGGCCTCAATCCGCATGCAACAATTTACCAACAAAGACGGCGCATTTTTTTGCGAAAATGTGGCGCTAAGCGACATCGCCGCCGCCGTTGGCACGCCTGTTTATGTCTATTCGCGCGCCATGCTCGAACAGGCAGTAGAAAGCTTCGATAGCGGAGTGAGACAGGCTGGCGATGTTCACTGTGCCTATGCCATCAAAGCCAATCCCAACCTCGCGGTCATCGCGGTGGTGGCGGGAAAGGGTTTTGGTGCCGATGTCGTATCACTTGGCGAAATGAGGCGCGCTATTGCTGGCGGTGTTAGCCCGGGGATGATCGTCTTTTCCGGCGTTGGGAAAACGCACGGCGAAATGGCCAGTGCGCTTGTTGCCGGCGTTGGGCAGTTCAATATCGAATCTGAAATTGAGGGCGAAGAGCTGGGCGATATTGCCGCGCAAATGGGCAAGGTTGCGGTGGCGGCGCTCCGCATCAACCCCGATGTTGACGCTTTGACCCACGCCAAAATCTCCACGGGCAAGGCGGATAATAAATTTGGCGTGCCTATCCATGACGCCGCCGATATTTTTGACCGCCTTTCACGGCGCGCTGGGTTGAATCTGCGTGGCATTGCGCTCCATATCGGTAGCCAGCTGTTATCGCTCGAACCGCTGGAATCGGCATTCAAGCACGCTGGCGAATTATTGCGCGAGCTGCGTGCGCGCGGCCATGGCATCACGCATGTCGATTTGGGTGGCGGCCTTGGTGTTCGATACCGCCCCGATGACGCTCCGCCAACAGCGTCAGAATATGGTGCTATGGTTGCCCGGGTGACGGCTGACTGGGGTGTGACGCTGATGTTTGAGCCAGGGCGGGTCATCGCCGCCAATGCCGGGGTGATGCTGAGCACAGTCATTCGGGTCAAGCCAGGTGCTAGCCATCCTTTCGTTGTTGTCGATGCGGCGATGAATGATTTGGCGCGGCCTGCGCTTTATGACGCCTGGCACGAAATCATGGCTGTCAAACCCGTGGGTGAGAGGATGAGCGCGACCATCGTTGGCCCGATTTGCGAAAGCAGCGATACATTTGCAACCGGCCGAGATATTGACGCGGTGCGCGCGGGTGATTTGATCATGTTCCGATCAACGGGCGCTTATGGTGCATCAATGGCCAGCACCTATAATAGCCGCGCCATGGTTCCCGAGGTTATGGTCGATGGTTCGCAATGGGCCATTGTTGCAAAGCGCATCCCTGCCGAAGACATCATGGCCGCCGAACATGTGCCAGATTTTTTGAGGTGAGCATTGCATAGCCTGCCCATCTTTGTGCGCCTGTCGGGCCAGACAGTGATCCTGATCGGAGAGGGTGAGATGGCGGCAGCCAAGCGGCGATTGCTCGAACGCGCCGGGGCTGTGGTCAGCAACGATGAAGGCGCGGTGGCAAAGCTGGCCTTTGTCTCGCTATTCGGTGGCGAAGCGGCCGATGTGGCGGAACGATTAAAGGCGCGCGGGCTGTTGGTCAATGTCGTTGATCGCCCGGATTTGTGCGATTTCACCATGCCGGCCATCCTTGATCGTGACCCGCTGCTGATAGCCGTGGGGACAGGCGGGGCATCCGCAGGGCTGGCCAAAACGATGCGGCAACGGCTCGAACAGATAGTGCCAAATGGCGTGGGGGCGCTGGCGGCCGCGCTGGGCAGGGCGCGTCCAGCCATGCGCGCTCGCTGGCCAGATAGTGCCGATTTCCGCCGCGCCATTGACCGTGCGCTCGCTATAGGCGGGCCACTCGACCCGATGCAGGATCAGGCGACAGACGCGGTGGATCGCTGGCTGGCAGCCCCCGGGGCGGCGGACAATGATGGGCGGCTTGCCCATATCGCCCTGACCAGCGATGACCCCGAGATGCTCACGCTGCGCGATGTGCGGCTACTGGGCAGTGCCGATGCCTTGTGGCACAAGGGCGATGTGCCCGAGTCCATACTCAACCGTGCCCGGGCCGATGCGACCCGTACCATAGCATCTGTGGCTCCAGCCATTCCGGCTGATGGCCTCCATATTTGGCTGGAATTTACGCGATGATCACCGCTCTTTGCTGGCAAGATGGTAAGCCAGTCGCCCTCAAAGAAGCAGATATAGCCGAGGCATTTCTGCGCCATGAGAAAGGCGGCTTTATCTGGGTGCATTATATGGCCGAGACCCGTGGCGCGCATAAGCTTGCGGGGCTGCCGTTTGAATTGCCGCAGGCCGTTACCCGCGCCCTGCTTGCCGCCGAAACGCGGCCGCGCTGTGACTTGATCGAGGGCGGGTTGCTGGTCAATCTGCGCGCCCCCCATGACGACGAGGTCAAGGCGGGCGAGGGCGACCCGCTGGTCTCTTTGAGGCTATGGGCGAAAGAGGGGCTGCTGCTTTCAGTAAGCTTTCGCCACTCGAACGTCGTTCCAAAAGTGGCCGGACAGTTTAATGATGGGTTGATCCATGACCCGGGCGACCTCATTATCGCCTTGCTGGCCACTGCGGCCCACGAGCTGGATGTGATCGTTGCCAATATTGGCGATGAGCTTGATGATCTTGAATCCAGCCTCGATCAGGGCGCATCCTTTGCCGAGCGGCGACGCAGCACGCAATTGCGCAGCAAGGCGATTATCCTTCGGCGCTTCATTGTGCCCCATAGTCAGGCGATTGATAGGCTGACGACCTTCCCGATACGCTGGATAGATGATGGTGAGCGTGCGGCTTTGCGCGAAGCAAGCGATCGTTTTGCCAGGATGGGCGAAGAATTGGAATCGGTCCGCGAGCGCGCGGCCGTATTGCACGATGAAATCACCGATCTGCGCGCAGAGCGGATGGACGCGCGCTCGCTGCAAATCGCCATCGCGGCGCTGATCTTCCTGCCTCTAACCTTTGTCACTGGGTTGCTGGGCATGAATGTTGATGGCATCCCCTATGCGCACGATCCATGGGCGTTTTGGGGTGTAACCGCCTTTTGCGCCGCAATCGCGCTGTGTGTCGCGGCGTGGTTTGCGTGGCGCGGATGGAGCCAGCAATAGGCCTCGATCAAATAGTGTTTTAGGCCAAAACGGATACTATTATCGCCCACGCCCCGTTGCCGCACCAATGTGGTGGAAATATTTGCACATTGCACACCATGTTTACCGCATCAAAACCTGGCCACGATGACGGAGCCAAGGTGATGATTGATGAGAATATGCGCAAACTGTCGGCGCGATTGGTTGGTTGCTCGCACGCGATACAGCTGCTCCGCTCCGACATTTTGCGTTCGGCCGATAATAGCATGTCGGTGCTGATATGCGGGCCATCGGGCAGCGGCAAAGAGCTTGTCGCGCGGGCATTGCATGATTTCAGCGACCGCAAAAACCAGCCCTTTGTCGCCATAAATTGCGGCGCCATTCCAACCGAACTATTGGAATCCGAACTGTTTGGCCATGAAAAGGGCTCGTTTACCGGGGCCATAGCACAGCGGTGCGGGCGTTTTGAGGAGGCTGATGGGGGGACTTTATTTCTCGATGAAATTGGCGAAATGCCGCCGGCGATGCAGGTTAAATTGCTCAGGGTGCTTGAAGATGGGGCCATTCAGCGCGTGGGCGGAAAAGGGCAAATTGCGGTCAATGTCCGGATTGTCGCTGCGACACATCGCGACATTGATGCGGCTATTTCTCAAGGCCAGTTCCGCGAGGATCTTTTTTATAGAATAGCTATATTATCGATTTTGGTGCCGCCGCTCGCGCATCGCACGTCGGATATATCGTTACTCATCCGGCATTTTGAAAACAGGTTGAACCTGGCGAAGGGCACGGTCTTTTCCGCCGAGGCCATGGCGCAATTTCAGCAATATGATTGGCCGGGCAATATCCGCGAATTGCGCAATATTGTGCAGCGGGCGGCCATTTTTCATGCCGGGAAAATCGTCACGGCGGCGGATGTCGATGCGCTGATATTGGGGCGGCGGGCGGCCTGCCCAACACTATCGGCCCCGTCACTATCGGCCGCGCCCGTGCCAGAGCGTGCGCTGATGAGCGAACCCCCGGGCGAGGTTGTGCTGCCCTTTGAATTGCCAACTGAAAACGGGCCATTGGATCTGGCGGATATGGTGGCGGATTTTGAGCGCCGTTGCATCGCGCGGGCGCTTGAACGCGGCAATGGTAATGTCTCCGAAGCGGCGCGGATGCTCACGCTTCAGCGCACGACATTGATCGGGAAAATGCAAAAATATGCGATGTTGAGCGCCGCCGCTTAACGCCCTGACCCTAGGGCGTTTCGCTATGCTGGCACAGGATTGCGCCGCTGAATATGTGCCCAGGCATCGGCTAAACCCGAAACATCGCGAAGGGCTGAAGCGATTTGGCTGGCGTCGTGCTGCGCTATGGCGCGCAGCGTCCGCAGGCGGATATAGTGATAGGTGGAGCCCAGCGCTTTGGCGACCGCCCCCCCTTGCTCATAATTCAGCCCGCCTTCCAACCCCATGATGATGGACAGAAACCGCACTTGCGAAAGGCGCAATTGCCCTGTCAGGTTATTTTTTAAGGCATATTCAATTGCGATGAGGGATTTTTCCAATTCTTCGTATAAGATGGAAACAAGGCCGCCCGCAGTGGCGCCGTTTACCCGCGCCGAAAATTGCATATTTTCATATGTGGCGATGGCCGGATGATTGGCGGCAAATTCGCTAACCATTATTGCGCGTCCACAGCGCAACCTGTTGTTCCAAATAGGATTGCGTTGCCTTAAAGGCTGCAACACGACGATCCATGGCCGCATATGTTGTCAACAATCGGTCTTTATACCGGGTTGATCGCGCTTCGTGTAACGCTCGTTCAGCGCCAATAGCTGTGGCTTCTCTGTTCATCCGGTCGCGGGTCGCGCTAAATGCGCCGCGCGGCGAGACAAGTGTATTTTTGATCGCGGCCAGGGTGCCGCTCAAGCCTCCGTCAATGACGATGGTCGCCGCCGCGCTCGCGCCGGGGAAAATCTGGACGATCAAGCCCACGGCGGGCGAGCTTGATGGTGCGATGAGCCTGTCATCGATTGCGGTCATGGCAATGCCATCAATCATCGCCGATGCTGGGGTTGACCCCGAAGCCGGCACGATATCGGTTATCGCATAGGTGCCGGGGGCCACCCTTGCTGCGGCGCTTTGGATGGAGACCAGGGCTGTGCTGCTGCGCTGTGCGGGGCTGAACAGCGCCTCGATCCCATCGGCGTTGCTGGCAAGTTGGCTGGTCAGCCGCGGCGTATCGACGCTAAGTGTCCCGTCGCGGTTCGTTTTTATGCCAATTTCCGAAAGGCTGCGCGGGCCGTTACCGCTGGTCAGCAACGGTGTATCGATCAGGCTGGCCAGTCGCCGCCGCAAATCGTTAAGCCCGGTATCACCGCGCAGCGGCCCCGCCTCGCTGCCAACGCTGTTTCGGCCTGCTTCGTCAATTTGGGTGCTGATCTGATTATAGGCATCGACAAAATCTCTCAGCCCCTGCTCAAGCGCGCCCGCGTTGCGGCTTGATCCGATCGCGATGATTGTGCCGGGCGCGGCGCGTTTCAAATCGATGGTGACACCGCTTATGGCATTGCTGACGCTATTTGTTGCGCTTGTCATCGCGATGCCATCGATTTTCAGCGCCGCATCGGCAGCACCCTGCGCCAATAGCATGCCGCCCGCAGCGCCCGGCGCAAAGGCGAAGCGTTCTAGCCCCGTGGCTGTGCCGCTGGCAACGCTGAGGGTGAAAGCCTTTGCCGCGCCGCTTTCACCGCGTAAAACCAGGCGTGCGCCGCTGCTGTCGGTGATGATGCTCGCCTTGACCTCGGCCTGTGCGGCGTTGATCGAGCTCGCCAGGCCTGACAGCGTATCATTTTGCGCGCCGATGACGATGTCCACAGTACCACCAGCGGTTTGCAGGCTGAGCGTGCCTTGGCCAATGGGCGATACGCTATCTGCCATTGAAAGCGATTGCAGTGTCTGGCTTTTCGCCAGCGAGATTACCTCAATTTCTGACGCTAGCTGAGCAATATGGGCACCGCGAACCAGATTTACGCTGAGGGCCGCGCTGTCCGAACTGGTCGGTTGCATCGCCAATGCTCCGCCTGAAACCAGGGTGTTTAGCGCGTCGGAAAATCCGCTCAGGCTGCTGCTGATGTCTGCCAGCGCCTGTAACCGCGCCTGATTGGCGGTGGTGCGGCGGGTGAATTGATCGTCTTTGGGCTTGCGCGCGGCGCTTGCCAATCGATCGACCAGCGTCGCAATGTCGATACCCGATCCGGCGCCAAGTGCGGATGTAATTGATTCCATATCGCCATTCCTTGTGTGCTCACAGGGAAAGACGGATATTGCAACGCGCGTTTTAGGGCTCTGACCTCAGGGCGCTTACCTAATTGGCGCTCGTGTCAAATTGCAACCGCGCAAGCCGCGCATAGAGCCCGCCCTGTTCGACCAGGCTGTCGTGATTGCCTTGCTCGACGATGCGCCCATCATCCATCACGATGATGCGATCTGCGGCGCGAACGGTGGCCAGGCGGTGCGCAATGACGATGGTGGTGCGTTGATGCATCAGGCGGTCGAGCGCGTCCTGGACCAGGCGCTCGCTTTCGGCATCGAGTGCGGATGTAGCCTCGTCGAGCAGCAATATCGGTGCGCGGCGCAGCAACGCGCGGGCAATGGCGATCCGTTGCCGCTGCCCGCCCGAAAGCCGTGTTCCCGCTTCGCCCATAAAGGTGTCGAGGCCATCGGGGAGCTTTTTCAAAAACTCGCTGGCGTTGGCGGCATCGGCGGCTTCCCAAATCTCGGCGTCGCTCGCCTCCCAATTGCCGTAGCGCAGATTATCGCGCGCGCTGGCGGCGAAGACAACGGTTTCCTGCGGCACAACGGCCATGCGAGCGCGAACATCGGCGGGGTCGACATCGCGGATGCCGATGCCATCCATGGTGATCCGCCCCGCTTGCGGGTCGTAAAAACGCTGCGCCAGTTGGAACAGAGTCGATTTGCCGGCGCCCGATGGTCCCACAACGGCGACGGTTTCATTCGCTTCCACCTCAAGCGTGAAATCATGGAGCGCGGCCGTATCTGGCCGGGTTGGATAGCGAAATTCCACAGCGGTAAACGCTAATGAGCCCGTAGATACTGCGGGCAGCGTCCGTGGCTTTGCAGGTGCTTTGATGGCAGGTTCGGCATGCAGCAGTTCGGCCAGCCTGCTTGCCGCGCCGGCACCGCGCACCAGATCGCCATACACCTCGGTCAGCGCGCCAAATGCGCCGGCAACGAACCCACCCGTCAGCACGAATGCAGCCAATGTCCCGACGCTGATTTGCCCCTCGACAACCTGCCAGGCGCCATACCAGAGCAAACAGACGATGCCGCCAAAAATCAAACCAATCACCGATGCGGTCATGATTGAGCGGATCGTGATGCGGCGCCGTGCGGTTGCAAATGTGTGTTCAACCGCGTCGGCAAAGCGCTGTTCTTCGCGGCGTTCCTGGCCAAATCCCTGAACGATTTTCATCGCGCCCAGCACTTCGGTGGTCATTGACCCGACGCTGGCGACGCTGTCCTGGCTGGCGCGCGACAATTTTTGCAAACGGCGGCCGACGACGACAATCGGCATGATCACCAGCGGAATTCCAACGATGATGAACCCCGCCATCGTCGGCGACAGATAGAAGAGATAGGCGAGCCCGCCCAGTCCGGTGAAGCAGTTGCGCAGCGCGACCGAAATGGTTGTGCCCACCACCATTTCGATGACGGCGGTGTCCGATGTCATTCGGCTGGAAATTTCTGACGGGCGATTTTCCTCGAAAAAGGCGGGCGGTTGACGCAATAAATTGCGCTGCACTGCGCGGCGGATGTCTGCCACTGTGCGCTCGCCCAGCCAGGAGACGAAAAAGAACCGCACTGTCGTTGCCACGGCCAGCACCAGCACGATGCCGAGCAAATACAGGAAATAGCGGTTGATATTGTCGGTGTTGCCCGTTGCGAAACCGCGATCGATGACCAGTTTGAAACCAGCGGGTATCGCCAAAGTCGCGCTCGACGAGCCAATAAGGCCGGTGATGGCGGCCGCAATCTGCCACGGATATTGCCGTGCATGGTCCCACACCATCGACAGGCTGGCAAGCCGACGCTGGGCTTCTGCTGGGGTGGCGGCGGGAGTGGGGGAGGACGGGAGTGGCGTGGGCGCGGGCGCAGCAGGTGTTTCGCTCATAACCAACGCCTTAGCACCCAAGTTTGCACCCCACTAGCGCTTTGTTGAGATGGGCCTTGCATGTTGCATTGCAACATGGCAGCGTGGCCAATGCGACACTCCATTTTTCGGCAACAGTCGCCGCGCCCACTGCCCTTTTATAGAAAGCCCCGCTTTGCCGATGTTATACCACGCTTATGATATGCAGCGCGCTATGCTTGCGGGGGCAAGCGCCTTGGCCGGTGCCGGCGCCCGATTTTGGAGCAACGGTGTGGCGCCGCTCGCCTATTTTGGTGGCGGGCCAATATTGGCGTCTGCGCTTGATGTATTTTCACATGCAGCGGCACCGCGCGGAAAGCCCTCGTTCAATCTGCCGAGCATAAAGATCGATGGCCGCGAAATCGCGCTGGCCGAAGAGGTGGTGCTTGAAAAACCCTTTGGCAATTTACTGCATTTCCGGCGCGTGGGCACCGATGGCGGGTCGGAATTTTTGCCAAAATTGCTCATTGTCGCACCAATGTCGGGTCATTATGCCACATTATTGCGCGATACGGTCGAACGAATGTCAGGTAAACATGACATTTATATCACCGATTGGGCCGATGCTAAGTTGGTGCCGGTGCGGGCGGGGCGGTTCGACCTCGACGACTATGTCGATTATCTGATCGATTTTCTCGACCATATCGGCCCCGCTGCCCATATGCTCGCGGTGTGCCAGCCATCGGTTCCTGCTTATGCTGCGGTGGCGTTGATGAACGCTGCAAAGCACCGTGCAGCGCCACTTACGCTCACTATGATGGGTGGGCCGATCGACACGCGCGAGGCGCCTACCCAGGTGAATAGCATGGCGACTCAGCGACCGCACGAATGGTTTGCGCACAATGTGATTGCCCGCGTGCCCAATTATTATGCCGGCGGCGGGCGCAAAGTTTACCCCGGCTTTCTCCAGCTCAGCGGCTTCATGTCTATGAACCTTGGCAGTCATTTAATGAGCCACTGGGACATGTTTCGACATTTGATCGATGGTGATGACGAAAGCGCCGACGCAACGAAGGCGTTTTACGACGAATATCGCGCGGTGTGCGACATGACGGCGGAGTTTTATTTGCAAACCGTTGAAACGGTTTTTCAGCGCCATTCGCTGCCCAAGGGCGAGATGATGCATCGCGGACAGCGCATTGACCCTGCGGCCATTTCCAAAACGGCATTATTGGCGATAGAGGGCGAGCGCGACGATATTTCAGGGTTGGGGCAAACCAAGGCGGCGCTGACGATTGCGACGGGGCTCGATAAGCGCGCTAAAAAATATCACCTGGCCCCTGATGTCGGTCATTATGGCATTTTCAATGGCAGCAAATGGCGGACCAATATTGCGCCGATTGTCGAAGATTGGATTAGCACGCATAGTGCCTAGGCAATCGCTTCCTCGACCTGTTGCGGCTGGGGGTTGGCGCGGGCCGCAATCAAACAACCGCAGATTATCAACACGGTGCCGCCGACAATTGGCCAGCTGAGCGCTTCATCAAAAAACACCCAGCCGCATATCGCGGCCCAGATGAATGCCGTATATTCGACCGGAATGAGGATTTGCGCCTCTGCTCTGGCATAGGCCCATGACAAGAGATGTAACGAGACGACAGCGAGCAACGCCGCCCCCGTGATCAGCGGCCAATCCCTGAGCGCTGGCAATGTCGCCACCCAAGGTGCAGCAAAACCGAGCGTCACCAATATCGTCAACGTCTGAAAAAAAAGCGATCTCGGCGGGTTTGGCCAATTGCGCCTGCTGCCGCGCCAAAATGAGGTTATAGGCAAATAATACCGCAGAGCCGAGCACCGCCGCCACACCCCAGAGCGCAGCCGGATCATGCCCGCCCTCATCGCTCAATCGCGCTGCTATTATCACGCAAACCCCAGCCAGGCCGAGCAAAGAGGCGAGGATGGCCGGCCACCTTATCTTTTCGCCCAGCAACATCGCCGCCAGGAAAAGCGCGATAAGTGGTGCGATAAACGACAAGGCAACGGCTTCGGCCATCGGCAAAATTGTCAGCGCCCAGAAAAATAGCAACGCCATCGCAGCGACAATGATTCCACGCCAGATATGCAGGCGCATCACCGCCCGCGTGGGCCAGCCTGTGCGCGCGGCCGCATAGGCGCCGCCGCTTATCACTGTGCCAGCAACATTGCGCCATAACAGCGCATTATATGCGCCCATGCCAAGCGCTAACCCCTTCATCGCCGCATCCATCAGCGAGAAAAAGGCGACGCCGCCGCATGCGGCTAGAAAGGCGGATAGAATAAGTGATCGGGGCGTTTTCATGGCCCTGCCATAGGAGGGAAGGGGAGCAGGGCGCAATGGCTCCCTGTTTCGGCCAATCAGCAAATCAGGCTCGCGCTTGCCTCCATCACCGCTGTGCCACCCGACCCGATGACCGCCAACTTTACATCATTCCCGATTGGCCGCGCCACGAGCGTTATGGCTTCCCCGCATATGGCAGGAGCGCGCCCGCGAAACGCAAACTGTTTCACGCGATCAGGGCCAAATAACTGCGCAGCAAAATCAAGCAATAACGTCGCGCTCAATGGCCCGTGGACGACGAGCCCAGCATAGCCTTCGACCTGTTGAGCGTAGGGCAAATCATAATGAATGCGATGCGCGTTGAACGTCAAGGCCGAGTAGCGCAGCAGCATCGGCTCGTTTGGCGTTATTGATCGGCGGTGCGGCCACATGGATAGATCATGCGGAGTTGCGGGAGAGGGCGCTATGCCCGCTTGCGGAGCCGAAGCCATTGCCCCGCGATAAACCAGCATCTGGTCTTCCCGCACAGCCAGTTCGCTGTTGGCGCGCATTTCATGCCTAATGGTTACGAAAACCAGCCGGCCGCTGCTGCCGTCTTTCTCGGTGATGGCGGTAATGGTTGAAATGCGCTCAACATCCGATCCGACCATGATCGGGGTCAAGAAATCGACCTTGCTCGATGCCCACATGCGGCGGGGAAGGGGAATGGGCGGAAGGAACGCATTGGGAAGGGACCGATTGGGGTGGCCATCTTCGCCGAGGTCAGCTGTCATCGCATCTGGCAGGCATAGGCACCAATGCACGCCAAGGGGGGCGATGTCTCCAGCCCCGCCATGGCCTGTTCCCGCGCTGTTGATCGTCGCACGCAACCGCGCGACCAGCCCGGGCGTCACCACATCGTGGCGCGTCTCTGTCCGGTCAATCCAATGCGACCAGTCGGTCATCAATCAATAGCTCCTCGGCAGGCCCAACACATGCTCGCCAATATAGGACAGGATCATGTTGGTGCTGATCGGCGCGACTTGGTAAAGCCGCGTTTCGCGCCATTTGCGCTCAATGTCATAGGCACAGGCAAAACCAAAGCCACCATGCGTCTGGATACAAGCCTCGCCTGCGGCAAAGCTCGCTTCGGCGGCCAGCATTTTGGCGATGTTCGCTTCCTCCCCGCAATCCGCGCCAGCTTCATATTGGGCCAGTCCCTGATGCACCATCAACTCCGCAGCGCGCATTTGCGCATAGGCGCGGGCAATGGGGAATTGCACACCCTGATTCTGGCCGATTGGGCGGCCAAACAGCACGCGCTCCTTGGCATAGGCGCTCGCTTTTTCGATGAACCATTTGGCATCGCCGATACACTCCGCCGCTATCAACAGCCGCTCGGCGTTCATTCCGGACAGGATATAGCGAAAACCTTGCCCCTCCTCGCCGATTAAATTCGCTGCGGATATGCGCAGATCATCAAAAAAGATTTCGGTCGTCGCATGGTTCATCATCGTCTCAATTGGCCTGATGGTCATGCCGTTACCCAATGCTTCGCGCATATCGACAATGAATACACTCAACCCGTCGGTTCGCTTTACGACGGATTCTTTTGGTGTTGTCCGCGCTAGCAGAATCATCAGGTCGCTATGCTCGGCGCGGCTGGTCCATATTTTCTGGCCACGGATGACATAATGATCGCCGTCTCTGGTCGCGCTGGTGGTCAGGCTTAGGGTGTCGGTTCCGCTAGACGGCTCGGTCACAGCAAAGGCCTGTAGCCTGAGCTCGCCAGAGGCAATGCGCGGCAGATAGGCCGCCTTCTGCGCCGCTGACCCGTGGCGAAGCAATGTTCCCATCACATAGATTTGCGCATGGCAGGCGGCGCCATTGCACCCGTGCGCTTGCACCTCTTCTAAAATTGCGGCTGCGGCGGACATCGGAAGGCCGGACCCGCCATATTCCTGGGGAATGAGCGCCGCGAGAAAGCCGGCGTCTCCTAGCGCGTCCACAAACTCCGCTGGATATTCACGATTTTTATCTTTGGCGCGCCAATAGTCTCCGGGGAACCCAGCGCATAATTTGCCAACGGCTTCGCGGATTTCGATGTGGTTATTGGTCATGATTGCGACACTATGCCCTTGTCTATGAGCGCGCCAATTTGCGCGCTGGAAAGCCCAAGATGCGTAGCCAGAATTTGCTCGCTATGCGCACCGATTGCCGGAGCAGCGCGTGCCGCTTCGCGCGGCATTTGGGGGATAGTGGCAAATGCGCCAGCCGCCGGATATGCCATTCCACTTGGGTTTGAGGTCCGTGAAAATATTGGGTTGTGCGTGACAAGTTTCGGGTCTTGCGCCGCCTCAAGCATAGTTTGGTATGGGCCGTAACAGCAGACGTGCGCATCCAATGCGATTGCTAATGCGGGATAGTCCCACTGGGCAACGCGCCCCTCGACCAAAGGGAACAGCCTGTCGCGATGGGCAAAGCGCAGCCCCTCGTCATCGGCAAAGGACAGGACTAGCTGCGTTTCAATCTGCGCAACCTCCCCCGCCATATCGAGCGCGGCAACCAGCCCCGCCCATTGTTTGGATGTTATCGCCATGATCATCAGGCGGCGGCCATCGCGGGTCACAAAATCGCGCCCAAATGCGCCATAAACGGCGTTGCCCAGCCGCTCGCGATTGTGCCCGCCCACCAAAACTTCGGCAATCATCCCCAAATTGGCGACGCTCGCCGTTGCAACATCCTGCAAGGGAATGCGCACTTCTTGCCCGGCACCAGTGGCATCGCGGTGGCGGAGCGCCGCCAGCATCGCAAAGGCTGCATAAGCACCGGTGAGCAAATCCCAGGCAGGCAGGACATGGTTGATTGGGTTTGTGCCTGTGCCCGTCATATCGGGAATGCCGACCGCGCAATTGACCGTATAATCAAGCGCCGACCCGCCGTCCGCCTGACCCATGATGCGCACCGTCACCAAGTCTGTGCGCGCCTGGGCGAGTGCTGCGTATGACAAAAATCCATCCACTGGGTAATTGGTGATGAACTGGCCAGTCGCGCGCACTAGCTCAACCAGCAATTCGCGCCCTTCCGCCGATTTCAGGTCAAGCGCCAGCGAGGTTTTGGCACGGTTGAGGTTTTCCCAATACAGGCTGTCCCCATTTGGGCCGAGCGGCCATCGTCGATAATCTGGGCCGCCGCCAATCTGATCCACCCGGATCACCTGTGCCCCCATTTGCGCCATATAGAGCCCCGCGCTTGGAGACGCGACAAAGGATGACGCCTCTATGATGGTGAGATCGGGCAGCAGCGGATACATGTCATCCTACCGCACTTGTCGATGCCATCACCACAGCGCGCCATCGCGGGCAAAATCGCGCAGCATATGTTTGGCAATCTGCAACTGCATAATTTGCGTCGTTCCCTCGTATATCCGCAAGATACGCGCATCACGGAAAAAGCGTTCAGCCTCATATTCCGCAAGATAGCCCGCGCCGCCATGGATTTGCACACATCTATCGGCCACGCGGCCACATGTCTCGGATGCAAACATCTTGGCCGCAGCGGCCTTGCGCACAATATTTTCGCCCGCGTCCGCGCGTGCGCACGCATCGGCAATCATGCACTCGGCGGCGTATAGCTCTGCTTCGCTGTCGGCCAGCATCGCCTGGATCAGCTGAAAATTGGCGATAGGCTCGCCAAAGGCTTTGCGCGTCGTTGCGTAACGCACAGCCGTGTCCAGAATGCGGCGGCCCATCCCGACACTCATCGCCGCAACCGACAATCGACCATTGTCGAGGCTCTGCATCGCGGCGACAAAGCCTTTGCCTTCCTCACCGCCCAGCAATGCGTCGCCCGGCAATTGCACATTATCCAATATGATGTCGGCAATATGCGCGCCCGATTGCCCCATTTTTTCATCGGGGCTGCCAACGGTGATTCCGGCCGCGTCCATCGGCACAATGAACGCAGAAACATGGGCATTTTTAGGCAAAGCCTCTTTGTTGGTCCGCGCCATGATGAGGGCGATTTTCGCATGCGGCGCGTTGGTGATATAACGCTTTGTGCCGTTCAACACATAGCCGTTGCCGCTCCTGACTGCGCTGGTCAGCATGGCTGCGCTGTCTGATCCGCTATTTGGCTCGGTCAGCCCGAAGCAGGCGATTTCCCCTGCGGCGATGCGCGGCAACCAGCGCTCGCGCTGCTCCGCTGTGCCGAATTTGCGGATCGCGGTGCCGGTCATCCCGACATTGATCGACATTGTGGAACGATAGGCCGGGGCCGCATAGGACAGGTGCTTGACCGTCTCGATATATTGGCTGATCGTCATCCCCGCGCCGCCATATTCAACCGGGATTGTTATGCCAAACAGCCCCATGTCGCGCATTTCATCCAATATATGGTCTGGGATACGGTCATTGGCGATGACGTCCGCCTCTGCGGGGATGAGCCGTTCGCGGACATAGCGTTTGAGCGACACGAGGAATGCCTCAAATATATCTGCGTCCATCGGGCGATTCCTGTTGCTGTGTCTGACATGCCATTGTGTGCAATGCCTACCGCTTACGCAAACGGAAACTGTGATGAAATAGAATTAGCCGTGAGCGCCGAAATGATAAGCTGCGGCTTTAGCCGTGAGCGCCGAAATGATTAGCGATAGCGGTGCCAACGCGCAGGCACAGCGCATAAGCATGCTCGATGGGGTCGATATAGCGTGCGCGTATGCCAGCATAGGGCTGGGCATCGCCATCGGGATAGTCGCATGGTTCTTTGACAGTGAAATCGCCCATCGACGGTTCGGACACGGGGTAGGCGCGGCGTAATTGCGCCAACGCGTCGTCAATGCGAAGCGAAAATACCATAGCCAATACATCGTCGCGGCTAATGTCATTTGATCGGGAAAATGCCGGGATCTGGACCGCCAGCAGAAAAATATGCTGCATGAGCGCCAGGCGGATCGCTTGCAGCGCGCCAATGGATCGCCGCCGCTCCTCGCGCATAGGCTCGGGGCCTTCATCGGGCAACATCGCCAGCATGCGATGCAGCTTTATGGCATCAATCCGCAAACGGCTTGCTAGGCGGCGAAACGCGCCAACCCGATCGTCAGCGACCAATTGCTCAGCCAGTGCTAAGCAAGCATCCTCCAGGTGCGGCTCTGTTCCGCGATAGGGGCGGCTGGCCCAATAGGCGCTGTTGAACAACTCGCCAAAGGCGGCGACCGACTTGATGCTGGCCAGCGCGTTTGAGGCGCGCACCAGCCGCATCAATTGCTGTGCGCGCGGGCTTTGGGCGATCAGCTCTGTCACAGCTTCCGGCTCATCGGCCGCTGCGGTGCCAGCGCCGGCAATCACATTGACCGGATAGCCCAGCTGTTGCAGCACAGCGTTATGCGGGATGGCGCGGATTTGCCGCAGGCTCATTTCCCGATCAGCAGACAGATCCGATTGCCGCCGCGATTTGCGCGATCCTGTTTCATTGAGCAGGCCAAGGCCAAAGGCAGTGATGGCGCGTGCATAGCTGCGCGAGGCTAGAAAATCGCGCTGCATCCGCCTGATTCCGCGATAGTAATCGAGCGAAAGGTCGGTTCGCGAATAAAATGGATCAGGCTCTGCACTAGGCTCAATCTGCCCCTCAACCTCGGCTATGCGAACGAGGCAAGCCAGTGCCAAACTCTCGTTGAAGAAGGGTAAAAAGCCATCGCCGCCTTGAAAGCTCACCTCTGGTTCAAGCGTTATGCCTGCATGGGCAAAGCGCGCTCTTGCCCAGTGGCTCATAGGGTAAGTGAGCCGGTCGCTCATGCTCGACGGATGCGCGCCGCGCCCCATCGATTCGCCGTGCGTATTAAATATCAGCGCCGCGACATCCGACAGGCCACCCTGCACCATGGCCTGGGCCAAGCGGCCGTGCAACCGCTCGATAGCCAGAGCAGCCGGGATCTGCCCCACAAAACGCCCCGCATCGGAAAAACCGGTCTGGATGGCCACGCGCCCGCGCAGCCTGGCATAGTCGCGATAGGCGGGTTCACGCAGCAGTGCATCCAAAAACCGCCCGCCATGCTCCATTGCGCTTTCGGTCTCGAACAATGGTGAAATATCAACCCGATCCTCTATGCCAAACAACCGCGCAAAATACAGTGCGGCGAGGACTGTTTGCGGCTCTTCGCATTCGGCAATCAACATCCGCACCGGCGCATCAGCATCGACATGATGGATGATCTGCGCCATCGCCAGAAATTGCCGTACCGCTGTCGTGCTCTCCATAGCCAATGCGGCAAAATTGCTACGCAAAGGCTTCACATGTGCCAGCAACGCGCGCAACCGATTGAGGGCGGTGCCGCTCGCCAGGTCGAGCTGATTGTCGGGGTCAATGCGGCGGCGTATTGCGTTGAGTAATTGCGCGGCGTTAACACGAAAATGGACCCAACCCATGCCTAGCCCGTCCGCGCGCATCGCGGCGATGATCCGCAATAGTTGCTGCGCATCATCGGGGGCCGCATTGATGGCCATGGCCTGTAATCGCGCTATGATCGGCTCCAGCGACACCATTTTATCGGGCCCATCAGCGGTCAGCTGATTCGCGGCGTCAGACAGCGTTTGCGGGTCGTCCAGCGGCCCCGAAAAAAGCGCGGCCATGGCCGAAGCGTGATTGCTGGCGCGGTGCAATGCTTCGACAATTTCGGCGGTGCATGCCAGCGCACTCAACGCATCGGCATAGCTATTGAGCCGCGTCGCTTTTTCTGTCAGGCGATATGAGATGCTGGTGTGCCACCCAATATCGGTGCGGCCATCCATATCATAGCCGACCCAAGTGGCCAGGCGGAATGGCATAGGTGATAAGCTGCGCCATTGATCGGGCCAGCGATCCCTGGCCGCGGACAGGACCGTATCGACCATCGTATCGCGGGCACTCTGCGCCCTCGCCATTGCGGCCAGAACCTGCGCATGCTCGCCTTCCAATGTCACAGGTTCGCGTTGAGTGTTGATAACACACATGGCGGGGCCGACTTGCGATTGGCTCGCCGCGCTGGCGACAGCCTCTGCCTCTGTCTCGCTCAAGAGGAAGGTTGGGTGACCGGTGAATACGATATGTTGTAATGGCCGCGACCAACGCGCAGCAAAGGCCGCGAAATCGCTGCTCGCCGCACTTCGCTCCACCAAATTGCGGAACCGCACGATATTGTCATCTCTACCCATCGGGGCTAACAGATCATGAAGGCGGTGCGCGCGGCTTTGCAACGCCTCACAGCCATAATCCTCGATTGTTGCTGCGATGTCTTTCAGCGAAATATCACCGCGTTCCAGCCGCCGCGACAAGTTGAGGCCAAGCTGAAAAACGGGGTTGAACAGCGGCGTTGCCTGCGTCTGCTTGTGCAATTCGCCAAGCTCTGCGCGCAGATCCATTGTCATGGCGCGAGCTGAAAAGCCGCCGCCGCGGCAGCCGTAATCGCAGCCACATCGGGCGCGCCGCGCTCGACCAACCAGCTGCCGCCCACGCATAATACAGGGTCGAGCGCCAACCATTCGGGTGCACTCGCCGCTGTGATACCACCTGTGGGACAAAAGCTGACCCCGCCAAATGGCCCTGACAAGGCTTTGAGCGCGGGGCGACCGCCGCTAGTTTCTGCGGGGAAAAATTTGAAATGGTCGAGGCCAAGCTCAAGTCCGCGCATGATGTCGCCCGCATTGGCGATGCCCGGCAAAAACGGAATGCCACATCCCACCGCTGCCTTGCCAAGGCTATCGGTCAGGCCCGGCGATACGATAAACTCAGCCCCTGCGCCAATCGATGCCGCGAGGTCTTGGGGGTTCAGCACCGTTCCCGCGCCAACAATCGCGCCCGGAACGCGCTTCATCGCGGCGATGGCGTCGAGCGCGGCAGCAGTGCGCAGCGTCACCTCCAGCACCCTCAGCCCCCCCGTAACCAGCGCGCGGGCGATAGGCTCGGCGTGCGCCACATCATCGATGACCAGCACCGGAATGACGGGCGATGTCTGCATGATCTGGCGGATCGAATGGCTCATGTGTGGCTCCCATTGCTGTGGCTGCGGGCAAAGGCGGCGGCCGCCCCGAACAGGCCAGGCTCCGGATGCGTGATGAGCTTGACCGGCAGCGACGCCATCAGCTCCTCGAACCGCCCCTTGGCGCGAAAGCGCGTCGCAAAGCCTGATCGCACCAATATATCCTTGATGCGCAGGCCAAGCCCGCCGGCAATCACCACGCCGCTTCCGCCTTGGGCCAGGGCGATATCGCCCGCGACACTGCCCAGCGCCATGCAGAAACGGTCGGCTGCTGCTGCGGCGACGCTGTCCGATCCATCCATCGCCAGCGCCCATAGCGCCTTATTATCCATCGCCATAACCGCGCGCCCTTCTATGGCGGCAAGCGTGGCATATATATCGTTGAGTGCGGGGCCAGCCACCACGCGCTCTACAGAAACGCGGCGATAGCGTTCGCGCAAAGCCTTGAGCAAGGCATCGTCGATCACATCCAGCGGCGCAAAATCGACATGCCCGCCCTCGGTGGCTTGCACATGATAGCTGTTGGCCTGTCGCCACACATGGGCAACGCCCAGGCCGGTGCCCGGGCCGATGATGCTGATGGTGCCATCGGCAGGGAGCGGCATATCCGGGCCGGTCAGATGCAGGAAATGCTCCGCATCGCACTGTGCCACCGCATGGCCAACCGCTTCGAAATCATTGACCAGCGCAAATCGATCGACGTTCAGCTTCTCCTCAATCAGCGCGGGTCGGATAATCCATGGATTGTTCGTAAGTTTGAGCACTTCTCCACGTATCGGCCCGGCGATGGCGATGGCGGCGGCACGCGGTAATGGCTGCACAATCTGTCGTCCAAAATCTTCCCAAGCGGTTTGCAAACTCGCATGTTCGGCGGTTTTCAGCGTTATGCTTTGCCCCAGCGAGACAACGCGGCCTTGCCCAACTTCGGCCAGGGCAAATCGCGCATGGGTGCCGCCAATATCAACTGCAACAATCGTCTCGCTCATTTCCGCTTACTCATGCCAGCTTGCTCCATCGCGTTCGATAAGCCGGGTAGCGGCGTCCGGCCCCCAGCTTCCTGCCGCATATTCGAGAGGTTTTACCGCAGCATTCGCCCATTCGGCACGAATAGCATCAACCCAATGCCATTGAGCCTCCACCTCGTCACGCCTTACGAACAATGTCTGTTCGCCCTCAATCAGGTCGAGCAACAACCGTTCATAGGCGATCCGACGCTTTGGCCCGGCAAAGGCATCGGGCATCGAAATATCGAGCGGCATTTCGCGCAGACGCACACCGCCCCGGTCGAGGCCGGGCACTTTGGCCATCACAGACAGGCGAATATTTTCACGCGGCTGTATCCCTATAATCAGTCGATTGGGCTGTGTTGCGGCGCCCATTTCAGCAAAGATACTGTGCGGCACCGCCTTGAACTGGATAACAATTTCGGTCTTGCGTTCGGGCAGGCGCTTTCCGGTGCGCAGGAAAAACGGCACGCCTTTCCAGCGCCAATTGTCAATATGCGCCTTGATCGCCACGAACGTCTCGGTGTCGCTATCCTTGCCAAGCTCATCATCATAACCGGGCACGGCAGCACCATCGATTGACCCTGCACGATATTGGCCAGTAACGCTGTCCCCAACCGCCAGGGGGCGCAAGGATCGCAGCACCTTGACCTTTTCATCGCGGATCGCGGTTGCGTCAAACCGTGCGGGTGGTTCCATCGCCACCAGCGCTAATAATTGCAGCATATGGTTCTGCACCATATCGCGCAACGCCCCCGCGCCGTCATAAAATCCGACGCGCCCTTCAAGCCCGACCGTCTCAGCGACTGTGATTTGCATATGGTCGATAGATTGCGCATTCCATAGTGGCTCGAACAAGATATTGGCAAAGCGCAGCGCGAGCAGATTCTGCACCGTTTCCTTGCCCAGATAATGATCGATACGGAAAATACGGTCTTCGGTGAAAACGCTGCCCACCGCATCGTTGATGACCTTGCTCGAGGTCAAATCAATGCCCAGCGGCTTTTCTAGGCCGATACGGACATTGTCCCCCGCCAGCCCCGCACCTGCCAGCCCCGCTATTGTTGGCTCGAACAATGATGGCGCGGTGGAGAGGAAAATCGAAAGCCCGCGTTTAACCTCGCCCACTTTGGCCGCCAACGCCGCAAACCCGTCCGCTTGCGAAGCATCGAGCGGCTGGTAGCTCAATCGCTCAAGAAAACGCACAATATCGGCTTCGTCAAGCTGTCCTTTGGGTAGGAATTCATCGAGTGCTGCGCGGGCAAAGGCGCGAAAGCTGGCGTCATCATGCGCCGAGCGCGCGGTGCCGATGATCCGCAAGTCATCCGCTATCAATTTGTCAGCAGAGAGCGCAGCGAGCGAGGGCAAAAGCATCCGTTTGGCGAGATCGCCCGTCGCGCCGAACAATATCAGTCGATCGGAAACAAATGCCATGCTTTTCAGTCTCCATATGCCGCTATTGCTGTTAGCCGAAAAGCGCGCCCTTGCAACATGCTAACGCCCCGCAATGCCTGTGCACGCGGGGCGTTATACGTATGCGGATGGCTCGACCGATTACGCAGGCGTGCGACTTTGCTTCAACGCCCACAGGCCAAAGGCAGCGATGATCGCATAGCAGATAGCGGGAACGATCAGAGCGAGCTGGATCGACGCATGGTCAGTGACCAATCCGAATAGCGGTGGCACCAGCGCACCGCCGACAATCGCAGTGCACAAAATGCCCGATGCTTTTGGTGCTTCGTCGGTCAACCCTTCGGTTGCCAAACTAAAGATTGTCGGGAACATTAACGAGTTGAAGAAGCCAACCAGCACCAATGTCCATCCCGACAGCGCCCCCGAAGTGAAGGCCGAAATGGCAATCATGATAATCGCGAGCGTTGCATAGGCCCAAAGCACGCGACCAGCGGGAAGTGCGCGCAGGACTAACCCGCCAACTAGCCTTCCGACCATTGCCCCACCCCAATAATAGGCGAGCATCTTGCCAGCGGCGAGCGCATCGATTCCCATCACCCCGTCGCCCGCAACATGTGCGTCACCGGAAAGATAGGTGATGAGGTTGCTGCCGATCGCAACCTCGGCCCCGACATACATGAAGATGCACAGCGCACCGAAACGGACGCGCGGGTTGTTGGTGAAAAGCGACCATGTTCCCGCCAGTTGCACTTGCTCTGCTTTGGTGTGGTCAAGCGCACGGCGCCGTAGCCAGAATATGAGCGCAATCGCGGCAAGAAACGCCGCGACCCAGAAATAAGCTTGGCCGATCACGGCGCTTTCGGAGGCGCGATATTGTGTTAGCGCATCGCCGCTCAGGTTCGCAGGGTCAACGTCGCTGCCTTTGCCCAACATCAATTCGGCGCCGCCATAAATCATCAGGAACACGCCAAGCGAGTTGAAAAACTGCGCAAAGGTCAAGCGGCTATGTGCGGTTTCGGGGCTCCCGAGCGCAATCACCACGGGGTTCATGCCGACTTGCAACAGCGTGATGCCGCCGCCAACAACGAACAATGCCGCTAGAAAGCTGATGAAGACACCCGAGCTTGCGGCTGGAATGAACATCAATGCGCCCAGTGCAACAATCAGGAAGCCGACAGTAAAGCTGCGCATATAGCCGAGCCGCGCGACCAGCATGCCGGCTGGTATCGAAAACAACGCATAGCTGGTGAAGAAGGCAAATTGAACGAGGTTCGCCTCAAAATTGCTGAGGCTGAACAGCCCCTTCAACTTGGGAATCAGCACATCATTGATGTTGGTAACCCCGCCAAGCAGGAAAAACACCGCCACCACCAATATCAGCAGTGGCAGGGCGTTGCCTTTAATGATGGAAGCGCTTCCAGTTACAGCGCCATTGGGTATTGGTGCGGCCATTTTTCTCTCCCTTATTTATTTGCCGGAGACAATGCCGTAATCCTATCCGCATGGTCAATGAAATTACGAATGCACCGCGAAATAAAATCGTCAATCACCGCCATATCGGTCAATGGCAACCCTGCTTCGGGTGGCACCATCTTGGCATCATCGGGAAACTGGCCATAGCCCGCGAACAGGCAATGCCAGCTTAGGGCCCCATAATATCCCCCAATCCCCAACTGCGCTATTTCCGCCTCCATATCCGCGCCGGTGAACCACGCGGTCATCACTGCTTTCAAATTATTTGACAGGTTTTGGTTGGCAGCATTGTCACGCCAATAAGGCGTGTCGGTTCGCCCATTCATGCGGTAATGCGCGACGATATAGTCGCGGATACCATCATAGCGTGCATTGAGCCGCTCGTTGAAGGCGTCGCGTTCAGATTCGCCGCCTCCTTGTTCAAGGGTGGCGTCATATGCGGCCATGAACCCCTCGACCGTTGCCTGAACGATATGCAGCGCGGTGGCCTCCAGCGGCTCGATAAACCCTTGGCTGAGCCCGGCGGCGAGACAGTTTTTGACCCAGCTTCGGGCGACTCGACCGACATTCATCGACAAATGCCGCGCTTCGCTTTCATCACCAACACCCAAATGGCTGCGTAATTCAGCTTCGGCTTGCTCTGCGCTCAGATAGCGTGAACTATAGACATAGCCATTGCCGGTGCGGTTGGTCAGCGGAATAGCCCAGGCCCAGCCCGCAGACAGTGCGGTGCTACGCGTCTCGCACGAGAGGCCACTCGCCTCATTACGCGGTGTGGGGATGGCGACCGCGCGATCATTGAACAAATTATCGGCAAAAGGGATAAACGGTTCGCAAAGCGCCTGTTGTATGAGCAGAGCGCGAAAGCCGCTGGCATCAACGAACAGGTCAGCGCAAAACCCCTCATCATTGTCACAAGTGAGCGACGCGATGCTGCCATCTTCCGCTAGATTGACCGAAGTCACTGTCCGTTCCAAATAGGTAACGCCGAGTTTGGTAGTGGCATGGTCGCGCAAAAACCGCCCCACCAATGTCGCGTCGAAATGATAGCCATAGCCAATCGCGAAGGGGAAATTGTCGACGGGAATCGGGCACAACTGTTCACTTGCCAGCCGCTGGGGTACAAAAAAACGGTCGCCATGCGCCCACACATCGCGCCCCGTGCGCCGTGCGCGGGCGTTAAAGAAAAATGCGGGGGCAGTGTGGCTGTCGAGCGCGGTGGCGAACGGGTGAAAATAACTCTCATAGCCCGGCCGCTCTGACCAGCCAACAAAGCGAATTCCCGCTTTATAGGTGGCGTTGCACCCCGGCATCCAATCGGCCTCGGCGATACCTAGCTTGTCAAAAAAAGCCTTGAACTGGGGAGTTGACCCCTCGCCGACCCCGATAATGCCGATGTCCGGGCTTTCCAGCACGGTCACCTGCGCCCGCACTCCCCAATGATGCGCCATCAGCGCCGCCGCCATCCACCCAGCCGTGCCGCCGCCAACGATGACGATGCGCAGCGGCTTTTCTGCGGTGGCTGGCGGCCTATAGTGTTTTCGAGTTTGATGAGCCATCAAACGGCTCGGAAAACACGGTAAGACAACGTTCCCATCACCGCCGTGCGCGCCTCTGGATGGCGGGGGTCAGCCGCACCGCCACCCCGCCGCCCGGCGCCATGTGCAGCGCCACGCGGCTGGTCGAAGTGACGATACGTTCCTCAATGACGATTTGCCCGCGATTGGCGGTGCGATAATCGGCGTCAGGGCCATCCGCATAGGTCGTCATGCGGTAACGCTGCCCCGCAGGCAGAAAATCGAGCGCGACGTCAAAATCGCGCGCAACGCCGTCGGTGACACCACCAACATACCAGTCGGCACTGTTGCGACCCTTGCGCCGGAACAGCGCATAATCACCGACCGCGCCATCGATCAGGCGGCTATCCTCCCAATCGGTCGGCACCGTGCTGATGAACGCCAGTTCGCGGGGAAAACGCTCCAGGTTTTCGATGCGGTCTGCTGCCATCTGGATCGGGCTATAGATGGTGAGATACAATGCCAGTTGCCGCGCCAACGTCGAATTGATCGCCCGACCGCCGCGCCCCTGTAAACTCAGCACGCCGGGCGTATAATCCATTGGGCCCGACAGCATCCGTGTATAAACAAGTGTTGGGATATGATCGACGCTGTTGCCAGGTTCGCCCCACGCGTCGTATTCCGCGCCGCGCGCTCCTTCGCGCGCCACCCAATTGGGGTAAGTGCGTCGTAGCCCTGTGTCCTTGATCGGCTCGTGCGGGTTGACCATGACATGGTGCCGCGCCGCCGTTTCGACGACGTTCAAATGATGACGGCTCATGACCTGCCCATCGTGCCATTCCATCGCCAGTGCGCCCGCCGCATTGCGGCTGATGATCCCACCGGCATCGGCGACATAGCCCGTTTTGACGCTGTCGATCCCCAGCCGCTGATACAGCGCCATGGCATCCTCTAACTGTCCCTCATAATTGGCGATATTGCCGCCGGTTTCATGATGCCCGATCAGGCGCACCCCGTGCGCGCGGCCATAAGCGGCCAGCCCCTCGATATCAAAATCGGGATAGGGCTGGGTAAAGCTGTATTCGTCGCCATGGCCAAACCAATTGCCGTCCCAGCCGACATTCCACCCTTCGACCAAAACACCGCGAAATCCGTGTGCGGCGGCAAAGTCGATATAGCGGCGGGTGTTTTGGGTGGTCGCTCCGTGCCGCGCGCCCGACGCCCAGCTCCAGTTGTCGAGATGCATGTCCCACCAGATACCGATATATTTATAGGGGCGAACCCAGCTAACGTCGCCAAGGCGGTTGGGTTCATTGAGGTTAAGCTCTAGATCGCTTTCAACCAGCCCCGCTGCGTTTGCCGTTATGCGGATGCTGCGCCACGGTGTCGGAAATGGTGCCACCCTCGTCACCCGTGCACCGGAGGATGACGGCGACAAAGTTGCCCTGAATCGCTGGCCATCGACCCGGCGCAGCCACATGCCTGCATAGTCGACCAGCGCGGCCTCGTGAAACGCCAAATGCGTGCCATCATCAAGCCGCATCGTGATCGGCGTGTGCGCAGTCGATACCGCATCAATCGCGGTGTGCTGATAGACTTGCTCGTAACGGTTCCAATCGCCGCCAGTGATCCACCAAGCGGTGCCATGCGGCGCGATGTTGAACTCGGTCACCTCATCCTGAATGCGGACCGTGCTCCAGCCGCTATCTTGCAAAAACTCATAGCGAAAACCGACGCCATCGTCGAACAGGCGAAATCGCACCGCAATGCGCCGATGCGCATCGGCCCCTTCGCGCAACAACACCAGCAATTCATTGTGATGATCGCGGACAAAGCGGCGCTCACCCCATGGCAATTCCCAACGCGTATCGACGCTCGTCTCGCTATGGCTTTCGATGGCAAGTCCGCGGTCAAATGCCAGTGCGTCGGTGAACAGGAAGCCTAGCCGCGACGGGGCAATGATCACGGCACCACCCCGGCTGATGCTATAGGATGGCCGCCCTTCGCTGTTGACGCCCACCGTCACGCTGATGCTGCCGTCGGGTGATGTTGCTTGCACGCTTTGCTGTGCCGATGCGGGGGCAATCAACAGCGCGGCGAGGAGTGGTGCGATGAAGCGGAACAATGTGGATATCGGCAGTCGCATGGCGTGTCCCCAACTAAGTGATTGCGATGATGATGGCGGAATAAGGCGGCAACTTGTTGCAAGAAGCGCCCCCCACACTAGTCAGCACGATGCCTGGCTCACACGCCCAATCGCGCGCGCTGGCACCCATATTATATGCGCAAACCAAGTGCTGGCCGGCATGCATTCGGTGAAATATCAATAGGCTATCGTCGGCCGTCGCCACCGTCAAACTGCCCAGCGTCAGCGCCGGGGTAGCCCGCCGTAGCGCGAGCAGTTGGCGCGTCAGTTCAAGCAGAGAGTTTTCGTCTCCCGTCTGTCGCGACGCCGCCAGTGCCAAATGGTCCTCGCCAATCGGCAGCCATGGCTCGCCGCTCGAAAAACCACCATGCGGTGTACCGTCGCACCATATCATCGGCGTTCGCGACCCGTCGCGGCTCAACGTCAGCGGCCAGTTGGCGATGGCTTCGGGGTCTTGTAACCTCTCATACGGAATATCGACCTGCGTCAGCCCCAATTCCTCGCCCTGCCACAATATGATATTACCGCGAAGCGCAATGAACAACAGCATCACCATCCGCGCATAAGCGGCGCGGGCATCAACAGGCGCCCAGCGGCTGATCCAACGCGGCGCATCATGATTGGCAAAGGCCCAGCTTGGCCAGCCTTCATCGCCACCGTCGGACCACTGTTCTAAGGCATCGCGCACCAGCGCCGGCGTCAATCGTTCGGCATAGAGAAAGTCAAAACTGTAGGCGCTGTTGAAATGCGCATCGCCCCGCGTGAAGGCATGCATTTCCGCCTGAGGGTCAGGCCCGCCGACCTCGGCCACCGTGAATATGCTGCCATATTTATCGGTCAGCGCGCGCAGGCGCTGGATGAACAAGGGGATATCCGGATGGCTTTGATTATAAAGATGCTTCTGAAAATTAAATGGCCGCGTGCGTGGGAACCCATCATCGGGCGCAGGCGGATTATCGCGCAATTGTGGATCGTGCATCGCGAAATTGATCGCATCGACGCGGAAACCATCTACCCCGCGATCAAGCCAGAACCGCGCAACGTCGAGCAGCGCGTCTTGCACCGCCGGATTGTGGCAATTGAGCTGCGGCTGTTCGCTGAGGAAATTATGCAAATAATATTGCCCGCGCCGCGCGTCCCATCGCCACGCAGGCCCGCCAAACACCGACTGCCAATTGCTTGGCGGCGAACCATCGGGCTTGGCGTCGGCCCATACATACCAGTCCGCCTTGGTGTTGGTGCGGTTTGACCGGCTGGTCACGAACCATTCATGCTGGTCGGACGTATGCGAATAGACCTGATCGACCAGTATTTTGAGACCAAGGCCGTGCGCCTTTGCCACCAGCGCATTAAAGTCCTCCATCGAACCAAAAATGGGATCAACCCCGCGATAATCGGCTATGTCATAGCCAAAATCGCGCATCGGGCTGGTGTAAAAGGGCGAAATCCACACCGCATCAACCCCTAGGTCTGCAACATGGTCAAGCCGCGCCGTTATCCCCGGCAAATCGCCAATGCCGTCGCCGTTGGAATCAGCAAAACTGCGCGGATAAATCTGATAGATCGACGCTCCGCGCCACCATGGTGTGGCTGTTGCCACAGATTTTGCAGGCCGAAGTTGGGGAGAAAGCTCGTTCACGCGTTCGGCTCCGCAGCACAAATCATATAACCAAAAGCAGGAAGCGTTATGGCAGCACTCCCAGCCACACGCACCGTTGCCGGGCAATGGCCAGCCAATGCCGTAAAGCGCATCGTGGCGCGGTCAACGATGATATTGCCCGATTGTGCGCTCGATGACGTGTTGAACACTGCCACCACCTCGCGCCCCGTCACCGGGTCGATCCGCGATATGGCGAGCAGGCCGGGCGTCGGCCCTGCATTACGGACAATTTGCCGCCCGCGTGTCAATGCCGGATGGCTGCGGCGGATGGCGGCGAGTGTCGCGATCTGCTGATAGAGCGGGTGTGTCGTCACAAAATTGGCGGTCGCGGTCGTCGCCTCCGTCCCAATCAGCCGATCATCGTTGTAGCTGGCAACTTGGCTGGCGAACATGTCCTGACGCGCATTCTGGTCATTGCCATCGCCGGTGAAGCCTTGCTCATCGCCAGCGTAGATCGTTGGCACGCCGCGCATGGTCATCAACATCGCATTGGCGAGTTCCGCGCGGGCCAACCGTTCGGCATCGCTGGCACGCGGGTTGGCAACGTCCATGAAGTGGCCGAAGCGCCCAGCGTCATAGTTGCCGTGAAAAATGGGCATTTGACGCGCGCGATCGACGCCCCCAGCGTAAAGGATGTCACCACGGAACGTGACCTCGAACGCATCGGTCGGCCCAGCGGCACCTGCGACCTCGTCGATCGTTCGCGCCACGGCATAGTCGAGCAGCGACGGGAGCGCGGCGGCATGTGTCCAATAGGCCTGTCGTGCGACGTCTCGGTCCTCGTTGAATACTTCGCCAAAGATATGGAAATTGGGGATTCCCGCCGCGCGCGCGCGCGCCTCGATTGCGGGGACAAATGCCTGCCAGAATTCGGGATTCACATGCTGTGCGGTGTCGATGCGAAAGCCATCGATACCAAAGCGATCGATCCAGCTGGCGTAAATGTCAATGAATCCACTGACGACACGCGGGTTTTCGGTCGCCAGATCGTCGAGGCCGACAAAATCACCCATGGTCGAGCTTTCGCCGCGAAAGGTCGTGTTGCCGCGATTATGGTAATATTGGGGGTCGTTGAGCCACGCGGGCACCTTCACCCCCGCTTCACCCGCTGGGACGACGGGGGTATAGGCATGGTCAGGATAATCGGCGATGCTGCGATAGGGGCAGGCGCTATTCGGGCATTCGGCCATGCGAATGACATCGGCGGTGTGGTTGGTAACGATGTCCATATAGACCTTCATCCCACGCGCATGCGCGGCGTCGACAAAGGCGCGGAACTCGGCTTCGGTCCCCAAATGCGGGTCGATGGTGGTAAAGTCAGTCGCCCAATAGCCGTGATAACCCGCACTCAGTTGCCCCTCAGGCGCACCAGGATCCCCTTGGACCGGGCGGTTGACGAAGATTGGCGTGAACCAGATTGCGGTGACGCCCAGCCCCTGGATATAATCTAGCCGTTGGGTCAATCCAGCAAGGTCACCGCCGTGATAGAAACCCTTGTGCGTCGGGTCGAACCCCGTCTGCAATGGCCCGCCCGCGATACCGCCCGTATCATTGGTCGTATCGCCATTGTCGAATCGATCAGGCATGACGAGATAGATGATCTCGTCCTCTGGCAGACGGTCACGCACCGACGATAGCGGCACGGGGGCACTTGGCACCTGCGCACGCGCCATCGCGCAGCCGCTCAGCACCGCTGCTGCGCCCAATAATGCGATGAGTGTCGAACGAGCAATCATAAGGGCACTCCTGCGGCGCAATGGCGCGCAATGAAATCGGCATGGGTGGGCATGGCGGCGGCGCTGTGGCTAACCGCGCGGCGTGTCGTTTCGATGAAACCCGATAGGTCGTCTGCACTAATCTGCTCGGTCAGCGGGTGCGCCGCATTCGGAACCACGCCTTGTCCAATCAGCACCTGTTGCCACGCCAGCTGCGTGAACAGCTCATTGCCATGGCGCGCGATCCGCCCACAGTCGCGGAACAGCGCGATGCGCTCCGACAGGCTGTCCGGTATTGGTGCATCGCGTCGCCCGCGCCAGAATGGCTCGTCGCGGCCATTGGCACAATAATGGAGGATGATGAAATCGCGGATGCGCTCCATCTCGACCCTCGCATCGTCATTATAGGCCGCGCGCTCCACTTCGCTGGGGCTTGCTGTCGGCAAGCGTTGCAACAATCGCTCAATCCCCGTTTGAATGAGGTGGATACTCGTCGATTCAAGCGGCTCAAGGAAACCGCTCGACAGGCCGATAGCAATGACATTTTGCGACCAGATTTTGCGCCTGCGCCCCGCAGTAAAGCCAATTTTGCGCGGTTCGGCCAGCGCCTCACCCGGCAGGTTGGCCAGCAATATCGTCGCCGCTTCGTCATCGGACATATGGCGGCTCGCATAGACGTGACCGTTGCCAACGCGGTGTTGCAGCGGGATTTGCCACTGCCAGCCTGCGGGCCGCGCAATCGAACGGGTATAGGGCATGATCGGCCCGCCATGCTGGCCTTCCTCTCCCGCCTTTCCCACTGGAAATCCAGCGCGGCTGGGCACCGCTAGCGCGGTGTCGCATGGCAACCAATGGCCCCAGTCTTCAAACCCGGCGGCGCATTCGCGCTCGATCAACAGACCAGCCATGCCCGAACAGTCGATGAAAAGATCACCGCCGACGTGCGTTCCATTTTCCAGCACCAGCGCGGATATATCGCCGCTTGCCCCATCGCGTGTCACATGGGTGATGCGGCTTTCGATCCGCGTTACACCGCCAGCTTCGGCGCGTTGCCGCAGAAACGCCGCATAAAGCGTTGCATCGATATGATAAGCGTAATTGTGGCCACCAGCGGGGGCGGGCCGCGCGGGGTCGGGCGGTGCAAAGCGCCCGGCATAGGCCGCCTGTGCCGCCACACTATGGGCATCAAGGCTGTCCTCTCGGGCCTTTCCCACGGGCAAGCCAGCGCGGTTGTCCTCGCTACGCTTTGCGGCCACCCAATAGTGACAGAAGGGCATCAGGCCAAGGTCGCGGCCAACGCCGCCAAAGCCGTGCATGTAGCGATGCCCCGGTGCGCGCCACCCCTCAAACGCGATGCCCAGTTTGAAACTGCCTTGGCAAGCGCGCAGCATCTCCGCCTCGTCTATCCCGAGCGCGGCATTGAAGTGGCGTATTTGCGGTATAGTCGCCTCACCGACCCCGATGGTGCCGATGGCATCCGATTCGACGAGCGTGATGGCCCAGCCACGCCGCAAAAAATGCGCGACCGCCGCAGCCGTCATCCATCCGGCGGTGCCACCGCCGACAATGGTGAGTGTTCTAGTTGGTATTTTGCTCATGGGCACACAGTATCAAAAACTATTGCCCCCGCCAGTATGATGGCTGGCAGGGGCATAGCTTCAATCCTTGTGGCTTCAGAACTTGAAGCTAAAGCCGGCGAGGAAGCGGCGGCCATAGATTTGATAGTCGAGCACCTCTTGTGGACGGGCATTGCTGCTCACTGAGGCGAATCGCTCGTCGGTAAGATTCTGTCCTTGCAGATAGAGCGACAATCCGTCGAGCGCGCTGCCCTCCTGAAAATCATAGCCAATCTGGGCATCGATGATCGTTTCCGGCAGGGCCTGACGGCGTGTTGGCGAGCCGCCAAATCCGGTAAAATCGCCAATGAAGGTCGAACGATAACGGGCGCTTGCGCGTGCGTTGAAGCCCCAGCGTTCGAAATAGGCCGTGGCGTTGGCCACCCACCTCGAATAGCCTGGAATCGCCTCGCGAGCACCCGCTGCGTTCTCGACCTTGGTTTTGGTCCAGCCCACGCCACCTGTAACACCGAACCCTTCGAGCGCGGATGTCAGGTTGTTGAGTGGTAGTGTGACCGCCAATTCGGCACCATAAACGGGGCCGCCTCCGGTATTGATCGGTGCGTCGATACGGCCGATCGGCGAAGGAACACTCTGGCCAGTTGGCAGAGTGAAGCCCGAATAGTCGAAGATAAAGCGACCGTTCGCGATGAAGGATTTGATATCCTTATAGAATAACTGAGCCGAAATGAGACCGCCACGGCCGAAATATTGCTCGACGTTGAAATTAAACGAATTGGCACGATAGGGGCGCAGGAATGGGTTACCACCGCTCCCGCTGATGAAAGGTGCGGCAACACCGTTCGGGTTTTCAGAAAAATTGTTATTCACGCCATATTCGATCGACAGGCGCATCTGGTCGAGCCGTGGCCTTTGAATCTCGCGGGCCGCTGCAAAACGGATGACGGTGTTGCTTTCCAACCGCAGCGACAGATTAAGGCTGGGCAGAACATCCCAGAAATTGTCACCAAAGGTCCGCAGTTCAGGACCGTTCGGCGCGCGGATGAAACCGCTGCTTTCCTGTTCGGTGTTAATCGCCTGCACGCCGAAATTGCCGGTAAGCGTCCCGAAGCCGATCTCTTGTTCGATATTGAACTGTAGATAGGCAGTCATCAGGTCTTCTTCGACCGTATAGCCCTTGCCCAGCACGTCAAACGCTGCATTCGGTCCAGTCGCATTACGCGGCTCAAGCACCAGCACACCGTCACGGATCAGTGCACGCGGGTCGTAGCTTTGCACCGGACCCAGACCAAGATAGGCTAGGTTTGTTGGATTTAGGCGATATTGCGATGGTAGAGCGCTTTGCAGCGCGGCGCCCGGCAGACGCACAAAGGCCTCGTCCGGTGTCAGGCTCTTTTCGCGCGTCGTATAATTCAGGCCAAACTGAACCGAGCGAAGGAAACTGCCCTCGAACTCGCGTTCCACTTCGGTGCGGAACTGCCACAATTCGTCATCAATGATGCGGTTGTTAGAATAGCCCGCCTGCGGAACGGTGCCGCCGCCCCAGCCGAGCGGGTCGGTTAGAAAAATGGCAGCCGCGTTCGAATAATCGATCGACGGAGTGAATGTGCCGCCGTTTGCACCAGATGTGAAGCGGATGGTTGCCGCAGCACCATTGCCCGTGTCGTCACCATTAAAGCCGGTGCCAGAATAGGATTCAAGGCTCAGTTCGTTGCGGTCGGTGCGCGAATATCCAACGTCGAATGTCGCGTTCCAACCGCTGTCGCCTTCATAGGCCGCGTTAAAGCCAAAGCTATAGAGGTCGGCTTCACGTTCGAAAATGTCGTTGCGAATGACGCCGCGAACATTGCGGAATGTGCCCGATGTAATGTGGTTGCCGGTGACCGAAAAATCGGCTGGGACGCCGGTTGTGCCAAAGGCGAAGAAGCCGAGCGGTAGCTCGATGCCGCGCTTAAACTGTTCATCGCGGAAATTGCTGTAGAAACCATCGAAAGTCACCCGCACTTCTGGCGCTGGTTCCCACTGCACTGTGCCGTTGAAGGCGAGCCGTTCAAGGCCTGTCGATGTGACAAAAGATTTTGAGCCGCCTACTAGGCCGGCATCAGTCGCCGTGCCGTTGCTGACTGCGCCCGATACACGGTTATATCCCCAGGCGTTGAATTCTTGGTTTTGGTAGGGCTCGTTCACATAAGATGCCGACAGGGCAATGCCGAGCGTATCATCAGCAAACTTATCGACATAGGTCATGTTGCCACGATAGCCGATATCCTCGGATCCTGCGTTCAGCGCGCCGAGATCGGCATAGCTAACGCGACCACCGACCGCTAGGATACGCTCATTAACATCAAGCGGACGGACGGTGCGAATGTTGATCGTTGCGAAAAGCCCTTGGCCAACCAAGGCAGCCGTCGGTGATTTGAACACATCAACGCGGCTAACGACATCCGAGGGGTATTGGTCAAATTCTACTGAGCGGTTGTCGCTGGTCGTGGTCTGTTCACGGCCATTTAACAGGGTTTGAGAGAAGTCAGGGCCAAAGCCACGAACAGCGATGCCGCTGGCGCGGCCATTGTTGCGTTGTGATGCAATGCCGGGCAGGCGGGCAATGGCTTCACCGATCGACGCATCGGGCAAGCGGCCAATATTTTCAGCCGAGACCGACTCGACGATTTGATCGGCGTCGCGCTTTACCTCGACCGCATTGTCGAGCGCGGCGGCATAGCCGGTGACGACAATATCTTCATTCTCTTCGTCGGCGGCGGCGTCGGCCGTTTGCGCGAAGGCAGATGTGCTGAAAGCCAGTGCGGCGGCCAGCGAAAGCGCGCTGGCGCTGCGCGAAAGGCGCAATTGCCTTATGGTGTAAGACCGATTCATACTCTAACTCCCTTGACCCCCCGCCCCCGCCGGACACCATTTGGTCCCGGATTACAAAAGGCGGTCGTGTATCGCGATCTCAATGCGGCGCTTGCTCTTCAAAGGGAAGCTTGGCACATACGTATTCAAACCGCTGTCGGGGGAATGCGGGAACGGAGTCGAGGGTCAGGATATTATCTTGGCAGGCAAGCCAACATCCTTTGATATTGCCGAACTGGCGGGGGTGTCACAGCCGACGGCGTCGCGTGCGCTGCGCAACAGCCCGACCGTCAACGAACTGACCCGCAACCGCATCCACGAAATTGCGCGGCAATTGAATTACAAAGTCGATAAGAATGCGTCTAATCTGCGTAGCCGCCACAGTAACACGTTGGCGTTATTGCTGTTCGAAGATCCGACCCCCGACGACAGCATGATAAACCCCTTCTTCCTTGCAATGCTGGGGTCGATTACACGCGCATCGGCGCGGCGCGGCTATGACCTGCTGGTGTCGTTTCAACAGTTATCGAGCGATTGGCACACCGATTACGAGGATAGCCGCAAGGCTGATGGCCTGATCCTGCTCGGTTATGGGGACTATCGCGATTATCAGGAGCGACTGGCACGGCTCGCCGAGCAGGGCACCCATTTTGTCCGCTGGGGATCAGAGGTCGCCGGGCAACCCGAAGTGGTCGTTGGCTGTAATAACCGCGAAGGCGGGCGCAGCGTCACCCAGCACTTGATAGATCAGGGGCGCAGGAAAATCGCGTTCATCGGCGCAATCGATACAGGAGCGCCTGAGTTTCTTGAACGATATGTCGGCTATTGCGACGCGAAAAAAGACGCAGGCCTTGCGAGCGACCCCGCACTCCAAATAGACGCCTCCAATGCAGAAGCGGCGGGCGGGGAGGCTGCGCGCACCCTCATTGACCGCAATGTTGGGTTTGACGCCATCGTCTGTGCCAGCGACATGATCGCCATCGGGGCCTTGCGCGTTTTACGCGAGGCGGGCCTAAGCGTGCCTGGCGATGTCGCACTGACTGGGTTTGATGATATCCTTGCCGCCAGTTTTACCAATCCACCACTGACCACGGTGACGCAAGATGTTCAGTTGGCTGGCGATTTACTGGTAAGCAAGCTGCACGAATTGATCCACGCCGGCAGTGCGCCCAGCGAAGTCATCCCGGCAAGGCTGGTGGTGCGCGCATCATCGGGGTAGCGTTTTGGTGAGTGGGGCCGGGCGCCACTACCATAACTACTCTTGCGCATTGTATTCGTATGTAGCGCGGTTGCCCCGCGCGCCTATCTCTGTCAGCGTCACCGTATAGAGCGATTTCAAGCGGGATGGCACATCCCGCAACTCGGAAATTGCGGCAAAAACAAATAATCAGAGCGCCACAAATGCGCCTGTCAGGGAGAGAGACTATGGACGACACGGGTCGTAGAGGCGGTGTTCGCATAGAAAAACCGCGTCAAAGCTGGGCAGGCCTCGCCATGATCAGCCTCGGCTTTTTTGGTATTCAGATCGGCTTTGCCTTGCAAAACGCCAATATGAGCCGGATTTTCCAGACGCTGGGGGCCAATGTCGAAGACCTGCCTGCGCTGTGGGTCGCTGCGCCGCTCACCGGGTTGTTGGTCCAGCCGATCATCGGCCATTATTCGGACCGCACCTGGGCCGGCTTTGGGGGCCGTTTTGGCCGCCGCCGCCCTTATTTCCTGGCTGGCGCGATCTTCGCAGCACTGGCGATGGCCTATCTGCCGCTCGCGCCCTACCTTTTGTCCGCTGCCGTGGCGTTATGGGTGATGGATGCCAGCATCAATGTCGCGATGGAGCCGTTCCGCGCTTTTGTCGGCGACATGCTGCGCACCGATCAGCATACTGCGGGCTATGCGGTGCAGACCGCCTTTATCGGTGCGGGTGCGGTGGCGGGATCGCTGTTCCCGACGCTGCTGACCAGTCTTGGTGTCGCCAATGAGGCGGCGGCAAATGTTGTGCCGGATACCGTGCGCTACAGCTTTTGGTTCGGCGGCGCGGCATTGCTGATCGCGGTGCTGGCGACGGTGTTGTCGACGCGTGAATATAGCCCGGCTGAAATGCGCGGCTTTGCCGGACGCGGGATAAGCGACGATGCAGCGGATGAGGGCACCGCCACCCGCGCGCTTGCTGCGCGCAGTTTTGGCAGATGCGCGTTGTGGGTCGCGGCGGGGGTGACCGTCGCGCTGCTGGTCGAGCCGCTTGGTGCCAAGCCCGAAGTCTATCTGCTCGGCGCTTTGCTCGGCACCTATGGGGTGGCCAGCGCCATTGCGATCGGACTAGCCAGGGCGGGGCGGGGCGCGACGCTGCTTGGCCATGTCGTTGGCGATTTTTCGGGCATGCCACCGGTGATGAAACGGCTGGCGCTGGTGCAATTTTTCACCTGGTCGGCGCTGTTCATCATGTGGTTCAACACCACGCCGGTGGTCGCGCAATATGCCTTTGGCGCGCTCGACACCTCATCCGAACTGTTCAATCGCGCGGGCAACTGGGTGGGTGTGCTGTTTTCTGTGCAAAATGGCGTCGCCGCCATCGCCGCTCTGCTGGTGTTGCCGTGGCTGGCGCGCCGCGTCGGCAAGGCCCATGCGCACATGCTATGCCTGTTTGCGGGATCGCTGGGCTTTCTCGGCTTCTTCTTCATCCGCGATCCGATGCTGCTGATTGGCTGCGAGGTGTTGCTCGGCCTCGCCTGGGCGTCGATTCTCGCCATGCCCTATTCGATCCTCGCCGCGACGCTTCCGCAGGCCAAGCTCGGCATCTACATGGGCTTATTCAATGTCTTCATCGTTCTGCCACAGTTGATGGTGGCAACCGTGATGGGCAGTATCGCGCAGGCGTTTTTCCCCGGCGAGCCGATCTACACGATGGCTTTTGCAGCGGTGACGATGGCGCTGGCGGGCCTCGCGATGTTGCGGGTGCGTGAAGAGGGCTAAGGCCTGTGGTAAGAGTGGGTGTGGAGCCTGGTATGAGCGAATATCGTCGGTTCACAAGGAGTGCGAGCGCAGGCAAGGTGGCCCCCTGTCCAGCGAGCGCGACGCGGAAATGGACGATTTTCGCTCATACCACTTTGCGGCGCGGCGGATTTTGTCCCTGAAGGCGTCGGAAAGTCGCGCTACGCGCCGCGATTTCCGCCTGTTCAACGGCGAAATCCGGCTCGCGCACGCCCCATCCACTTGCACCACAGACCTAACCCAACAGGCTCTTGCTCGCTTGCTCTGCTGTGTCGCGGGATAAATTGGGCTGGGCAAGAATGCGCTCGAGGCAGATGCGCATCATTTCGGCGCGGGCGGCATCGAACCGTTTCCAGCGGCCAAGCGAGGCAATCATCCGCGCCGCCGTTTGCGGGTTTTTGGGGTCAAGCGCGATAATGAGCTCGGTGAGCAAATCATAGCCGCGCCCATCCGCAACATGAAAGCTGCCCTGATTGCCGGCAAATGCACCATAGAGCGATCGCACGCGATTGGGGTTGGCCAAGGTAAAGTCGGCATGATTTGCCAATCGGCCCACCATTTCCGGCGTGTCGTCTCGCATGGAAAAAGCCTGTGTTGTGAACCATTTGTCTATGACAAGCGGGTTGTCGCGGTAACGCGCATAAAAATGGTCGAGAGCAATTGCGCGTTCTGGTGCATCGCTATGTGCAAGCACAGCCATCGCCGATTGACGGTCGGTCATCCCACTGGCGCTGTTAAATTGCGATAGCGCCATTGCCGGCGCATCTTCGGCGCCACCCGCCCACAGCATCATCAGGCTCAGTCCGCGCAGTTTGCGATTGCCCTTGGCTGCGGGCGACAGGTCGATGGCGTCGGTCAATGTCTGGTCATGGATTTCGCGCCATAGCTGGGCATGGGCCGCGCCGATCGATTTTTGCAAATGGCGGCGCTCAAAGCGGATGGCATCGGGGTCGACAATCAGCATCTGATCGCCGATGAAACTTTCGCCAGGAAGCGTGCAGGCTTCGGTAACAAAAGCCGGGTCGCTGCGCCAATCGCCGAGCATATTGCCTATCGCGGCCACAACATCGTCGGTTGAACGCGATTGACCGGAGACGCGCGCCACACATGTTTCGAGCATCAACGCCTGGAGCGCTTCATAACGGGCGAACGGGTCGTCATCGTGCGCAGCGAGCCACGCCAGCTCGCCCGCGCTGCGCACGACATCGGCGATGATCGGCGCGGAAAACCTCCGGTTGAACGAGAGCATCGGGCGGGTGGCATAACCTTGGAACATATATTCGGCGCTGGGTTCAGCCAATATTTCAAGCATTTCGCCCGATGAAGCGCCGCTATCCTTGTCGAATAGCGCGAACTTGATCGGGATTGCCATCGGTAGTTTTTCGGGCTGATCCGATGTCGGCGCCAGAGTTTGCGAAACGCGGAGCATGACTGTGCTGGTGGCGGGGTCGTGCTCTAGCTCTGCGGTTACATGCGGCGTTCCCGCTTGCTGATACCAGCGCCGGAACTGGCCAAGGTCGATTTGCGCGCCGTCCTCAATCGCATGCACAAAGTCTTCACATGTCGCCGCCTCGCCATCATGGCGATCGAAATAGAGGTCGGTTCCGCTACGAAATCGTTCTGCGCCGACCATCGTCGCCATCATGCGGATGACTTCGGCACCCTTGTTATAGATGGTCGCGGTATAGAAGTTCGAGATTTCCTGATAGCTATCGGGGCGGATCGGGTGTGCCAAAGGGCTGAAGTCTTCGGGAAATTGCGCGGCGCGCAGCACCCGTACATCCTCGATCCGTTTGACCGCGTTCGAGCCCATGTCAGCCGAAAAGCACTGGTCGCGATAGACGGTGAAGCCTTCCTTGAGGCTGAGCTGGAACCAGTCACGGCATGTAACGCGATTACCCGACCAATTGTGGAAATATTCATGCGCGACCACCCCCTCGACCCCGTCAAAATCTATGTCCGACGCGGTGTCTGCATCGGCCAGAATATAGCGGGTGTTAAAGATGTTCAGCCCCTTATTTTCCATGGCCCCCATGTTGAAATCACTGACCGCGACGATGTTGAACACGGACAGGTCATATTCGCGGCCATAGGCACGCTCGTCCCACGCCATGCTGTTCTTAAGCGATTGCATCGCATGGCCTGTGCGCCCCTCGTCGCCCGCGCGGACATAGATAGCCAGCTCAACAGCTTTGCCAGATTGGGTGGTGAAATTGTCGCGATTGGCGACCAGTTGCCCAGCAACAACGGCGAATAAATAAGACGGTTTGGGCCATGGGTCGTGCCATTCGGCAAAATGCCGCGCCCCGCCACTATCGCTTGCGGGCAAATCGCCTTCAGCGGTCTTTTCACCATTGGCCAGCAAAATGGGAAAATCCGCCTTGTTGCCGATCAGCCGCACCGTATAGATGGCCATCACATCGGGGCGGTCGACGAACGGGATGATGCGTCGAAACCCTTCGGCCTCGCATTGCGTGCACAGCATGCCTCCCGACGCGAACAGCCCCATCAACTGACTGTTGGCACTTGGATCCACCTGAGTTGAAAAGCTAAGGGTTGCGTGGTCACTGGCCATCGGGATGATGATATGGCGGCCTTCATGTGTCCATTCTGTGGCTATGCCATCGATAGCCAAGTCGATCGGCATGGCCCCGTCTTCGTCCAGCACGAGCGGGTGATCATGTGCGCCGCTCCGCCGCACCATCAATATGGCCGAAACATGTGTTTCATAGATGCCAAGATCAAAATCAAGCCGCACCGTTTCAATCAGCCAATCGGGGGGGCTATAATCCGTACGGAAAATGGTGACGGGCAGGGCGGGAACAGATGCAATCTCGGTCATGCTACAGCGTTAGGCGCGCTTGGCAGTTCAAGCAATATTATCGAATTAGAGAAATTGTTCTGTCGCGTGAATGATCAGGCCGACCAACCCGCCGACAACTGTGCCATTGATGCGGATATATTGCAGATCATTGCCGACCGCTGTTTCCAACCGTTCGGTTACGGTCGCAACATCCCATCCGCGCACCGTGTCTGAAACCAAGCGGACGGCGCTGTCGCCATAGCTTTCAACTCCGCCCACAACGGCCCGGCGCGCCAGGCGGTTGATGGCATGTTTCAATTGCTCATCCTCGATCAACGTGGTGCCAAGCTGTCGCAGCATATCGCCCAATTTCCCAGCCAATGCCGAGCCAGGGTCGCGCGCGGCCTTGAGCAAGCTGGCGCGCGCTTGTTCCCACAATCCATCGAGCCAGCGCTTGATGGCTGGATTGTCAAGGATTTCATCGCGAATACGCCCCACCCTTTGCTGCATAGCGGGGTCGTGTTGCAAATCCTCGGCCAGTTTGGCCAACCCTTCTTCGGCGCGCAGGCGCAGCGGATGCGCGGGCTCGCTGCTCATATCTTCGAGTAATTTATGCAAGCCGTTGATGATCGAATTGGCGATGGTTTCATCAATTCCGGTAAAGCGGAGCAGCGCGTTGGCGCGTTCATGCACCATGTCGCGGATCAAATGATCATTGGCCAAAAGGGTCTTGTTCGCCCATCCGACAAATCCGTCGATCAGCGGCTGGTGACGACCATCAGCCATGGCGGCGCGCAAAGTCTGGCCCAGCAATGGCGAGATGTCGAGCTGGCGCAACCTGTCTGCCAGCGCGCTTTTGACCATGCCGCCCAATCGTTCCTGATCGAGCGAGCCTATCATATCAGCAATAAGCCGCGATGCGCCGCTGCGCATACGCCCTTCGGATATACTGGGGTCGGACAAAAATCGCCCGACTGCGCCGGCGATGTCGATCCTGCGCATGCGCAGTGCAATTAATTTGGGCACAAGGAAATTATGGCGGATAAAGCTGGCTAATGTGTCGCCGATCCGGTCTTTGTTACGCGGCACAATCGCGGTATGCGGGATGGGCAGGCCCAACGGGTGCCGGAATAAGGCCGTTACCGCAAACCAATCTGCCAATCCACCGACCAGCCCCGCCTCGGCAAAGGCGCGGATATAGCCGACCCATGGATATTCGGCCCATGGGTATTTGGCGATGAGGACGCTGGTGCATATCAGCACCACCATCATCGCAATCAACAGCCCCGTAGCAACCGAGCGCACACCGAAGCCGCCAGTCGCAATCGCGACGCCGCCACGGTCAAAATGCAATTGTGATACGCGCGATGATGTCACCTATCCCCCATAGGGGATAGGGTGCACGCCGAACACAGATTTTTACTCGGCAGGCTGTGCGGAGACGGATGACCCGTCATCGCCAGGTTTATAGCTCAATAGCTTGCGGCGCAGCCATGGGCCCAGCCGGTGCTCTGCACCAACCGCAAGGCTGAACGCCGCCGGAACGATGAGCAGTGTGAGCACTGTCGAGACGATCAGCCCGCCAATGACGGTTACGCCCATCGGCGCGCGGAAGCTGCCATCGCCATCCAGCGAGAGCGCCACCGGGATCATCCCCGCAACCATCGCCACCGTGGTCATGACAATCGGCTGTGCGCGTTTGTGCCCAGCGTCGACAATTGCGGAGAATTTGTCGATATCCTTGCCCATTTCTTCGAGCGCAAAATCAACGAGCAGGATCGAGTTTTTGGCCACTATACCCAGCAGTAGAAGAATGCCGATCAGCACCGGCATAGACACGGCATCACCGGTTAGCCTGAGCGCCATTGCCGCGCCCAGCGGGGCAAGCAGCAGTGAGCCCATATTTACCAGCGGCGGCAAAAGGCGTTTATAGAGCAACACCAAAGTTGCAAACACCAGCAAAACGCCGGTGAGTAGCGCAATCGCAAAGCTGAGCAGCAGCTCGGCCTGCCATTTGCTTTGCCCCAATTCCAACTCGGTTACACCATCAGGCAGATTGGCCATGGTGGGCAAAGCGCGAATTTTGGGCATGGCATCGCCACTGACAAGGCCGGGGGCAAGGTCAGCGCCCAGGCTGACCCTGCGGGTTTGGTTTGACCGTTGGATGACAACAGGGCCAGAGCCAAAGCTGATGTCGGCCACCAATTTAAGCGGCACCGAACCGCCGTTGCTGGTGGCAACGGGGAGGTTTTCTATGGCAGCTAGGTTGCTGCGTGATGCTTGACCCATCTGAACGTTGATCGGCACCTGTCTATCGTTGAGCGAGAATTTGGCGCTATTCTGTTCTATCTCGCCAAGCGTCGCTATTCGGATTGCCTGGCTTAATGCTGCGGTTGAGACACCCAGCTCAGTTGCCAATTGCGTGCGCGGGTGAATGATGATTTCGGGGCGACGCAGGTCCGCATTGGTGCGCGGCGCGACCAGCTCGGGCAAGCCCTGCATTTCGGAGACTACGCGAGCGGCGGTTGCATTTAACAATTCGCTATCGTCGCCGCCCAGTGTGATGGTTATGTCGCGGCCTGTGCTGCCGGGGCCGCCGTCATTTTGCGATTGGAAGCCGACACGCGCGTCGGCCATCCGCGCGAGCCGCGGTGCCCAGCTCCGTTCAAAATCAATGCTGCTGCGTGACCGGTCTGCCTTCAATGTCATAAAGATGTTGGCATTGCCGACATTGATGTCCGAAAAAGCCGATTTTACGTCGCGATCGCGGGAAATCATCTCTGATACCTGCATGGTTATCGCTTGGGTTTGCTCTAATGTTGCGCCCGGGGTCAGGTTGATACGGATCTGGCTGAAATCATTATCCTGCGGCGGGATAAAGGTGAGCGGAATGCCCCAAAACATGGCGATAGTCAGCACAAAGCTCAAAAAGCCGAGCCCCATGGTTTTCCATCGATTGCGCAATGTCCAGGTCAATGCCGTTATATACCAGCCTATCCACTTGCTGTCGCCGTGGCTAGCGGCGCCGTGGCTTTTCAGGAAATAGGCGGCGAGCATTGGCGTAATCATCCGCGCAACGGCAAGGCTGACCAGCACGGCGGCAACAACGGTCAAACCGAAATTCTTGAAAAACTGGCCCGAAATGCCTGGCATCAAACCCACGGGCAGGAAAACCGAAACAATCGACATGGTGGTGGCGAGCACCGCAAGGCCGATCTCGTCCGCCGCATCAATCGATGCCTGATAGGCGCTTTTGCCCATCCGCATGTGCCGAACGATATTTTCTATCTCGACAATCGCGTCATCAACCAGCACCCCCGCCACCAGGCTGAGCGCGAGCAGCGAGAGGAAATTGAGCGAAAAGCCCATCATCGACATGAACCAGAAAGCTGGCACGGCAGAAAGTGGTATGGCTATGGCGGAAATGAGCGTCGCCCGCCAATCACGCAAGAACAGGAACACAACGATGACCGCGAGCACCGCGCCCTCAACCATTGCGCGCATCGCCGATTTGTAATTGTCTTTGGTGTAGTTCACGCTGGTGAATAGCTCGGTGTAGCGCACATCGGGGTTGGCTTCGCGAAGCGCATCCAGCTCAACCTGCACAGCGTCATAAACGCTGACGTCCGATGCGCCTTTGGCTCGGGAAATACCAAAGCTCAGCACTTGACGGCCACCCATCATCGCCAACGATCGTTGTTCGGCCACGCTGTCGCTGACCGTCGCAACATCGGATAATCTGATGGTACGTCCGCCACCCATACTGATATTGGTCTGGCCCAGAGCATGCGCATTGAGCGCATTGCCCAGCACGCGCACTGCTTGCTCGGTGCCGCCGATTTCGGCGCGCCCGCCCGCAGCATTGAGGTTGAGCGTTCGCAATTGCGCGTTGATTTGCGACGCTGTCACGCCAATGGCCTGCATCCGCGCGGGGTCGAGGTCGACGCGGATTTCGCGGCTAACCCCGCCGCCGCGCGTGACCGAACCAACGCCGGAAATAGAGCGCAGCCGCTTTGACACTGTATTGTCAACATACCAGCTCAATTCCTCCAGCGTCATATCGGTGGATTCGGCCGAATAATAAGCGAGCGGCGTGTCATTAATATCGACGCGGCTGACTTGTGGTTCCAATATGCCGTCGGGCAAATCGCCCCGGATATTGGATATGGCATCGCGTACATCATTGACCGCGCGGTCAATGGGCGTGCCGATTGCAAATTGCACAAATGTGGAGGATGATCCTTCGCGGACCGAGGAGTTAATCTCTTCAACCCCGTTGACTCCGCGCACCGAAGCCTCAACCAGCAATGTGACCTGAGTTTCCATCTCGCTTGGCGCGGCGCCCGGCTGGGCAATCGAAATTATTGCCCCCGGAAAATCGATGTCAGGATCGCCGTTCACGCTCATCCGGTTGAACGACAGCATTCCCGCAAATAACAATCCCGCGAACAGCACCAACGGGATAACCGGATTGCGGATGGACCAGGCGGATATTTGGCTGAAGTTCATGGCTGTTTCAGTCTATCGGCGTGCGGTGGCGGGGGACGTGGCTGATGTGGCGGCGGGGGTGGTCGCGGTATTTCCCGCTCGCGCCGTTACAGGGCGCACCACATCGCCGGGGTTAAGGAAGGCCCCGGCGCTAAGGACAATGCGTTCCTGCCCCGTCAAGCCAGCGGAAATGGTCACGCCGGAATTGGTGACTTGAGCGACAGTGACGGTGCGGCGTTGCGCCTTGTTTTGAGCGTCGATGACATAGACATAATGGCCGGTATCGTCACTCAAAACCGCAGATTCGGGCAGCAAAGGCGCAACTGACGAGCCCGCGACGATCCGCGCTTCGGCAAATCCGCCAGGGCGGAGCGCTGGGGAATAGGACAAGGCAATGCGTGCCGTTCCCTGGCGTGACTGGGGATCGATGATCGGCGAAACCTGCCAAATCTGCCCCGCGAAGCCTGTGGCTGAACCCACGGGGGTGACAGTTGCGCTTGCTCCGCGACCGATAACAGCCAGGTCAGTTTCGCTGACTTGCGCGAGCAGTTCCATCTCGCCACCGCGCGCAATGCGGAACAATATGCCGCTACCCGCGCTGACGACCTGTCCTGGCTCAACACCGCGTGTCAGAACAAGGCCAGCCGCAGGCGCGCGAATGTCGAGCCGGCTCGTGCGTGCGCGCGATTCGTTAAGTTGGGCCCGGGCAACGCGCACCCGCGCATTGGCCGCATCGCGGGTCGCGGTTTTCCGGTCAAGGTCGGAGCCCGAAATAAACCCGCGCGCCGAGAGCGCCGTAGCGCGGTCCAACTCGGCCTGCGCCAGTCGTGCATCGGCCTCTGCGACGCGGATTTGCGCAGAAAGCTGCTCCAATTGCTGTGCCTGAACGCTATGGTCAACGGTTGCCAGCACCTGTCCCGCGCCAACCCATTGCCCTGGCTCAACCAATACGCGGACAATCTGACCGCCTTCGCCAGCAACCCCAACGGGCATTTCGCGCCGCGCGGCGAGTGTTCCGGTCGAGGAAATGACATGTTCCACCTGGCTGCGGCCAGGGCTGATGACCGTCACCGAAGGGATGGAATCATCGCCACCGCCAGCGCCGCCCTTTGCGGCTTCGCCCGCAGCTACGCCTGTCTTGCTTGGTTCGTCACCCCCGGAAAGCGATGTCCACGCTACAATGAGCGCCAGTAGCGCAAGAACAATAGCAATGATGATCCAGCGGCGCCGACCAGTGCCGCGCTGTTCGGATTTCAACCCCCAATCATCCGTGCCTGTTGCGGCAGAAGGGGTTATGGAGCCCGATTCGTAGTTCATCATATTGTCCTGTTCGCATATCATTGCCCATAATCATGGACGCCGATGGGGGAGTGCGACTGTGTTATCGTAATATATCACCAAGTGCAAGCCACCTAATGAATGGCCGTTTTATGTGTCAATTTCTGTGGAGGCAAGGGTGCTGGCAAACCGATAACCTCTAAAAACAAGCGAGGCGACACCGCGTGACCACAGTGCCGCCCCGATGATTACGTATGCGGTTTGCTGGATTAACGCACACTGCCCCTGCGAACCAGATTGACGACGCCGAGCAGAACAATGGCGCCCGCCAGCCCGACAAGTATCGAAGGAATATCGATCCCATCGCGCAGTCCCATGCCGCCCATGCCGAAAAATCGAGCCGCGACCCATTTGCCGACCATCGAGCCAACAACACCAACGACAATATTGAGGAAGACGCCTTGCTGAGCGTCGGTGTTCATAATTTTGCTGGCAACCCAGCCGATCAGACCACCGATGATGATTGCGAGAATGAAGTTCATTTTAGTCCCTCCTAAAAGCGCGCCCAGCCCGTGGGGCGGCCCGATGTGCAGGGGACCACGCATAACTGTGCGTGACAAGAGCTAAGCCTTAATAGACTGACATCATGGTATAAAATCATATGGCCGAACCAGATTTCTCCGGTCCGGCCATGGATATTACTCATTTGTAGTTATTATTTAGCCGTCAGAATCTTTGCTGGCGCTCGTAAAGGTCGCGGTATTGCCGGATGCGTGTAACGCGCAGCCCCGGCATGCCCGCACGGTCAATAGCGCGCTGCCATCCGGCAAATTCCTCGAGGGTCAGCGAATAGCGCTCGCAGGCCTGATCGACGCTGAGCAGGCCACCGCTGACAGCCGCGACCACTTCAGCCTTGCGGCGGACAACCCAGCGCGTTGTCGCGGGGGGTGGCAAACTCTCAATCGTAAGCGGCTCGCCAAGCGGGCCGATGACGCGATCTGGACGGATGTCTTGGTTTTCTTTCATGCGACCCTCAATAGGACCACACCATGATAGGTGTTGATCGTTGAAGGCCTGTATAATCGCGACGCCTGAACATTGATTGAAACGCGTTGGTTAATGGCGAGGTAACGCATCATTTTATTCTTATCCCATTATGCGTTATTGCGGCGCTTTGCGCGCTGGCAAACATCCCTGAATTATGCACATTGCCGTAGGTGTTCCTGCCATTGATCAGGTCCATTGAACTTTGTGGAGACATGGCATGCCCCCCTGATTCGCCGATATGCGAAGCGCAAACGGCCTTAACCGTCAGGCAATTGGATTGTCTGATCGACGCGATTGTGCGGATTGTATCGAAATCGAGGCGATCCACTGACACGATGGTCGAATCATCACCGGGGTTGAGTTTTGTCCATTCCATACAGCAGCCCTAAGCCAAACATGGCTAAGGTCAGGTAAAGCCCGTCTTCATCGCTCGTTAGGGTTAGCGGCAAGAGTTGGACGCTTTCGTGATGCGGTAACAATCGCTATAGCGGTGGCATGCCCGCCGATTTTCAACTTTCCCAGCCGATGACTGCGCGGCGCATTGTCGTTGCCATGTCGGGCGGCGTCGATTCGAGCGTGGTGGCCGCGCTGGCGGCCATGACCGGCGCTGAAACCATTGGCGTCACGCTGCGGCTTTATGACCATGGCGCGGCTGCCAAGCGGGCGGGCGCATGCTGTGCGGGGCAGGACATCCGCGATGCTGCTGCGGTGGCGGCGCGGCTCGGCTTTGCGCATCATGTCATCGATCATGAAAGCGCGTTTCGCAACAGCGTGGTTGAACAGTTCGCCGACGATTATCTGGCCGGGCGCACCCCAATCCCGTGCGTGCGTTGTAACATGGGGCCAAAGTTCACCGATCTGCTGGCCATCGCCCGCGATCTGGGTGGTGATTGCCTGGCGACTGGTCACTATGTCCGCCGCGTGCTGGGCATCGATGGGCCAGAAATGCACCGCGCTATCGACCCCGCGCGCGACCAAAGCTATTTCCTGTTTGCGACCACGCCCGATCAGCTTGATTATCTGCGCTTTCCCTTGGGCGGCATGCCCAAAGCCGATGTGCGCCGCATCGCCGCTGATCTGGGGCTGGGGGTGGCGGCCAAGCCCGATAGCCAGGACATTTGCTTTGTGCCTGATGGTGACTATGCCAGCGTGGTGCGCGCCGTGCGCCCCGACGCTGACTTGGGCGGGGCGATTGTCGATGGGCAAGGGCGCGAGCTCGGCCAGCATCGCGGCATCATCCATTTCACGGTGGGGCAGAGGCGCGGGCTGGACATTGGCGGACAGCCAGAGCCGCTTTATGTGGTGCGCATCGACGCGGCGAGCCGCAACGTCGTGGTCGGCCCGCGCAGCGCGCTTGGCGTGGCTTCGGCGGCGCTGGTGGACGTGAATATGCTCGCGCTGCCTGATGATTTGGCCGGGCCGCTGACGGTCAAAGTCCGGTCGATGGCGCGCAGCGTCGCGGCGCGGCTTGAGGGCTCGCGCCTTGTCTTTGCCGCACCCGAATATGGCGTCGCCCCGGGGCAGGCGGCGGTGCTCTATGCCGGCGATCGCGTCATCGGCGGCGGCTGGATTGCGGCGACCGAGGCGGCCGAATTGGCCCCTGCTTAATCCTCAGGCAGCAAAACACAGCCTGATGCGCCCTCAAACCGTGCGGTGCGGCTAGCGAGCAGTGGAACGCTGGCTTCAACTGCGCGTTCGCCCTCTACTTCGTCCAGCGACACCATCTCCATCCCCGGCTCCAGGTCGGTGGCACAGCTCGCCATGTCGCGGCCCTGAACAAAACGGCACGAGCAGCCGATTCGCGCGCCATAGGCGACGCCAACCTCGGCCTGCGCTTTCCACGTCGGAAATTGCCAAATGGCATAAGCGGCCAACAGCACCAGCGGCAGCCAGAGCCAGCGCCATCGGCGGGGTTTGGGATTGGGTGTTGAGTCGGAGGGCGGGGTTGGGCTAGTCATGCGCTTATGAATAGCAAATTGCCCCATGTTGCAACCCGCCGGATCCACATTGTCACATTGGCCGCGCTACTATCGCTCGCGCTGACCGCCTGTTCCAACAGTGACACGCCGCCACCAGCTGCCGCGCGGCGAGAAGTTGTTTCGCAGAACTTGGCGCCACCTGCACGGCTGATTATCGACAGCTTGTTCAATGACCGCGCGGCGATGGGTGAAACGCGCGCGCTCATTGTGCTGCGCGATGGCCAGCCGATTTACGAGGCCTATGCCGATGGTTTTGGCCCCGACAGCAAGCTGATCAGCTGGTCTATGGCCAAGAGCATAACGTCGGTATTGGTCGGGATGTTGGTGGCCGATGGGCGGCTGGTGCTCGATGAGCCTGCGCCCATCGGGGACTGGCAGCGCCCCGGCGACCCGCGTGGCAATATCACGCTGCGGCATCTGCTCAATATGAGCTCGGGGTTAGAGCATGACGAGGAGGGTGACCCGATTTGGGAGACAGACACCGTCGCCATGCTGTTTGGCGCGGGGGCCGCGAATATGGCGGGGCAGGCAGAGGGTAAGCCGCCCGTCGCTGCGCCGAATGAAGTGTTCAATTATTCATCGTCAACTAGCGTCATCTTGTCCGACATCATCGCCCGCGCGTTGACCGATAGCCGCGTGCCGGCGGTGCGGCGCGACGCCGTGCGCAATTTCATCGACGGGCGGTTGGCAGGGCCGCTGGCGATGAACAGCCTGACGCCCGAGTTTGACGCATCGGGCACGCTCATCGGTGGCTCGGTGATGCATGCCACCGCGCGCGATTATGCCAAATTTGGCGAATTTTTGCGCAGGCGCGGTGAAACGCCAGATGGCACACGGCTGGTGCCCGAAAATTGGATTGCCTTCATGCTTAACCCCTCGCCCGCCAACCCGGGCTATGGCGGGCATATCTGGCTTAATCGGCGGCAATCGGGCACTGAGGCCGGACTGTGGCCAGAGCGCGGCCCGCCAGACCTGTTCGCCTGTCTGGGGCATCAGGGGCAGTATATTATTGTCAGCCCGCGCGACCATATGACCGTGGTGCGGCTTGGCATTTCAACCAGTGCGCAAAACGCCAATGTCCGCGAAACTTTGCGCCTCGTGATGGGCGCGATATGACAATCTAGGGTCAGGACCCTAGCCTGAATGCTCCAGCGTCTCTGATGGGATATAGCCTATGACGTCGGTATGCCCTTCGGGGTCAGGGTGTATCAATATTTCGACGCCCGGAAAATCCTTCGCCAAATCGGCCTCAATACGATCCATCACTTCATGTGCTTCGAGCACGGTCATGTCTGCGCGGACCCACAAATGAAACTGGACAAATTCGTGCGCGCCGCTGGTTCGGGTGCGCAGGTCGTGGATCCCGCGTGCTTCGGGATGGCGCAGCGCAACGTCGATAAAGGCTAGCTTGCGCGCCGCCGGCCATTCCTTGTCCATCAATTGATCCAACACTTCGCTGGTTGTGCGCCAGGCACCATAAATCAGCCACAGCGCGATCAACAGGCCGAACGCTGGGTCTGCCCCGCGAAGTCCTGCGTAGCCCTCAAGTATAAGCGCGACGATGACCGCACCATTGAGCGCAAGGTCCGATTGGTAATGCAGATGATCGGCCTTGATCGCCACAGATTTGGTACGGCGGATGACCAGGCGTTGATACCAAAGCAATGCCAGTGTTGCCGCAATCGCGATGGTGGATACGGCGATACCCGCTTCGGGGGCTGCGGCAATCGCTCCGCTCCGAAAGCGGTCAATCGCGCGCCAGCCAATACCAAGCGCGGATATGCTGATGAGGATGACCTGGACCAACGCCACAACCGCCTCGGCCTTGCCATGGCCAAATCTGTGCTGATCGTCGGCGGGCTGCGCCGCCAGCCTGACCCCGATGAGGGTGATGATCGACGCCAGCAAATCGAGCGCGGTGTCGGCAAGCGATCCGAGCATTGCGGTGGAGCTTGTGGCCCATGCCGCCCAGCCTTTGAGGCCAACCAGCAGCATCGCCATCGCGACGCTGGCCATCGCCGCGCGCGCAGTCAGGCTGGCGTGGCTGTGCAAATGGGCATGGTTATGCGCATGTCCCGCACTCATGGGTATAACAGCCCTTCGTTCCACCCGCCTGCGCTGTCCCGATCGAACACGCGGCGTTCGTGAAGGCGAAACGGCATGTCGCGCCAAAACTCGAAATGATGTGGGATGATACGATAGCCGGACCAGTGCGCCGGACGTTTGATGGTGCCGATGGCGTGGCGTGCAGTAACCTCGGCGACACGTTTCAGAAAATGGGCGCGGCTGGAGAGCGGGCGCGACTGGTCCGATGCGATAGCGCCGATCCGCGAATCGCGCGATCGCGTGGCGAAATAGGCGTCGGCTTCGGCGTCGCTGACGGTGGTGACATCGCCCTCTATGCGAATTTGCCGGCGCAGCGATTTCCAGTGAAACAACAGCGCCGCCTGGCGGTTGACGCCAAGCGCCTCGCCCTTGCGGCTTTGCTGGTTGGTGTAAAAGACAAACCCATCAGCGCCGTGCCCCTTGAGCAACACCATCCGCGCCGACGGGCGGCCATCGGCATCGACGGTGGCGAGCGCCATCGCCTCCGCATCATTGGGTTCGCTTGCGCGGGCTTCATCGAACCATTGGTTGAAGAGGGTGAGAGGGTTTTCGGCCATGGCGGCTCTCTAGCGCCATACGGCGGGGCGGTCGAGCAGGCTTTTCAACTTCTCAAGAATGGCTTGCAAATGAGATAACTTTAATTATTAAAGTAGTGTGCAGGCGAATCACCGCCCATATCAGGAGAATTGTGATGAAAATGACTTTGTTGGCCGCCGCTGCTCTGGCAACGCTTTCTGCCCCGGCAATGGCAGGCGATCTGACGGTAACATTGGCGGGCGTAGAGGTCGGCTCGGCTCCTATCTATGTCTCGTTGCAACGCGAAGGTGACTTCATGCAGTCACGCGGTAGTTACGGCACGATAGTCCGTTCTGCCGCGAGTGGCAGGGTGACCGTGACTCTCGCAGACGTGGAGCCAGGCGACTATGCCTTGAACGTTTGGCACGACACCAATAATGACCATGTGTTTAGCATGGGCGAGCATGGTCCTACCGATGGCTGGGCTATGTCGTTTGCGGGCGACATTGCAGCACTGCGTGGTCCACCAACATTTGCTCAGGCGCGTTTTGTTGTTGGAGTTGAAGCGCAAGCAATGACGGTGCAGATGCAATATCCGCAAGCGCGGTAACATAATTGCTGTGGATGCACTGCAGGCACCCACAGCAATCTTGTGATAGGGAGGGTTTCATGACCGAGGATGATAGTAGCAATATCGCACCAGCTGATCCGCTTGCCGATCTTGCTCGGTTGCGGGCGATAGCGGAGCAGGGCCGTCGGTTACCGCTGCTTGGCGGACGCATAATGATCTTGTGGGGAGCGGTCATAGCTCTCGCTTCTGCTCTTCACGGAGCCGTGGTTGCACATATCCTGCCATGGCCGATGGCGTCGGCGGGATTGATCTGGTTCGGCTTGATGGGGCTGGCTGCTGTCTTCTCTCGCTGGTTGCACACGCCCGCCAGCGCTAGCCGATCAATGAATGATATAGGGAACCGTGTCGAAAAATCGGTTTGGCAAATGGGGGGTGGCCTGCTGTGGCTCTCTTCGCTGGCTATACTTGGTGCGGCATATCTGTCGCTCTACCAATCGGGCAGTTCATCGCTATTTCTGGTATTCACAATGATGCCAGCAATCATGTTTGGGGTCTATGCAATCGCCTTGCGGGTCGCGGCCGAGGTGGCGTCGCTTGACCAGCTAAAACCCTTTGCGCTGCTATCACTTGCTCTGGCACCTGTGACAATATTGCTAGCCAACACACCATGGCAATTTGTAGTGATGGGGGTTGGCGTGCTGATCGTATCAATCTTGCCGGGGCACATCCTGATCCAGCTTGAATCGGCACATTGCGGTGACTGATTCGTCAGCAAGCACTGATTCGTCAGCAAGCACTGATCCGTCTGCAAGCTATGACTACCGTGCTATCGACGACATCATCCACGGTCGTGTTCGCATGGCGGTGATGGCCTATTTGTCGGGTGCCGACAAGGCGGCTTTTGCCGATCTCAAGCGGCAGACAGCAGTGACCGATGGCAATCTATCCGCCAATTTGCGCAAGTTGGAGGATGCTGGCTATGTCGCTATCGACAAAAGTTTTGTTGATCGTCGGCCAATGACTAGAGTAACCCTGACGCCGCAGGGCCGCGAGGCGTGGATTGCCTATCTTGGCAATCTGGAACAATTGCTTGGCCTATCGCAGCCTTAATACCATTCTCAGGCTTGCCGCGCGGGGCTCACCACCCTAGCTAGGGCGAATGGCATCTGATCCTTATACCCTGTTGGGTGTGTCCCGCACCGCGACCGAAGCCGATATTAAAAAGGCCTATCGCAAATTGGCGAAGGAATTGCACCCCGACGCCAATCAGGACAATCCCAAGGCGAATGAACGCTTTTCCGAGATTACGCGCGCCTATGATGTGATTGGCGACAAGGATAAGCGCGCACGTTTTGATCGCGGTGAAATTGACGCCGATGGCAATCCGGCCAACCCGTTTGCGGGGGGTGGATTT